>NZ_JAJLMN010000001.1:5527500-5860510 GCF_021730615.1 Lichenibacterium dinghuense
CTGGCTCGCGCCCCGCAGGCGCTGTCGGTCCTCGTTCGTCAAGTCCCGCGCCGTCAGCACCACGACCGGCACCTCCGCGCAGCCGGGCAACTTGCGCAATCCGTCGAGGAAGTCGAAGCCGTCCATCACCGGCATGTTGAGGTCGAGCAGCACCACCTCGGGACGCCTTTCGGCGGCCTTGGCGAGGCCCTCGCGCCCATCCGCCGCCTCGACCACCGTCCAGCCGTCGTCCTCCAGCACGGAGCAGATGGCGACTCTCGCGTCGTCGCTGTCCTCGACGACCAGGATGCCGCCCGAGGTGCTGCGGAACCGCTCCATCACGTCGCGAAAGCGGTCCCAGCGCACCGGCTTTAGCATGTATTCGGCCGCCCCAAGCGACGCCGCCAGGCTGCGCTGGTCGACGGAGGTCACCATGACGACGGGCGTAGCCGACAGGTTAGGGTCGGCCTTCAGCTCGGTCAGCACCGACCAGCCGTCCACGCCGGGCATCATGACGTCGAGCAGGATCGCGCGGGGACGGAGCCGCCGCGCGAGCGCCAGCCCCGACCGACCGTCGGCCGCCACCTGGACGCGGAAGCCCTCTCGATGGAGAAACCGCGTCATCAACGCACGCTGGTCGGCGTCGTCGTCGATCACCAGAACGAGGTCGCCCGTCCCGACCTCGTCGGCGGTGATCTCAGGGTCGGGCAAAGCCTCCGCGTCGGCGCTGGACGCGTGGACGGCGGGGAGCGAGAAGGTGAAGGTACTGCCCTCGCCGGCGACGCTGTCGACGCCGACCTCGCCCCCGAGCATGTCGGCGAAGGCGCGCGTCAGCGACAGGCCGAGGCCCGTGCCGCCGAACCGGCGCGTGGTCGAGGCGTCGGCCTGGGTGAAGCGCTGGAACAGCTTGGCGAGCTGCTCGGGCGTCATGCCGATGCCGGTGTCCCGCACCGCGAAGCTCAGGCGGTCCCTCCCGTCCGGCGCAGGCCCGCGCGAGGCCGACAGCGTGATGGTCCCGCCTTCGGTGAACTTGGCGGCATTGGACAGGAGGTTGAGCAAAACTTGCCGGAGCTTGGTCACGTCGGTGTGGGCGGCCCCGAGTCCGGGTGCGAGGTCCAGCACGAGACGGTTGTCCTTCTTGCCGATGAGGGTCCCTACCGTGCTGGCCACCTCGCGCAACGTGGGTTCGATGTCGAAGTCCTCGGCGTAGACCTCCATCTTGCCGCTCTCGATCTTCGACAGGTCGAGCACGTCGTTGATGAGGCCGAGCAGATGGCGGGCATTGCCCTCGACCTTGGACATGTCTGAGGCGAGGTCGGCCGCGTCGCAGCCATCGGCGATCTCCTCGGCCATCATCTCCGAATAGCCGATGATGGCCGACAACGGCGTGCGCAGCTCGTGGCTCATGTTGGCGATGAAGGTGCTCTTGGCGACGTTGGCCTCCTCGGCCACGGCCTTGGCGGCGCCGAGCGCAAGCTCGGCCTGCTTCTGGTCGTCGATGTCGGTGTTGGTGCCGATCCAGCGCACGATGGCGCCCGAAGCGTCCCGTTCGGGCAGGGCGCGGACGAGGTGCCAGCGGTCCGCCCCGTCGTGGTGGCGGATGCGGAACTCCGTCTCGTAGACCTCGCCCGTGCGCAGGGCGTGTCCCCAGCGCCTCTCGGCGTCCGCCATGTCGTCGGGATGCACGAGCAGGGTCCAGGCCCGGTCGCCGGCCAGGATGTCCGATGTTCCACAATACTCCCTCGTCCGGCCGTTCACCCAGTCGAGGGCCCCGTCCGGCGTCGCGGTCCAAACCTGGTTCGGCAGCGCCTCGGTCAGGGCGCGGAAACGTGCGGCGCTGGCCTGCGCCTCGTGTTCGGCGCGCACGCGCTGCACGGCGTCGCCGACGCGGATCGCGACGGCCTCGACCAGGGCGACGTCCGCCGCCGACCAAAGCCGGGGCGCGGACTGGTTCACGAAGAGCGTGGCGGCGAGGCGTCCGGCCCGCATCACCGGCACGGACACGAATGCCCTGATTTCGATGGCGGCGAAGGATGCGGCGTCGAAGTCGGGATCGAGTTGGACGTCCTGGACGACGGTCGTCACACCGCGACGCTGACGAGACGCGTTGGCACGCCCGAACGCGTCAAGCCTGTACGCGCCTTCGAGTGACATGACGCCGTTGGCGAAGCTGGAGGCCAGCACCACCGTCTCGTCATCGGACTGCATCTCGGCATAGCCGGCACGGCTGACGTCGAGGTGACGGCCGAGCGCTGCCACGGCAGTGTTCATCAAGGCCTCGGCCGACTCGATTCCACGAAGCGCGTCCTCCAGCTCCAGGCGGAACGCCTGGCGGCGGTTCGCCATCACCACCTCGGTGGTCTCGGTGCAGGCGCAGAAGAAACCGCGCACGATGTCGTCCTCGTCGCGCACGGGCGTGTACGAGAAGGCGAAGTGCGCCTCGGGGTCCAGACCCTCGCGATCCATCATGAGGGTGATGTCGTCCATGTGGATGGCCTCGCCCGCGAAGGCCTGCTCGACGAGCGGCACGAGGTCGGCGCGGATCTCGTCCCAGACGTCGAGGAAGCTGCGGCCGAGCGCGTCGTGGTCCTTGTGACCGAGGACGGCGCGGTAGGCGTCGTTGTAGAGCAGGGTCAGCCCCGGTCCCCAGACGGCGAACATGGGTTGCTTGGAGCCGAGCATAATCGCGACCAGCGTCCGCAACGCCGGAGGCCACTGTCTCGGGGCGCCGATGGGCGTCGTGGTCCAGTCGAGCGCGCGCATGCGTTCGCCCAAGGCGCCTCCGTCACGGATGGCGGCGATGTCGGGTCGTGCCATGCTCGTTCGTTCCTCGCGTCTCGTTTCGGCCGACATCGACTCTCGACGCCCTCGTCGGCCGATGGCTACGCCTCTCGTTTCGACGGTGCCCAGCGCCAGGTTGCCCGACCGGCGCGCGCCTAATCTTGGACTGCGGCTCAAGCCTTGGGTGCGTAGCGCTCGATTTTCGACAGGAGGTCGGAGAAGTCGATGGGCTTCGGACAATAGTCCGTGCAGCCGGCCGCGATGGCCTTGTCGCGGTCGCCAGACATGGCGTGCGCCGTCAGGGCGATGATGGGCAGCCCCGCTGTCACCGGATCGGCCCGCATCATCGCCGCCGCCGTCCATCCGTCCACGGTTGGCAGGTTCATGTCGAGCAGGATGATGTCGGGCGCCTCGCTCTTCGACTTGTCGACGCCTTCCTGCCCGTCGGTCGCCACCGCGACCTCGAAGCCGCGGCGCCTCAGCCGCCGGGACAGGAAGTCCCAAATTTCCTCGTGGTCCTCGACCAGCAGGATCTTCATCGTGCATCCCTTTCCTTCATCACCGTGACCTTGGCGAGTTCGCGCGACAGGTCGGCGAGGCTCGTCACCCCTTTGCTGAGGACCTCGTCCGCACCGCGCAGGCGGCGCCGGTCGTCACGGGTCAGGTCCTTGGACGTGAGCACGACCACCGGCACGCCGCCACATTCCGGCAAGGCACGGAAGGCCTGCAGGAAGGCGAAGCCGTCCATCACGGGCATCTCCAGGTCGAGCAGCACAACCCGCGGCCCGGCCTCGGCGACGCGTGCCAGGGCGTCGAGGCCATCACCGGCCTCGACCACGTCCCAGCCGTCGCGCTCCAGCACCGAGCGGGCGTGGTGGCGCATGTCGGCGTCGTCGTCCACGACGAGCACCGACCCCTGCCCCCCGCAAAAGCGCCCCATCACCTGCTTCAGGGTCTCCCACCTCACCGGCTTCATGACGTAGTCGGCGGCGCCCAGCGTCGAGGCGAGGCCGCGCTCGTCGACGAAGGTGACCATGACCACGGGAATGTCGGCCACCTCCGGGTCCGCCTTGAGTGCGCTCAGCACCGACCAGCCGTCGAGCCCCGGCATCGTGACATCGAGCAGGATCGCCGTCGGGCGCACCGTGCGGGCCAGTTGCAGGCCGGCGAAGCCGTCCGCCGCCGTGACGGCCCTGAAACCCTCACGGTCGAGGAAGCGGACCACGAGGTCGCGCTGGGCCGGGTCGTCGTCGATGACGAGCACGACGCCGCGCGACCCTGGCTCCGCCACTTGGTCTTCGCCGTCGCCGGCCGTCGCGCCTTCGACCCCGCCGTCACTTGCCTCCCCCAGATCGGCCGGCACGAACAGGCTGAAGGTCGAGCCTTCGCCGGGTGCGCTGTCCACCGACAGGTCGCCGCCCAGCATGACGCCGAAGGCCTTGGAGATGGACAGCCCAAGGCCGGTGCCGCCGAACCGGCGCGTCGTGGAGGCATCGGCCTGGGTGAAGCGCTGGAACAGCTTGTCGAGCTGCCCCTCGGTCATGCCGAGCCCCGTGTCGGCCACCCGGAACGCCATCCAGTCCCCACCCGTGCCGCCTGGGATGCGCATCGCCGACAGCGTGATCGTGCCGTTCTCGGTGCACTTGGCCGCGTTGCTGAGCAGGTTCAGCAGGATCTGGCGCAGCTTGGTGACGTCGGTCCGTAGAAGGCCGACGTTCTCGGACACGTGGACGTCGAGCGAGTTGCCCTTCTTGGCGACGAGGCCCTGCACCGTCGAGGCGACGTCGCGCACCATGCCCGCGGCGTCGAACGTCTCGGCGAAGACCTCCATCTTGCCGCTCTCGATCTTCGACAGGTCGAGCACGTCGTTGATGAGGCCGAGGAGATGGCGGGCGTTGCCCTCGATCTTGCGCAGGTCGGGGCCCAGCTCCGCGGCGTCGGCCCCCTCCGCCATCTCTTAGTGCCTGTTTGAGTAGGATCAGGCTTATGCGTTTGGACGCTGTTGAACCGCTCCGGGTTTCCTGGAGGCTCCTGATCTTGCGAGACTGGAGCCATGACGAAGCGCACACCCCCATTTTCCCCCGAGGTCCGCGAGCGTGCGGTCCGGATGGTGCAGGAGCACCAGGGCGAGCATAGCTCGCGGCACGCGGCCATCCGTTCGATCGCGTCCAAGATCGGCTGTTCGGGGGAAACCCTGCGCAACTGGATCAAGGAGGCAGAAAGCAGTAAGAGTCCGCGGACGGGCACGACGACGGACGAGCGCGAGCGCATCAAGGCGCTGGAGCGCGAAGTCCGCGAGCTGCGTCAGGCGAACGAGATCTTGCGCAAAGCGAGCGCGTATTTTGCCATGGCGGAGCTCGACCGCCGCTCACGGACATGAAAGCCTTCATCGACGAGCACCGGGATGCTCACGGGGTCGAGCCGATCTGCAAGGTGCTGCCGATCGCCCCATCGACGTACTACGCTCATGCAGCTCGGCAGACCGACCCTACCAAGCAGTCAGCACGCGCCCGGAGCGACGCGGCGCTGATGATCGAGATCCGCCGCGTGTTCGAGGAGAATTTCGGCGTCTACGGGGTACGGAAGATCTGGCGGCAGCTCGGCCGCGAGGGCATCCGCGTCGCCCGCTGCACGGTGGCGCGCCTGATGCGTGTCTTGGGGCTGCAAGGGGTCGTGCGGGGAAGAAAGGCTCGCACTACAGTGCCGGATCCCTCGGCGGCTTGCCCTCTCGACCGAGTGAACCGGCAGTTCAAGGCCCTCGTCCCAACGCGCTGTGGGTGTCGGATTTCACCTATGTCGCGACCTGGTCCGGGTTCGTCTATGTGGCTTTCGTCATCGACGTGTTTGCTCGCCGCATTGTTGGCTGGCGAGCTTCCCGCTCCGCTCAGACCAGCTTCGTGCTGGACGCCCTGGAGCAGGCTCTCTACCAGCGCCGACCTGCCGGCGATCTCATTCACCACTCTGACCGTGGAGTGCAATACGTCAGCATAAAGTACAGTGAGCGACTTGCCGAAGCCGGCATCGAACCCTCAGTCGGCAGCATAGGAGACAGTTACGATAACGCCCTCGCTGAAACCATCAACGGCCTGTTCAAGGCCGAGGTGATCCACCGGCGGGGGCCATGGCGGTCGTTCGAGGCCGTCGAATACGCCACGCTTGAATGGGTCGACTGGTACAATCACCGCCGGCTGCTCGAGCCCATCGGCAACGTCCCGCCGGCCGAAGCCGAAGCGGCCTTCTACGCCGCGCTTGAGGCCATTCCGATGACGGCGTAAATTCCAAGCCAATCAGCCTCCGAGAAACCCGGAGCGGTTCACATCACCGCCTCGATGGCACCCGCGACCTCGACGTGGGTGCGCCTGCGGTCGGACACGTTCTGCGCCGTGAGCAGCACGCAGTCCTGGCCGTTGATCTCGACCGCCTCCGCGCCGACCAGGCAATCGAGCGTTCCCCCGTCCCTCGTCCGCAGGCGGAGGTCCAGGTCGAGCACGCGCCCGCCCGTGCGCAGGAGGCGTTCGATGGACGCTGCCGCATTCGGGTCCGTCCAGAGCTGTAGGACGGCCGCGTCGCGGCCGACGACGTCGGCCTGGGCATGCCCGCTTTCCCGCAAGAAAGCGTCGTTGACCATCAGCACACGACCTTCCGCGCGCGTTGTCAGCAGGGTCGGGACCGGTGACATGCGGAATGCGGTGGCGAAGCGTCGCTCGCTCTGCCGCAAGGCGGCCTCGGCCTGGCGACGCCCGTCCAGGTCCGCGAAAGTGAACAGCATGCAGTGGACGTCGCCGACGTCGATTGGCTGGCCGGCGACGATGACCGACTTCTCGCCGCCGCCGGGCAACTGCAGGGTCGCCTCCATCTGCGGGACTGTGCGCCCCTCCCGCATGCGCTCGATGCCCAGCTCGCGGCGGCTCGCCCCCTCGAGGAGGTCGACCTCGTAGATCGACCGCCCGACGACGTCCTCCTCGCGATAGCCCGTCATCTCCAGGAAGCCCCGGTTGACGCGGACGTGGCGGAGGTCGTCGAGGCGCGAGATCACCGCGGGCGCGGGGTTGGCATTGATCGCTCTCTCGAAGCGCTCCTCGGCCTGGAAGCGCTCGGTCTCGTCGTTGAGCACGAGCACGAGGCAGTCTGGCACGCCCCCGTCGTCGCTCAGTACCAACGAGCGGATCCGGTGGGTCCAGTGCACGTCGCCGCTGCCCGCGGGGACGACTTCGACGACCACCTCATCGAAGGCCTCGCCGGCCATGACCCGCTCCATCGGGTACTGGCCGGCGGGCAGGCGATGGCTGTTGCGGTAGCGGAGTTCGAAGCGCTCTCGATACTCGGTCACGTTCGCGCCGAGGTCGTCGACGGTCGTCACGCCGTGCATCTCCAGGGCCGCCTTGTTGGCCCAGCAGATGGTTTGGTCGAGACCCACGAGGATGACGCCATCGCTGACCCCGGCCACGATCTGGCGCAGGTGGCGGGCCTCGGCATCCCGCCGGGGCGGCAGGCCGATGTCGATCCGTCCTGCGTCTTCGTCGGTGGTCAAGTGTCGCCGCCCCTAGTGCATGTCGGTCGGCGCCGAAGCCCCCACCGTCTTCCGTGCGCATCAGCGCTTCGTGTTGGCGTCGATCTTGGCGAGCAGGTCGGAGAAGTCGACCGGCTTCGAGCAGTAATCCGTGCAACCGGCCGCGATGGCCTTGTCCTTGTCACCCGACATGGCGTGCGCTGTCAGGGCGATGATGGGCACCTTGGCGGTAGCGGGGTCGGCGCGGATCAGCCCGGCCACCGTCCAGCCGTCGATGACGGGTAGGTTCATGTCGAGCAGGATGATGTCGGGCGACTCGCTCTTCGACTTGTCGACGCCTTCCTGGCCGTCCACTGCGACGGCGACCTCGAAGCCGCGTCGCTTGAGGCGACGGGAGAGGAAATCCCAGATCTCCTCATGGTCCTCCACCAAAAGCACCTTCATGCGTCCATCTCCTTCGCGGGTGCCAAGACCTTGGCCAGTTCGCGCGACAGGTCCGCAAGGCTTGTCACGCCTTTGCTCAACACCTCGTTCGCGCCTTGGAGACGCCGGCGGTCGTCGCGCGTCAGGTCCTTCGCGGTCAACACGACGACCGGCACCTCGGCGCAGCCGGCCCGCGCCCGGAAGGCGCGCAGGAAGTCGAAGCCGTCCATGACGGGCATGTCGAGGTCGAGCAGCACGACCCGCGGCGCGGCCTCAGCGACGCGGTCGAGCGCGTCCGCACCGTGCTCCGCTTCCACCACGCCCCAACCCTCACGCTCCAGCACGGTGCGGACATGCCGGCGGTTGTCGGCGTCGTCATCCACCACCAGCACGACCCCGTCGCCGTCGCGGTACCGGTCCATCACCTGCCGGAAGCGCTCCCACCTGACCGGCTTCATGACGTAGTCGGCGGCCCCGAGCTGGGTCGCGAGGCCCCGCTCGTCGACGAAGGTGACCATGATCACGGGGATGTCGGACACCTCCGCATCCGCCTTGAGCGCGGACAGGACCGACCAGCCGTCGAGGCCCGGCATGGTGACGTCGAGCAGGATGGCGCGGGGGTGCAGGGACTTCGCGAGCTGGAGGCCTGCGTAGCCATCGGCGGCCGTGACGGCGCCGAAACCCTCGCGGCCGAGGAAGCGCGTTATCAGTTCGCGTTGCGTCGGGTCGTCGTCGATGACGAGCACGACGTCCTTGGCGGCCGCCGGCTCGTGGCCATCCGCGCGAGCCGCGGAGGCGTTCGGCACCTGGACCGGCTCACCCTCGCCGACCTCGGCGGGCAGGAAGACTGTGAAGGTCGAGCCCTCACTGGGCCGGCTGTCGACGGACAGGTCCCCGCCCAGCATGACGCCGAAGGCCTTCGAGATGGACAGGCCAAGGCCCGTGCCGCCGAACTTGCGCGTGGTTGAGCTGTCGGCCTGGGTGAAGCGCTGGAACAGGCGGCCGAGCTGCTCCTCGGTCATGCCGATGCCGGTGTCGCTGACGCGGAACACCATCCAGTCGCCACCCGCGCCGCCCGGCAGGCGCGTGGCCGACAGCGTGACGGTGCCGTTCTCCGTGAACTTGGCGGCGTTGGACAGGAGGTTCAGCAGGATCTGCCTGAGCTTGGTGACGTCGGTCCGCATGGCGCCGAGCGACGGCTCAAGCCTCAGTTCCAGGCGATTGTTCTTCCTGGCGACGAGGGCCTCGACCGTCGACACCATGTCGCGCAGGGTCGGCTCCACGGCGAACTCCTCGGCGAACACCTCCATCTTGCCGCTCTCGATCTTCGAAAGGTCGAGCACGTCGTTGATGAGGCCGAGCAGGTGGCGGGCGTTCGACTCGATCTTGCGCATATCGGGCGTCAGCTCTGCCGGCTCGGCGCCCTCGTCCATCTCCTCCTGCAGCATCTCCGAATAGCCGATGATGGCCGAGAGCGGCGTGCGCAGCTCGTGGCTCATGTTGGCGATGAAGGCGCTCTTGGTCCGGTTCGCCTCCTCGGCGGCGTCGCGCGCAGCCGCGGCGGCCTGCTCGGCCTCGCGAAGCTCCGTAATGTCCGTGTTGGTGCCGAACCAGCCAAGCAGGCGCCCTTGCGGGTTAGCCGCATCCGGCATGCCGTGGATCGGTTCGGCCCGCGACAGGAACCAGCGGTACTGCCCGTCGCGGCCGCGCAGCGGGAAGGTGTCCTCCCAGGGCGTGCCGGCCGCGAAGCAGGCGGCGATGCGCTCGACCACGCGGTCGACGTGGTCCGGGTGGTGGACCTTCTTCCAGCCCCAGCCCTGCATGACTTCCGGGTTCGTGCCGGTGAAGTCGTACCAACGCCGGTTGTACCAGTCGATGGCGCCGTCCGGTCCCGTCATCCAGGCGAGCTGGGCGATGTTTTCGGCCAGGGCGCGGAACTTGGCCTCGCTGTCGCGCAGCGCTTCCTCGGCCCGCCTTCGCTCGACTCCGCCCCACCGCGCCTCGATCGCCTCTGAGGCCTCTCCGTCGATGAGCAGGGGCGAGAAGGTCACCACGCTGCCGACCGGCGCACCATGCCCCGGCAGTGGGTGGGCGGCATAGTCAGCCACAAACGATGTGCCGTCCCTACGCCAAAGCAACTCGCTATCGAGCCGAACTGGCCTGCCGCTCGTCAAAGTGTGCAGCATCGGGCAGGCGCTTGCCGGGAAAGGCGTGCCGTCCGGCCGTGTATGGTGGACGGCGTCGTGCATGTGCCTCCCCACCAACTCTTCGGCCGTCCCGTAGCCGAGCAAGGCGAGCGCCGCAGCGTTGGCGAAGACGCAGAGACCCTGGGCGTCGATGACGTAAAGCCCGTTTGGGAGCCCGTCCGCGAAGGCCCAACTCGCAGGGTCCAGCCGTGGGTCGGCTCCGATCCCCTGCCTCAATCCCATCGATGGCTGGATGTGGTCCGTCACAATCGATCCATAGGTGCTTGTCGTGCGCTGAAACTCGGGCGGAAGTTGCCAGGGAGGCTGCGGATCGGGTTCAGGCCGCGACCTGCGCTCGGGATGCGGGGACTTTTTCCTCGGACGAAGCCGGGCGCGTAGGACAGGTAGCCGGCACGACGAAGGAGAAGGTCGTCCCCCGGCCGAGTTCGCTTTCGACTGTCAATTCGCCGCCGATCATGCCGCCGAACGCCTTTGCCAGGGCGAGGCCGAGCCCTGTGCCGCCAAACCGCCGCGTCGTCGATATGTCGGCTTGGTGGAAGCGCTGGAACAGCCCCGACACCTGCTCGGGCGTCATACCGATGCCGGTGTCGGCCACCCGAATGGCGAGCGCGTCGCCTTCACGCGTCTCACGGCGTCCAGCCGACAGCGTGACGGTGCCGCCTTCGGTGAACTTCGCCGCGTTGCCCAGCAGATTCAGCAGAACCTGGCGCAGCTTGACGACGTCTTGGTGGGCCGCGCCCAGGTCCGAGGCCGGCAGGTCGAGGACGAGCTTGTTTCCCTTCCGGGCCACGAGCTTCTCGACCGACGCGGCGACCTCGCGCAGCGTGCCTTCCACATCGAACCACTCGGCGAAGACGTCCATTTTGCCGCTCTCCACCTTGGACAGGTCGAGCACGTCGTTGATGATGCCGAGCAGGTGGCGTGCGTTCCCCTGGATCTTATCCATGTCCAGGGCGAGGTCGGCAGGCTCGGTCCCGTCTTCCATCTCCTCCTTCAGCATCTCGCCATAGCCGATGATGGCGGTGAGCGGCGTGCGCAGCTCGTGGCTCATGTTGGCCAGGAAAAGGCTCTTGGCTCTGCTGGCTTCCTCGGACGCGTCGCGTGCAGCCCGCAGCGCCTCCTCGGCCTCACGCCGCTCGGTGATGTCCTCATGCACCCCGACCCACTCGCGCATCGACCCGTCGCTGTTCTGCACCGGCACTGCCCTCACGGCGCAGACCCGGTAGATGCCATCTCGACGGAGCACGCGATGCTCGAATGCGTATGCCTGCTTTCTGTCCACTGCCGACCTCCACGTGTCCAAGGTCGCCCCGAGGTCGTCGGGGTGGATCGCAGTGGTCCAACCAGTTCCCTCGCATTCGGCCTCGGTCTGTCCCGTGAAGCGCTGCCAGTAGTGCTGTGCACCGCGCATCCTGCCGTCGGCATCGGTGGTCCAGATGATGTCACCCACGGCCTCCGCGGCAGCCCTGAAACGCTCCTCGCTGGCGTGGAGGTCGCGCCCGGCCCGCTGCTGGTCGAGTGCGGAAGCGAACATGCCCAGGAACAGGATGAGGAAGGTGGTGCCCGAGACATAGAGAGCGAGGTTCTCTTGACCGAGTCCGACGCCTGAGGCGTGGGCCATGTTGGCGCCATGCGCCTCCTCGGTGAAGGTCGCCGCCGCCATGCCGGTGTAATGCATGCCAGCGACGGCCACGCCCATCACGCCGGCTGCGACCGCTTTCTGCCAGACGTCGTTCTGACGCGTGGTGAGCCACAGCGCGACGGTGGCGGCCGTAACCGCGATCAGCACCGAGATCGTGACGATGGGTGGGCTGAAGGCCAGATTCCCCGGCACCTCCATCGCGGCCATGCCGGTGTAGTGCATCGCTGCGACGCCGATCCCCATCAGCAGTCCCGAGACCAGGATGTCGCGCCGGGTGGCACTCGGGCGGCTGACGAAGGCGAAGGCGGCCCCGGTCACTCCGACGGCTATCAGAAACGACAAGGCGGTGAGCCGCACGTCGTAGAGGACCGGCATGGCCATACGGAACGCCAGCATGCCCACGAAATGCATGGACCAAATGCCGCCCCCCATGGCGAGCGAGGCCGCGCCCACCCAGGCCCAGCGTCGCCCGGGTGTGGCGCCGCGTACGCGGCCGCCGAGATCGAGCGCCGTGTAGGATGCCAGCACCGCGATGACGATGGACAGTCCGACAAGTGATGGATCGTAGCCTGTTGCATTCATCGAGCCTCACGTCCCCGCCACTGCCCGTGACGTCCGAGCCATGGGCGTTCCCATGAACCTCGTCGTCTGACCCGGCCAAGGCTGGCAGCATCAGCCCAGGTAGGCCGCCGGTGAACGCTCATGCCTGGGCAGAGGTCGTCACCGTCTGTGCATCCAGGCGTCGCACCTGTGCTGCGACCTCCTCAACGCTCGTCTCGCCTTTCTTGAGCGTCACTTCGGCGAGTGAGAGTTCGGCCCTTTCGGCGGTGGTCAGGTCACGGGCGCTGAACACGACCACGGGGATGTCCGAACAGCCCGGCGTTTCGCGCAGACGCCGTAGGAAGCCGAAGCCGTCCATCACGGGCATCGTCAGGTCGAGCAGCACGACGTGGGGCGGGGCGTGGAGCACACGGTCGAGTCCCTCGGCTCCGTCGCCCGCCTCCTGGACGGTCCATCCCTGGCGTTCGAGCACGCCCCGGAGCATGCGGCGCGTGTCGGCGTCGTCGTCGATCACGAGGACGTCGCCCGCTTCCCGGACCTGGGCCATGACGGCGCGCAGCCTGCCCCAGTCCACGGGCTTCGGCACGGAGTCGGCCGCACCGAGCGACAGCCCCAGGCCCGCGTCGGACACGAAGCTCACCATCACAACGGGAATTTGGGCCGTGGCGGGGTCGTCCTTCAGCGCCTGCAGAACCGACCAGCCGTCCATGCCCGGCATCATGACGTCGAGCAGGATGGCGCCGGGCCGGAGCGAGCGGGCGAGGTCGAGCCCCTCCCTGCCATCGGCCGCCGTCCGGACCACGAAATTCATGCGCTCCAGGAAGCGCGTGGTCAGCTCCCGTTGGGACGGCTCGTCATCGACGACCAGCACCAGGTCGCCGGATGCATTCTCCGGCGCGGCGGGACCCGTCCCGTCCGTCGCCTCCTCCGGCCGCGGCAGGACCGCGGGCACGCGCAGCGTGAAGGTCGTGCCGCGGCCCTCGACGCTCGCGACCGTGATATCGCCTCCCATGAGCTGGGCGATTCCTCGGCTCAGCGCGAGGCCCAGCCCGGTGCCGCCGAACCGGCGGGTCGTGCTCTCGTCCGCCTGGACGAAGCGCTGAAACAGGCGCTCGACCTGCTCGGGCGTCATGCCGATGCCGGTGTCCTCGACCGCGAAGGCGAGCCAAGCGGTGCCCTTCACCGTCTCACGTCGCACTCTCAGGGTGATGCGCCCCCCTTCGGTGAACTTGGCGGCGTTGCTCAGCAGGTTGAACAGGCACTGGCGCAGCTTGACCACGTCGGTGTGCATCGTGCCGAGGTCGTCCGGCACGTCAAGCTCGAGGGCGTTCCCCTTGCGCCGCACGATGGCCTCGACCGCGACGGCCGCGTCCCGCACGAAGGCGGCGACCTCGGCCTCCTCGGCCGAGACGTCCATCTTGGCGGCCTCGATCTTGGACAGGTCGAGCACGTCGTTGATGAGCCCGAGCAGGTGCCGCGCGTTGGACTTCACCTTGCCGAGGTCGGCCAGCATGTCGTCGGCGCCGGCGTCCTCCGCCTGCTCCTCGATCATCTCCGTGTAGCCGATGACGGCCGACAGCGGGGTCCGCAGCTCGTGGCTCATGTTGGCTAGGAAGGCGCTTTTGGCGCGGTTGGCCGCCTCGGCGGTGTCCTTGGCCGCTTCGGCCTCCTCCTTGGCGGCGGCCAGCGTGGCCTGGTTCGCGGTCAACGTGGCGTTCAGCTCGCTCATCGCCGCCAGGGCCGCTTCGTTCTGGGCGATGAGGTTGCGCAGCGCTCCACAGACCATGATCATCGCGCCGCCGATGACGACGTACTGGACTAGGGCTAGCGCCTGGCCGACCGACAGGACGCCGTGGGGCGGGCTGCGCTGGAAGAAGTAGGCCGAGAAGGCCGTTGAGATGACGAGCCCGACGATGGCGGGCGAACGCCCGAGAGCGACGCCGGCGAGGAAGATGACCGGCATGTAGAGGAGGAACGGCGCCGTATCGAGCGGCAACACGTACCGCACGGCGCTGATCACGCCGATGACGAGCACGGTCACGCCGTGGCGGAAGGCGGCGCTCGACCGGTGCCGGTACAGGGACTGCAGGAACTCGTGCAACGTCACGCTTCGGTGTTTCGAGCGGCAGTTTCCGGGGGCTGGCCGGCCGCCACCGCGACGGCGTGACCGAGCGCTCGGGCGAGCTGCCCCGCGGAGTAGGGCTTGTGCACGAGGTCGAAGCCGTGCGGCCCCTCCCGCGCCAGAACGTGGCTGTAGCCGGACGTCAGCACGACGGGCAGCCCCGGGCGCCGCCGGCGAATCTCGCAGGCGAGCGCGACCCCGTCCATCTCACCCGGCATGACGACGTCGGAGAAGACCACGTCGAACGCGCCGTCGCCGTCCAGGCGGGACAGCGCCTCGGCGGCGTCGGTGGCCCATTCGGCGCAGTACCCGAGGTCCTCCAGGATCTGCAGCGCGAAGCGGCCGATCTCGACGTTGTCCTCGACGACGAGCACGCGGCGTGCCTCGCCGTCGACGGCTGGTCCCCCATCGTCCGCACCGGCCACGGCCGCGGCGGCGGCCGCGACGCGGGGGAGATAGAGCGTGAAGGTTGTGCCGCGCCCCGGCTCGCTCGCGACCCCGATGTCGCCGCCGGACTGCTTGGCGAAGCCGAACACCTGGCTGAGGCCGAGGCCCGTACCCTCGCCCACGCCCTTGGTGGTGAAGAAGGGCTCGAAGATATGGGTGACCTGCTCCGCCGCGATGCCCACACCCGTATCGGTCAGGGTGACGGCCACGAAATCGCCCGCGCTGCCCGCATGGCCGCGGATCGGCGGCAGGCCGGCGCGGACCGCGACGCCCAGCGTAAGGGTCCCCTCGCCGCCCATGGCGTCGCGGGCGTTCACCGCCATGTTGACCACCGCGGTCTCGAACTGGCTGGCGTCGGCGCGGACGTGGCAACCCTTCCGGGCCACGTCGAAAACGACCCGGATGCGGGCGCCGGTCACGCTGTCGAGCATGTCGCCGATGGAGCGCAGGCGTGCCGCGGCGTCGAACGTATCCGGGGCCAGGGCCTGTCGCCGGGCGAAGGACAGGAGCTGGCTGGTCAGCTTGGCGGCGCGATCCACGGTGTCCGATATGGCATCGAGGTAGCGGCGCCGGCGGTCGTCGGCGAGGCCCGGTTTGCGCAGGAGGTCGACGGACGAGCGCAGGATCGTGAGCAGGTTGTTGAAGTCGTGCGCGACGCCGCCGGTGAGTTGGCCCACCGCCTCCAACTTCTGCGATTGGCGCAGGGCTTCCTCGACGCGGCCGCGCTCCTCGACGGCCTCGGCGATGCGTCGCTCCAGGCCGGCGTTGAGGTCGCGCAGGTCCACCTCCATCCTCCGCCGGTCGGTGATGTCGTTGAACAGGATGGCCACGTGGCCGTCCTCGGGCCGGTCGACGCGGAAGGCGTGGACGTCGTACCAGCGGCCGAGCGCCTTCCCCTCGTTCTCGAAACGGATGGGCTCCCCGGTCGACGCCACCCGTCCGTATAGATCGAACCAGTGCTGTTCGTGGCCGGGCGCGATGTCCCGCATCCACCGGCCCACGGCATCGTGCAGGCCGGTCTGGCCGACGAAGGCCGGGTTGACCTCCAGGAAGCGGTAGTCGACCGGCCCGCCGCCCTCGAAGCGCACCTCCACGATGCAGAAGCCGGCCTCGATGGCGTCGAACAGCGTACGGTAGCGTCCCTCGCTGGCGCGGCGTGCGCCCTCGGCGCGTTCCCTCGCGCTCTCCCGCTCGGCCAGCGCGGTCGACATGCGGTCGAAGGCGGCACCGACCTCCCTGACCTCGCCGCCGCGGCGGCCGAGTTCGGCGCGGGCGCCGAGGTCACCCTTGCCGACCCGTTCGGCCGCGGCGCTGATCCTGAGCAACGGGGCGACGACGAACCGCCTCGCGCCGACCGTCGCCGCGGCCATCGCCAGGACGGCGCCGAGCGCGAGGCCGAGGAGGCTGCTGCGGGTCTGCCCGTGCAGGTCGGACAGGGCCAGGGCCTGGTCGACGCCGACCGCTACCGTCAGGCCGCCGAGGCGCGGGTCCGGCGGCAGAATGCCGAACAGGAGCGTACGCCCGTCGGAACCGGTGGCGCCGACAAGTTTCGGTTTCGGGGTGGCCAGCGCCGCCCGTAGGTCGGCCGGGATGGGCTTGCCCGTCCACCCGTCCGCCTGCACGCGGCCGTCCTTGGCCTCGGCCACCACCGTCCCGGACGGGTCCACCACCAGGGCCACGCTGCCCGGGGCAGGGGACGACTGGGCGACCTGCGCCGCGAGGCGTTCCTGGTCGATGCTGGCAAGGACGATGCCGGCCGCGGTCCCGTCCGTCCGCGCCACCGGCAGGGCGAAGTGGACGCTGGGGCGGTGCGTCGACAACCCGGTGACGAGGTCGCCGGCGGCGAATGCCCCCGACGCCATGGCGCGCCGGAAGTACGCCCGTCCCGCGTTGCTGTAGGCTCCGGGAGCGACACCGGAGCTGCTGCACAGGATCTCGCCCGACGCGTCGGTGACGCCGAGCAGTTGGTACTCGCCGAAGCGGCCGCCGACCGACCTGAGGTAGGCCGTGCAGGCCCTGGCGTCGCCATCCTTGATGGACGGCACCTCGGAGAGGGCGACAAGGAGTTGGCGTACGCCCTCGGCCGCGCGGACCATGTCGCCCTGCAGCGCCTGGGTCTGCGCGAGCGCGGCGTCGCGTGACGCCCTGGCGAGTTCGCGGTGCCGCTGGAAACCGTCCCACCCCTGAATGGCCAGCGACGGCGTCAGGGCGATGGCGACCAGCAGCAACAGGCGTACGAGGAGGCTCAAGATGTGGTTCCGGTCGACTCGGACAGTGCGGGCAGACTGTTGCGTACCACGGTCGAACCGAGCTGTCGGCGTCTGCGGGGCGACCGGCATGTCCGCTCGCCCCAATGGTGCAGGCATGCTCACCTTATGTCGACGTGTCGAGACTGCGGGACGAACGACATCACTGAACGGCTGCGCGATAGTTGGACTTCATTGCCGAATGACCGGCCATCGATGATGACCTCGAAAATGTGAGGTCTGAATGCGATCCAGCACCAGGTCAGCCCAGGACGTAGAAGGGACCCTGAAGGTTTGGGGTGCCCGAGCTATTCCTGCCGTCCATGACGAGCGCGACACGCCGTCCGAGGAAGAACGGCGCACCCCAGACGAAGGCCGCCGACCGCGGGTCCGCGACCTCAGCGACGTCGACGGACGCGCCGGCTTGGCGCTCCCGTCTGGCCCGGTAGTCCCCGACGCTAAACCTCGTCGAGATCTTGCTGCCTTCCGTGCCGACCATCGCCGCGTCGCGCGTACGCCTGGGCTCGGCGCAGTACGCTCAGACCATATCCCGACACCGTGGCAGGCTGTCGTCGTGCAGGATGTACGTCTCGGTCCCGCTGTCGATGTAGCTGGCGGGATAGGACCTGCCGCCGAGCACCGTCGTGAACCGGCCGGCCGCGTCGAGGTGCAGGATGCATGCCGTGCCGGCCCCGTCGCCGGCGACGGCATCGACCCCGAACGTCAGCGTGCCGGCGACCTCGCGAGCGCCCCCGGCAGGCGATGCCGGCAGTTCGATGACGGCGTCCCGCATCTCGCGTGCGAGAGTCTGCACGCCGACGCGCAGGGGCTCGCTGGGCATAACCGCGCCGAGCTTGGCCGCGAGGTCGAGGAGCTGCGCCTGCTCCTCCACGAGGAGCATGTCGCGCCGGATGTCGGCCATGGTCCGGCCGTCGGCCCCCGCCTCGCCCTCGCCGTCGGGCGCGGCCCCCTTCGGCGCGGCTGCCGCCAGGCGCGCGGCCCGGTGCGCGGCGAGGCGGGCCTGCAGGTCGTCGGTGCCGCGCGGTGCGGGCGACGGGGCGGGGACCGGGGCCGCGCGGGCAGGGCGGGACGCGCGCCCCTTCACCGGGGGCTTGCCCCTGGACCGCTTGGCGTCCGAGGCGGCGGCCGCGTCCGTGGCGGCCGTCACTTTGCGCTGCTGCCGCGGGTCCGTCGCCGCCCGCCATTCCTCCACCGCCAGGCGCGCGTCGAACCCGCCCCCGGGGAGCACGCACCTGCGCAGCCGCCCGCTGCGCACCGCGCTGCGCACCGCGTTGTCAGACGAGAGCCCGAGGAGGCGGGCGAGGGCCCGGCCCGACACCGGGCCGGTGGGGAGATTCGCGAGGTCGGCCATGGGGGTTAGGCGCGCAGGCCGACGCGACACTCGCTAGTGCGCGGGTGCGCAGCCGGGTGCGCAGTGCGCAGCCGGAATCGGGGTGCGCAGCCCACTCTCGGGGCTGTGCGCGGTGGACCCCGGCAAGCGCAAACCTCCCGTCGGGCGATTTGCCCAGGAGGGACCCGCTGCCGCTCGCCGGTCACCACCCCCGCACCCGCCCCGGTCTGACCCTCCGGCCCCGGCCGGGTCACCACCCCACCACCCCGGCGAAGGGGCGGCGCAGATGGTCCTGAACGCGAAGAAGCCGCCCGGCGCGGCTGCGGCGGACGGCTTCAACATGATCGTCCCGATCATGGTGGTGGCCTGTGTCGAGACAGATCAACAAGTAGCGCATGGTGCGGCATTGTCAAGAGATAGTCTCGTCGGGCGGGCGGATACGCGCATGAAACCGCGAGCAAGTCGCGCAACAGCAACGCTCATGGATCTGTACTGCCGATCATGCCTGCGGCCGGTGCTGACCGCGCGCCATGGGCGCCGCCGGGACCGCACCGCGTGGCGGACGCCGGTGCCGCGCGGAGGCCGCCAGGCGCCCTCAGTCCGACCTGAGCGGGGCCGGTCCGAACGGGTCGCGCGTCTGAGCCGCCAGGAAGCCCGCTGAGGGCCTTCAACGTCGCCGGACGCGCCGTCACCGGTCCGAACCGCTAAACAGCCGCCAGCGGCGCTCCTGACGGCTCAGGCGACGCATCGGACGGGCCGGGGTGGGCAGCATCTGGCCGTGGCGACATTCTGCGGGCGCCGGGGCGGAGTCGGACGGGCCGCCAGGACGCTCAGGGCGGGCGTGGAGGCGCATCGCCGTGGCGGGACGGGACGACGAGCGGGCGCGGCTCATGAGGCCACGTGGCGGCGTCCCTGGGAGGTCGGGCGCCGAGCGGCGCAGCCGCGATCAGGAATCCATTGCGCGAAGCGCTCAAGACGCCAAGGAGCGCCGCCAGGAGATGCGGGCGTCAGCCCGCCTTTCAAAGACATGCCCTCCCGACACCAAGCCCGCGCAGCGCAAGAATCCGAAAGCCCGCCAGGGCCAAGAATCTTTTATGAAGGCTACATAGAACGCGCGCGCGCGTACGCGAGAGAGAGTCCGTCACCGTACACGGAACGCCTCATGAGTTGACCCCCAATCGGTGTACGGTGGCGGAGCGACACGCATCGATTGTCCGTCACCGTACACAGAACACGTCATGAGTTGACCCCCAATCGGTGCACTGTAGCAGAAAACGATACCCACACTATGGGTTGATTTTCCCGACCCGTCGTTCGCTCACTGGTTAGGTGGCCGGAACGGCCGTCCTGAGTCGGCGGGCGGCACGGCGAAACCCTAGAGGATGGCGTGTACCATGACACAAAATGGGGGCCATGATTCCGGGCATTTCGGCCCGCGAACTACGTTTCTCTGTCATGGTACACGTTTCCCCTTGCGCCATGCGTCATCGGTGAACTATGTACGGGAAAGGGGGCCATGATCCATGACCACGCTGACCGCCGTTTCCCTGCCGATTTCCCTGTGCCGCGACCTGACCCTGACGGGCGGGAGCGCTCACGGCCTGCGCATGCTTTTGGTGGCCGAGCACCACCGTCCGGACGGTGCCAGCGACGTCACGGTGCCGCTCAGGGCGCTCCTGGCGGCCACGGGCAGCGACGCGGTCAGCCTGCCGGACGGGGTGCGCAACGTCCTCGAGGTGCGCTGCATGCCGCCCCTGGGCGACGACGGCCTGCCCGTGGGCGGGGGCTTCCCGGCCTGCGTCGACGAGGAGGACGAGCCCGCGGACGAGGCGCCCGTATGTGACGGCGGGGACGATCGCAACTTCGACGACGAGGAGGATGGTGACGAAGACGACGGGGGCGCGCATGTCGCCGCCCCGGCCGCACCCATCATACCCGCTAAAGGGGCCGACAGGGGCACCTACGTGGTCGCGCGCGTCAAGCGGCAGGGGGGTACGCCACCCGTCCCCGGACGCATGCACGTCGCCATGAGCGACGGCTGGGTCGAGCACGTGTCGGGGCCGCGCGTCGAGGTGCCGATGGTCGAGCTCCGGGCGCTCAGGACCAGGTGCGGCATGGTCATGCGCCTGAGGGCGGCCGCGCTGCTCGCTGACCGGCGGTCCGCGACGGTGCGCCTGACTACTGCCGAGTGGTCCCTCTATACTACCCACGACGCCGTCATCTCCCCGGCCGCCGTCGTGCGCGGCTACCTTGAGCCGGGCGTCGAGGACCTCGGGCGCGCGTGCCCTAGCGTGTCCGTGGACCTGCAGGAGCGGCGCCGGAAGGGCATGGTCACGGGTGTGGCCCTGACCTTCCGCAGGGAGCGCCCGCGGGTCGCGTCGAGCAAGGCATCGAAGGCCAAGGCGCCGAAGGTTCGGGCGGACGCCTGACCTGCCCGTGAGCGATGACCGCTCAGCCTGGGCTACGCGCGAGTCGCCCGACGGCGGGAGCGGCGCGGACTGCATCCCAGGACGCAGTCCGCGTAGGTAATATGGGACGGCGCTCTCGGGCGTTACCTGGACGTGATGGCGTCCGGCTCCATGGCCCACACGGCGGCCTCGTCCCTGCGCGTCCTGAGGCGGGCCCCGACGCGCAGGCGCGACCTGAGGCGGCGCTGCAGGTCAGGCGTCTCCGCCACGCCCGCGAGCTGCAGAGCCTCCCCGATGCCGCGCAACATCGCGACCGTCACCGGGTCCGTCCGCGACCTGCCCTCGAGGCACAGCGCGATACCGTCGATGAGGAGGCTGTCGAGGGCGTGGCCGACAGGCTCGCCCGACGCCCTGGCAGCCGCGCGGAACCGACGCTTGCGGTCGCGGTCGGCCACCAGGCGCCGCTCATGGACGTCGGGGACGGCTCCGTCGGGCCGCACGCCGTTGGCGGCAAGGAGACGTGCGAGCTGCTGCACGAGGGCGGGGTCGGTCATGTCGGCTCTCCTGTGGACCAGCGTCTGAGAAGCCATGAGGCGGCGAATCGGTGGCGCGACGGGCGGGCCCGTGGCAGCCATGGTGTCGTGATCTGAGGCGGAGGCGACGATGGCTCACACGATGTTCGACGTCGCCTTGACGGCCCGCATGGGGGCTGACGCCATGGGCGCCGCGACTGCCCAGGCGTCCCGAATGGTGCGTGGCGCCGTCGCACTGCGCGACGCCCAGGTCCGCGCCGCGGACGCCCGCCAGGGCCGTGCCGCCGCGGAGGACCGCTTGGCCGCCTCCACCGCCCGCCTTGCCTGCGCCCGGGCAGCACGCGCGGCCGCCCGGGCTTCCTGAATCGAAAGGGCGGCCACCGGAGCCGCCCTCCATCACGCGTCGGCCGGGGCGAGGGCGCTGCCCTCGGGCTCTTTGTCCGGCTCCCACGCCGTCGGGGGCGCGACGGGCTGCTCCGCCTTGGGCCGCCGCGCCTCGGCCTTGCGCGCCACCTCGGCCCGCCTGAGCTCGTCCCTCAGCTCCCTCGTCGCCTCGAGCTGGGCCTCCGCGAGGGTGGCGGACTCCTCGTGCCGCGTCTGCGCGTCCTGCCTGTCGGCCTGAGCCTGCGCCGCCGCCTGCGCGGCCGTGTCCGCGTCGGCCTGCGCCCGGACGCGCTCGGCACGCTCCGCGTCCAGCGACCTGCCCGTCAGGCCCTGCCACGACCACCGGAACGCCCAGTCGAATAGGCCGACGCCCGACGCGACCGTGGCGCCGCACAGCCGCCCCAGGCCCCTCAGGGCCATCATCAGAAAACGCATCACTTCGCTCCTTCCTTGGTGAACCGGGACGACCTGATGGTCTCCGCCTCGGTCGTCGCGGTCTTCATCGCCACGATCCTGGCCCTCACCCGCGCGACCTGGCCGACTTCGTCCAGGATCGCCGCGCGCTCCTGCATGGCCAGGATGGCGCGCTTTCTGACCGCCGCCCTGTACTCGGGCGTGGTGACCATGCGCCCCGTCGGCTCGGGCGCCGGGACGGGCGGCGCGGGCCGCGTGAGGCGCCTCAACAGACCCAGCATGCCCGTCTCCCGATGTGGCGCCGCTGCCCGTCCGCGACGCCCAGGAGCAGAGTCTCACGCCGCCTAGAAAGAGGCGAGATGCCTCAAAAAAATTCTCTTCGCACGAGGCGTTCCTGTTCTGTCTGATTGCTGTCTTGCCTCATTTGGGCGCATCGTGAGGCATGGTGCCAGCACATCAGATGACCCCCGCGCAACTGCTCGCCGCCCTGGGCGAGGCCGCCTACGGCCCGGCATGGAGGCGGCAGCTTGCCCGGTCCATGGATGTCGCTCCCGCCACCATCGACCGCGTGGTCCAGAGCGGTCGCATGCGGCGCTTCGTGCGGGACCGCTTCCGCATGTGGTGCCGTCGCGAACACGCCGCCCTGGCGCACAGGGCGGCGCGCCTCGTCGAGCTCGCGTCCACGGGCGCTGCTCTCCCCGACAACCCCACCACTGAGGATGACGCCTGACATGCCGAACGCACCCGCCTATGAACTCGTCGTCGGGACCGTGACCGCCCGCGTCCGCCCGCCCCGCAACGCGTCCGCGCACCCGTGGCGCCGCACCAGCCGCGACGGCGTCGTGACCGTCGAGCGCGCGCCCGGCCTCGCAGGGGACGTCGCCGCCCGCCCGGTCACCCCCGCCGAGCGCGACGAGAGGGACCGCATGATTTACGAGGCGGTGGCCGCGGGCGCTCGCTGCCGCGAGGTCGGCACCCGCTTCGGCAGGTCCAAAAACAGCGTCATCGGCATCGTTGACCGGTACCGCGCCCGTCACAGGCTCCCGGTGCCCGCGCCCGTCAACGACGCCGTCTCCTCGCGCAACGTCGCGCGCAACGCTGCCGTCGTCGCGGCCCTCCGCGACGGCGCCACCCCTCGCGAGGCGGCCGAGCGCTGCGGGGTCAGCGTCGACGTCGTGCGCGGCGTCCGCACCCGCGCCGTCGCCTCGGGCGCCCTGCCGCCACCGCCGCCGCCCGTCGCGAGGCGACCGACGCTGGTCCGGTCCGCGCCCGTGGTGTGCGCCCCGGTCGACGTGGTCCGCGTCGGGCTGTTGGACGTGGGGCGGGGGCAGTGCCGCGACCTCGGCGACGACAGGCTGTGCTGCTGCCAGCCCACCGTTGGGACGACGAGCTGGTGCCTCGGTCACCTCGCCATCTACACGCGCGCGAGGAGGGCCGCGTGATGCGCTTCGACATCAGCCGCGACTTCGACCTGGACCTCGACGACGACGAGGACCTCGCCCCGCCGTCCCTCGACGACGCGGACCCGGACGCGCCCCAGCCCGAGGACGGCGACGACCTGCCGCCTTGGTACCACGAAGACCCGTGGACCATGGCGCAGGCGGAGGAGGCCTACTGGGCCCGCGTGGAGGCTCTTGATGGCTGACGCGCCCCGCCTACCGCCGCCGGGGCGCGCGCGGTTCCCGGCCCGCCCCGTCGTCTCGCCCGCGCCGGCCTACGTGCCGCCGCCGCGCCCGCCGGAGGCGTGGCACGTCACGTGGGCCCGCGGCGCGCCCGCCCGCGCCCGGGCCGCCCGACTCGCCGCCCTGGCCGAGCGCCGCGCCGCCGCCGGCCTCGCCCCCCTCGGACTCACCGCCAATCCGGAGCGCCCCCATGCCTGACGACCAGCCCGTCTACCCGCTCCCGCCGGAGGTCCTGGGCCTGAGGTGGCACAGCACGCGCATGCAGACGACGCGCTACGGCTTCCGTCGCATGTCCCACGCCCACGCGACGGACGACTTCCGCGACCTCTGGGGCAGCAGCGATGGATACCAGGGGCTCAAGCGAATGGGCTTCACGCTCGAGCGCGACGCGGCGCGCGTCGTCCACTGGGGCGGCGAGACCACCTACGACCCGGCTGACGTCGACGCCCTCGCGGCGCGAGTGGAGGCTGACAGGGCGCGGGAGCGCGCGGAGGCCCGCCGCGTCCGGGACCTGCTCCAGCACGAGGTCGACACCCATGCGTGGGCCCTGTCGCGGGAGAGCGTGACGTGGGCAAGGGCGCTGCTCTCGGACGGCCTGGGACGCTTCGGGGCCAGGAAGGAGGCGCTGGAGCTCGTGGCCAAGTTCGAGGCCGCCGTCGCCAAGGCGGGGCGCGCCGTCGAGCGCGCCATGGCGGCGACGGCGCCCGAGGACGTGGCGCGGTGCCACCACCCGGAGGTCCGCGGTGCCGTCCACGAGGCGTGCGTGCTCCTCAGCACCATGGACGAGGACCACGCGGCCGTGCGCAACAGCATGGGGTGGAGCAAGGCCACGAGCCACCGTGGGCACTGGCTCGCCGAGCTGCCCGAGCTGTCGCCCGACCTCGCGGCCGTCGGCCTCGGGCTGGTCCGCAGGCACCTCGGGCAGCTGCGCCCGGATCTGGGCCGCGTGCTCGCCGCGCTGCCGGCCCCGCCCGCCGCGCAGCGGAGGCTCGAGCTGTGACGGCCTGGGACCTCGACGCGGCACAGGCCGAGGTCGGGCCCAGTGGCAACCCGTGGCGCCTGTGGCGCTACGAATGGGCCGTGCACGTGGACGGCTGGACACACGGGTGCCGCAAGCGCGGCACCCGATACACCGATGCCGCCGCCGCCGACGCGGCATTCATGGTCGCCCTCGCCGAGGGGCGACCCGTGGTCATGACGCAGACCTCGACGCTCCTGCGCCCAGCCTATGCTCCTAAGCGCACCACCATCCTGGTCAGGCACCACGCCTACCCGTACGGACGTTAACCGTGTCGCCACGACACCCCGTGACGTGCTGCGTCACCGTGGTATGGTACGGACAGCGCGGGGGAGACCCCGTCGCCGGGCTAGTCCCCGATGGAAAGCTGTCCCGCCCGCGATCATCCCTTCGCGGCGGGCTGGCCCCGTCGAGGTCCGTGCGCGGAGCCGAAGCGGCTCTTTTGGGGTGCTGCCTGCAGTGCAGTCGGGCGAGAGGCATGGCCGCCGAGAAACGGCCACACGGGGGCGCCCGCCATAGCGCCACGTGGCCCTCTCGCGCGAAGGCGCACCCGGACCATGCTGTATCACGCCTATGTCGACCACCGGGACTACCGTCCCCCGACGCCGCCGCGACCGCTCTCGAAGCGGGAGGGGCGCATCATGACCCATGAGGGCTTCGAGAGCCGTCATAGGGACGCCGCCGCGCGTGCCGTCCTCCTCGTCGACATCGAGGAAGAGATCGACCGGCGCGACATGCTGAGGGCCGACGCGACAAGCGTCATGCGCCTCGCCGCGGGCTCGCTCGACGACCAGTCCCTGTCGACCGCGCAGCTCCGCGCGGCCCTCGACGTCATCCGCGGGCTCCCGACGCCGTGAGCCCTGATCCGACGGCCCTCCTGCCGCTGGACCGTGCCGCCGAGCTCCCGCAGCTCGGCGGCATGTTCTCGCGCCGCGACCTCCGGCGCTACGCCGCCCGCCAGACCCGCCCGCTCCCGACCGTGAGGCCCGGGCGCGAATACCTGACCACGTCGGCATGGGTCGACGAGTGGCTGCTGGAGCTCAAATCGTGCCGCGACCCCGCCTCCCTGCTCATGCGGTCTGGCGCGCCGACCGTGGCCACTGGTGCATCGCCGACGGGCGGGACCGGATCCGGATCGAGCCCGCACTCACGTCTCCAGGCCCGGCTGACGAGGCAGCCGCCCAGCTCGCCGTCGCGCGTTACGTCGTCGAGAAAGCCGACGCCGCCGCGCGGACGGCCGCCCCGCAAACCGACCGCGACCTGATGCAGGTCAGCATCGCCGAGGTCCTCGACCGCTACCTGGAGCGGCGGGAGTCCGGCAAGAAGCCATGCGCGCGCCTCAACGAGGCGAAGCAGAGGGTCGCGAAGCTGATCGCCTTCTTCAAGGAGGAGGCGGTCGCCTTCGTCACGGAGTCGACCTGCGAGGACTTCGCCTCGTGGTGCGGCTCCGACAGCTACGCCAGGCGCTGCCTCGCAGACCTGCAGGCAGCCCTGAACGAAGCGCGCCGGGCGGCCCTGTTTCGCACGCCCGTCTTGGTCACGCTCCCGCCGCCGCCCGCGCCGAGCGAGGACCACCTGACGTTCGCGGAGGCCGTCGCCCTGGTGCTGACGGCGTGGCGGCACCGCGACTCGCAGCAGCGGCGCGTGGGCGGGACGTTCCAGCGCGTCGACGGGAAGCGGAAGTTGATCGGGGGCAAGCTGGAGGAGGTCGGCGGGTCGCAGCGCCCGTGGGCCCACGTCGGGCGGTTCATCGTGGTCGCGATCGCGACGTGCAGCCGGAGCTCGCGCGTCTACGAGGCGAGCTACGCGCCCGAGCCCGGCCGGCCCTGGGTCGATCTGCAGAAGGGCGTCCTCTACCGGCAGGCGCCCGGGACGAAGGTCACCAAAAAGAAGGCCCCCACCATCGACCTCAGCCCACGCTTGGTCTCTGCCATGCGCCGATGGTCGTCTCCGCACACGGTCCGTGGCCGCGAGGTCCCCGGCGACCGTTACGTCGTCCAGATGCGGTCGAGGCCGGTCGACCCGAAGGCCGGTTTCGTCCTCGTCGTCGAGGCCGCGGTCGCGGCGGCCCGGGCGGACGACGCGCGGCGCGAGGCGGTGGGGCTGGAGCCGCGGCGGCTGTTCCTGCGCGATGACGGAGCGCCGAAGGTGATCGTCCGCCACACGCTCAGGCACACGGGCATCACGTGGTTGGCCGAGACCCCCGGCGTCGACGTCGAGGACGTGTGCAGCTACGCGGGCATCACGCGCGCGATGTTTGATCGCGTCTACGGGCACGCCCATCGCGCGCGGTCGCGCAAGGTGGTGGCGGCCCAGACGCGCAAGCCCCGCAAGCCCAAGCCGAAGCCCGACGACGACGGCTGACGCGGCCCAAGCGCGGTGCGACTCGCGCGTTACCTGCCCCGCCGCGACCCCGCCGAGCGCGAAAAATGTGACCCAAACCTCAAAGCACCCGTTGACCTATTAACCATAGACGTCTACATCTAATGCATGGACGGAGGCGATCGGGCCGACGCCCCACGGAAGGACCGAGCACATGTCCAAGAACCGCTTCTCCACCGTCGCCGTCGTCCGCGTGACCGACCTCATGGGCCGCACCGAGGTCGTCCGCTCCACCAACGCGGGCACGGTCGTGCGCACGGAGTACCCCGCCCACCCCGAGCACGGCTACCTGCACGCCTACAACGAGGACGGCACCTGCCATCAGGTCTGGGTCTCGGCGCGTCTCCGCGGCAGCATCGACGCCTGCCGCCCCGTCGACGTCCGGGGCGGCGACCGCTTCCCGGGGTGGCTCGCGGAATGGGTCGGCGGATCCCTGGTGACCGAGGCTGCGGACTGGGACCGGGCCGTGGCGGGCGTCAGGGCCCGCGCCGACAGGATCTGGGAGGAGCGCCGCCCGCAGCGCGAGGCCGAGGAGCGGATGCGCGAGGAGGAGCAGCGCCTCCGGGATGAGAGCGACGCCCGCGAGGAGGCGATGGGCTGGGGCCACTACGAGGACGCCTACGCCGATTGACACGCAGGCCGAAACCGGGGGCACGAGCCCCCGGTCCACCGGTCAGGCCGGTGCTGACGAGGCCACGCCCGCAGAGCCATTCCCCGTGAGGGTCGAGCGCCACACAGCAGACAGGACGGACACCATGACCACCGCCACGATCAACAACGGTTCCCGCGCCCGCGGCAAGTCGCCATCCCGCCCCGACGACCGCGTCGTCCGCCGCGTCGTGGTCTCGCTCAACGTCGCCGAGGCCTACGACCTGGACCACTACAAGGACCGCTCGAGGCGCTGCATCGGCGAGGTCTACTCCGACGCGGAGGCCATGCGCCGCGCGGTGGCCGACTGGCGCCATGAGTCGCTGCCCTGCGACGCGGGGTACATCGACCTGGACGAGATCGCCGGCGTGTTCCGCGCTCTGGCCTCCGCCGACACGCCCGAGGCCATGACCGCGCTCCGCGACAAGGCGCGCCGCATGGTGGCGGCCTCGTAGACCTGGACCCTCGGTGAGACGGCGTCCCCGGTCCGGGGCGCCGTCTCCACGAGGGCCTGGACCGGCCCCCGCATCAGCACAGGAGACATCCATGGCCGTCACCGCCGTCCCGCGCCGCAGGGGCCGCCGCCCCACCTCCGCAGAGCGGGCGCACATGCACGTCATGGCCTGCATCGACCGCTGGGAGGCGTCCATGCGCCGCGAGATCGATGAGATCCGGGCCCTCGACGAGGAGTGCGCGCGCCTCGCGAGGGTCCGCGAGGCGAAGATGGCCGCCCTCGACGCGGAGCAGGCCGAGGCCGACCGCCTCACGGCCGTCGCGTGACCGACGCCCCGCCCCCAAAGCGCGGCCGGGGCAGGCCCCCGGTCTACGCTACCCCCGAGCTCGCGCTGCAGGCCGCCCGCGACCGCGCGACGGCCCACACCCAGGCACGGCGCCGGACAACCCCGGAGCGCACCATCGCCCTGGCCCCCGAGCGCGTGGCGCAGGGCGATGAGATCATCAGAGCGCGCGGCCTGGACGGCTGGAGCCACCTCGTGGCCGTCCTGATCGAGGACGAGGTGCGTCGCCGCGACGGCGACCTGTAGCGAGGAGAGGACCATGGCTCGACGTGCATGCCCCGCCCAGCTCGCCTTCCCGTTCCCCAAGCCCGCGCTGCCCTGGCAGAAGCCGGTCGAGGTCGCCCCGCAGCGGCCGCTGCTCGACCGCCTTGTCGACGCGGGCCTGTCGCCGAACCGCTACCTGCTGAGCACCAATCGTTGCCTCACGGCGCCGGCCGAGCACCGCACTGGGTTCCCGTGGTCTCTGCCGTCGCGCCTCTACACGTTCGGCGTTCGCATTGCAGGCTGGGACGACGAGCCCCGTCTGGCGGTGGGCGTCGAGGCGCTCCTGGAGCACCCTTACGTCGGGCATCTGCGCGGAATCGGGTTCGAGGTCGACGTCAACGAGGACGTGGGCCACGCTTCCTACATGCACGCCGTCGACCTCGCCACCAATCGGCATTGGGAGGACCTGCTCCTCACGCGCCGCCACGCCACGCCGGAGAGCATCGCAGCCGGGATCGGATACGCCCTCCAGTACACAGACCTCACGGTCTGGAACGCGCGCACCGTGATGCGCGAGATGGGGTGGCCCGAGCCCGAGGACCGGAGCGCCGCGTTGCTCAGGGGGTCCGGCCTCCATCCCGCGAAGGTGCCGGAAGGCTACGCCCCGAACCCGAGGCGGCAGGACGTCGCCGGGGCCTGGATGATGGTCCACGGGCTCGAGGACAAGTGGCTGAAGAGGGGGCGCCACGGGCACGCCTGGGTGACGCCCGAGGGCATGGCGCGGCGCGCCGCCTAGGCTGGGCGCGATTGGGCGCGTAACCCCGCGTCACGGGCCGTTTCGGAGTGTCGCGGAGTGTCGCCGCGACCGCGTTTTCCTTCGTGGAAACAGTCTACTACCCTCATTCGTAATGAGGGGGTCGGGGGTTCGAATCCCTCTTGCGGCACCACAGCCCTCTGCGCACCTATGTGCTGACCACCGTCGTACCACACCGGCGTCCATCTTGATCGCTCCGATGTCGTGGCAGATCTGACACTCGACGTCCGACATTCAGTCCACCCACGACATCTCCAAAGCTCGCTTCGACGACCCTCGCAGACCGCCTCAGACACTCCCGGAACCGGGATGCCGCGCCGGATCACCAACGAAACCGAGGATCGTAAGCGCCGCCACCATGTGATCCGGGACCGGGGCCTCGGCCTCGACGGGCGCGCGGCTCGGGTAGAGCGGCACGGCGATGCGCCGAGCGAGCAGGTGCAGGGTGGCCGAGGCCGCGGCCTCGCGGTCGCCGTAGATGCCGTCGCCGACCAGCGGCCAGCCCAGCGCCGCGCAGTGGACGCGGATCTGGTGCGTGCGGCCGGTGCGCGGCTTCAATTCCAGCCAGCTCCGGCCGCCCGCGCGCCCGAGCACCCGCCAGTCCGTCGTGGCCTCCTGGCCGGCCGGGTCGACCTGCATCCACCAGCCGCGCGCGGCGTCCCGTCGCCCGAGCGGGAGGTCGATCGTGCCGCTGTCGGCCGCGGGCATGCCCTCCACCACCGCCCAATATGTCTTGTCGACCCGGCCCGCCTTGAACAGGGCGCCGAGCTTCTGCAGCGCCTTGCGGTGGCGGCCGAGCACGAGGCAGCCCGACGTCTCGCGGTCGAGCCGGTGCGCGAGGGCCGGCACGCGCGGCAGGCCGAAGCGCAGGCCGTCGAAATGCGCCTCTAGGCTGTCGCCGCCCTTGGGGCCGGGGTGCACCGCGATGCCGGCGGGTTTGTCCAGCACCAGCATCAGGGCGTCGCGGTAGAGGAGGCGGGGGACGAGGTCTATCGGCTGCACCGGGAAAGGCTTATCGGAACCGGGACCCCGTGGCGAGCCAGCCGGCGGGCTTGGGGATGCGGGAATGGCCGGGGACGACGATCAGGGCGGCAAGCGGAAGCCGGGGTTCTTCAAGCGGCTGTTCGGCGGCGGGGGCACGCCCGACGCCGCGCCCGAGGTCCGGCCCGAGCCCGCTCCCGAGACGCTGCCGCCCGTCGATTCGCTGCCCGCGCCGCAGCCGGCGCCCGATCCCGTCCCTGCCGAGCCCGAGGCGCCCCGCCTCGCGCCGGACCCGGCCGCCGAGGCCGCGCCGCGGCGGAGCTGGCTGTCGCGGCTGACGGGCGGGCTGTCGCGCTCGTCCTCGTCCATCAAGGGCGGCATCGTCGGCATCTTCTCCAAGCGCAAGCTCGACGACGCCACGCTCGACGATCTGGAGGACGTGCTGATCAAGGCCGACCTCGGCATCGCCATGGCGACGCGCATCACCGGCGCGATCGGCTCCGGCCGCTACGAGAAGGGCATCGACCCCGAGGAGGTGCAGGCGATCCTGGCGCGCGAGATCGAGGCCGTCCTCGCCCCGGTGGCGGTGCCCTTCGCGGTGGACCGGGCGAGTAAGCCCTTCGTGGTACTGGTCGTCGGCGTCAACGGCTCGGGCAAGACCACGACGATCGGCAAGCTCGCCGCCAAGCTGTCGGCCGAGGGGTTGAAGCTCACGCTCGGCGCGGGCGACACGTTCCGCGCCGCCGCCATCGAGCAACTGCGGATCTGGGGCGAGCGGACGAACTCGCCCGTGGTGTCGCGCCCGCAGGGCGCCGACGCCGCCGGCCTCGCCTTCGACGCGATCAAGGAGGCGCGCGAGAACGGCTCGGACGTCGTGCTGATCGACACGGCCGGCCGGCTGCAGAACCGCGCCGAGCTGATGGAGGAGCTCGCCAAGGTGGTGCGCGTCGTCAAGAAGGCCGAGCCCGAGGCGCCCCACGCCGTGCTGCTGGTGCTCGACGCGACCGTCGGCCAGAACGCGCTGAGCCAGGTCGAGATCTTCGGCCAGGTGGCCGGCGTCACCGGTCTCGTGATGACCAAGCTCGACGGCACCGCCCGCGGCGGCATCCTGGCGGCCGTGGCCGAGAAGTTCGCGCTCCCGGTCCACTTCATCGGCGTCGGCGAGGGGATCGACGACCTCGAACCCTTCGCGGCGTCCGATTTCGCCCGCGCCATCGCGGGCCTCGAGCATTGAGCGCCGCCCAAGCCATGAAAAGACCGGCTTCGGCGCTTTATCGGATCGATGATTGAGTCTATGCGGGCGCCGTTTCCCGATGTGGGCCGCGGCGCCGAGGTGACAGGCAGACGATGACGAGTCTCGATGACAGGCCGAAGGCCGACGCGCCGAAGCCCGCGGGCCGCAAGGTCGATCCCACGCTGAAGCTCGTCCTCGAACTCGGCCCTCTCGCCTGCTTCTTCGTCGCCTCCTACCGCTACGGCCTGCACGCCGCCACGGGCGTCCTGATGGTCGGGGTCGTGGTCGCCCTCGCGGTCTCCTACGCGCTCACGCGGCGGTTGCCCGTCATGCCGGTCGTCACGGCCATAGCGGTCCTGTTCTTCGGCGCGCTGACGTTCTACTTCGACAATCCGGTCTTCATCAAGGTGAAGCCGACGGTGATCAACTGCATCTTCGGCGCGGCGCTGCTCGGCGGGCTGGCCTTCGGCAAGCCGCTGCTGCCGGTGGTGCTCGATTCGGCGCTGCACCTCGACGAGGAGGGCTGGCGCAAGCTGACCTTCCGCTGGGGCCTGTTCTTCTTCGTGCTCGCGGCGCTCAACGAGCTCGTGTGGCGCACGCAGAGCGACGTGTTCTGGACGGGGTTCAAGGTGTTCGGCACCATGCCGCTGACCGTCGTCTTCGCGCTGACGCAGGTGCCGCTCATCATGCGCCACGAGCTGAAGCCCACCGCGCCGCAGGACGAGCACTTCTGAACGGTTGGGCGGGCGAGCTCGGGCCCGCCCGCTCCTCACTTTTCGGCGCCGCCCGCTCCGGCCGCGACCGACCCGTTCGGGACACCCTCACCGTCGAGGCCCTGGCCGGCCGGCCCCTTGACGCTCATGCCCGTGCCGGGGAGGCCCGCGCTGGTGTTGCCGCTCGTCCGGCCGGCCGAGCCGCCGTTGCCCGAGCCGTTCGTGGAGCCGCCGAGCCCGGTGTCGGCCACGCCGCCCTGGCCCGGCATGGTGAGGTCCTTGGTGGTGCCGCCGCCCGGCAGGGGAGAGCCCCGGTTCGCCGTAGTGTTGGTGTCCCCGCCGGGGTCCCCGGCGTGTGAGGCCGCTCCGCCGGCCTGCGCCATGGCGCTGGATGCGCCGAGCAGCAGCGCCGCCGCCAGCACGGCTGCCGTCGATCCTGCCTTCATCGCCTCACGCCTCCTGTCCCGGATCACTGCGGTGCCTTGCCGGACGCGACGCCGTCGAGGTTCTTCGTGCCGGACCCGCCGCCAGCTCCCGCTGCCGGCGTCGTGCCCGTGGTGCCCGTCATGACGCCGCCGTTGCCGTTGGCGCCGGCGCCGACGATCGGCGTGCCGCTCACGCCGCCCGCGTTCGAGCCCGACGACGGGCTGGCCGGCGCCGGCCGCCCGCTGCCCTCGGTCTTCACGCCGGTCCGGCCGGTGCCGCCCGCGTCGCCCTGGCCGCCGTTGGAGCTGGCGCCGCCCGCGCCGCCGCTCGTGTAGCCCGTCTGCCCGCCGGCCGTCTGCGCGGCCGCCTGGGCGAGCCCGAAGCCCGTGACCGCGCAGGCCACGATGATCCCGAATGCCGTCCGCCTCATGCCGCCTCGCCTCCCGTGCGCTCTGCTGCCGATGCAACGCTTGGTGCCGCCATCCGTTGCCCGGCGCAGCCTCCGGCAGCGCCGTGTCACCACTCCCGAAGATTCGGGCTTGCAAAGCGACCCGACCTCCGGCATTAGATCCCTCGTCGCCGCAGCGACATGGATGCGGGTGTAGCTCAGTGGTAGAGCACAACCTTGCCAAGGTTGGGGTCGAGGGTTCGAATCCCTTCGCCCGCTCCAGACTGCGGCACCTTCCGATATTCTGGCTATCTGACGCTATCGCGTGTTGGTGGCCACAGTTTGAGACTGCCCAGTGGGGCCTTGCTCCCGTGCAGCTCGAGAGTTCCGATCCGTCGGGCCCGAGCGTGTCTTCCGTGGTGATCGGCGCCCCGGTCGATCAAGCCGCGTGAAGCTCGGCGTCGGCGCGGCAGTCTATCCGCGACCGCCGGATCTCGGTCGCGTCCACCGCCACCTCTGTCTGCGATCGAGTGCGCCCTGAAGCAGCGTCATCGGTCCGCCAATCCCGCGACCCGTGCGGATGCTCCAGAAGCGGTCTCGCGAATCGCTCTCACCCCCGTGCCGGCGGAGCAGCGCCCTGCGCCGGCGTTTCGGCGTCGGGCCCGGCGAGGTCGCGAAGCTCCGCCAGCAGGGCGTCCCGCTGATCGCGGTTCTTCTCGGCTTCACCGGGCGTCAGCGCGCTCCCCCGCGCCTCCCTGTCGAGCTGGTGGAGCTGCTGCTGCAGGTCGCGCAGCCGTGCGTCGCGGTCGTCCATCGTCCTCTCCTCCCGTTCGGGCCGGCGCCGTGCCGGGTTTGCGGTGACCGCCGGGACCGGCTGCGGGTTCCCTCGCCGGCCGCGCCAGCGCGACTCTTTTGAAACCGGACGGGACAGGCTATCGTCGGACTGAAACTGCACGGGAGCGGCGGCGACCGCGGCGCCCCCCGGACGAATGCGCTCCGCGACGCGATCCCCGCCCCATGTCCATGCCGTCTCCCTCCCGGTCCAACGCCGGCCCCCGCCGCACCATGCTGCTCACGGGCGCGTCGCGCGGCATCGGCCATGCCACCGTCAAGCGCTTCTCCTCCGCCGGCTGGCGCGTCATCACCTGCTCGCGCCACGCCTTCCCGGAGAACTGCCCCTGGGAGATGGGGCCGGAGGACCACCTCCAGGTCGACCTCGCCGACCCCGAGGACATCCTCAAGGCCCTGTCGGACGTGCGCCAGCGCCTGCCCGAGGGGCGCCTCGACGCGCTGGTCAACAACGCCGGCATCTCGCCGAAGGGCGCCGGCGGATCGCGCCTCGGCTCGGTCGAGACCGAGATCGCCGACTGGAAGAAGGTGTTCCAGGTCAACTTCTACGCCCCCGTCATGCTGGCGCGCGGCCTGATCGCCGAGTTGCAGCAGGCGCACGGCTCCGTGGTCAACGTCACCTCGATCGCGGGCTCGCGCGTGCACCCCTTCGCGGGTGCCGCCTACGCGACGTCTAAGGCCGCCCTGGCGGCGCTGACGCGCGAGATGGCGGCGGACTTCGGGCCGCGCGGCATCCGCGTCAACGCCATCTCGCCGGGCGAGATCGACACCGCCATCCTGTCGCCCGGCACGGACAAGATCGTCGAGGCGCTGCCGATGCGCCGGCTCGGCACGCCCGAGGAGGTCGCCAAAGCGATCTACTTCCTGTGCACCGAGCAGTCGAGCTACGTCCACGGTGCCGAGATCCACATCAACGGCGGGCAGCACGTTTGAGCGTCGCTCCCCCGGCCGCGGGGCCGAGCTTCGCCGGATCCCGCGCCTATCCGGTCCGGCCCTTCCTGGCCGCCAGCGTGGCGGTGTTCCGCGACGGGCTGGTGCTGCTCGCCGAGCGCGCGGCACCCCCGGGCGACCGCCGCTTCTCGCTGCCCGGCGGCCTCGTCGAGCCTGGCGAGACGATCCGCGAGGCCGCCCTGCGCGAGCTGCGGGAGGAGACCGGCGTCGTGGCCGAGATCGTCGGCTTCAACGACCACGTCGAGGTTATCGAGCGCGACGCGGAGGGGCGGGTGGCGGCCCATTTCGTCGTGACGTCCTTCGTCGGCCGCTGGGTGTCGGGCGAGGCCGCGACCGGCCCGGAGGCCCTGCGCACCGTCTGGGTCGCGCCGGACGCCGTGGACCATCTCGCCACCACGCCGCAGCTGCCCGCCATCCTCCTGCGCGCCGCCGCCATCGCGGCGCGGGGCTGATGCGGCGCGCCGGGATGGCGGCGGCGCTGTTCGGGCTCGCGGCCGCCGCGCCGGCCGCCGGGCAGGGCCTGCCCGCCAACCCGCCTCTGCCGCCCGTGGTGGGCGTCGGCCCGCCCGCCGCTCAGGCCGCGCCGGACCCCGACGGCCTGCCGCCCTACGAACCGCTCCTCGAGAGCCTGGCCGAGCGCCTCGGCGCGCTGGCCCTGATGCGCGACCTGTGCGGGGAGGGCGACGCGGCGCGCTTCCGCGACCGCATGGCCGCGCTGCTCGACGTGGAGGGGCGCAGCCCCGCCGCGCGGGACCGGCTCGCCGGCGCGTTCAACCGCGGCCTCCGCGGCTACGCCGCCAGCTACCGGAGCTGCACGCCCTCGGCGCGCCTCGTCGAGTCGCGGGCCCTCGCGGAGGCCGACCGGCTGACGCGTGACATCGAATCCCGATACGGCGGCACGTGAGGACCGGGCGGGTGGCACTTCGCTGCAACAGGTGCGGGCGAAACGCGGCCGGCCCGTTCCGTTAACGATCCGTCAAGAGTAGGCTGTCCCACGGCCTTTCCCGACGCTACAGATTTCGCATGATGGATATGACGACGCACCAGCAGGACCGTTTCGAGGCCGCCGAGGAGCGGCAGATCGCCATGTCGATCCTGATGGAGACCTTCGCGGAAGCGGAGCTCGACGGGCTCGACGAGGACAGCATGACCCAGGCGGCGCTGTTCGTGGCCTTCCAGAAACTCGTGAGCTGCTACGGCGAGGATGCTGTGGCGACCTTCGCCGAACGCCTGCCCGAGCGCGTGCGGCACGGCGAGTTCTCGCTCCTCACTCGCCAGTGACGCGAGGCAGCGGTGGACGGCGCTCCACCGCACCTTGCGCCGCGGCGCCGAGCGGCTATGTCCCTGGAGAGGCCGGCTGTCGCGGCGCCGGCGCGTTCGCGCGGGGTCTGACATGGGGACGGCGTTTCTCGACGACCGGGGCATCGTCGAGGTCGAGGGACCGGACGCGCGGGCGCTGCTCCATCGCCTGGTCACCAGCGATGTGACGCGTCTTGCCTCTGGTGAAATTCGCTACGCGGCCCTGCTGAGCCCGCAGGGCAAGATCGCCGCGGACTTCCTCATCGTCGAGGCCTCGCCGCCGGGTGGCCCGGATCGCTTCCTCCTCGACGTGCCGGCCGCGCAGGCGGCCGACCTCGCCAAGAAGCTGACCCTATACCGCCTGCGCGCGGACGTCCGTATCGCAGACCGCAGCGCGGAGCTCGGCGTCACCGCGCATTGGCCGGACGGGCCCGGCGCCCGCGACCCCCGCCATCCCGACCTCGGCACCCGCGCGATCGGGCCTCGGAGCGACGGCGATTCCGCTCGTCGGCACACATATGAGGCGCACCGGATCGCGCTCGGCGTGCCGGACGGCGGACGCGACTACGCCTTCGGGGACGCCTTTCCGCACGATGCCAACCTCGACCGGCTCGGCGGCGTCGACTTCGGAAAGGGTTGCTACGTCGGCCAGGAGGTCGTGTCGCGCGTGCACCACCGCGGCACCGCCCGCAAGCGCGTGGTGCCGGTCGCCTTCGACGGCCGCGCGCCCGCGCCCGGCGCGGAGATCACGGTCAACGACGTCGCCATCGGCACCATGGGCACCAGCGCGGACGGCCGCGGCCTCGCCACCGTGCGGGTGGACCGCGCCGCCGAGGCGGCGGGGCAGGGGGCCCCCGCTGTCGCGGACGGCGTCGCTCTCACCCTGAGCCTGTCGTGACCGGGGTCGCCGACCTGACCGGCGAGTCGGTCAACGCCGTCGGCACCGGCCCGGCGTGGCAGCGCATGCTGTCCGGCCGCCGCCTCGACCTCCTGAAGCCGTCGCCTGCCGACATCGATCTCCACGACATCGCCCACGGCCTCGCCCGCGTGGCGCGCTGGAACGGCCAGACGCGCGGCCCCTACATCCTGTCGGTCGCACAGCATTCGCTGCTCGTGGAAGCGCTGCTCGGCCACATCCGCCCCGGCGCCGACCGGCACGCCCGCGCGGTCGCGGTGCTGCACGACGCGCCGGAATACGTCGTCGGCGACCTGATCTCGCCGTTCAAGGCCTGCGTGGGCGACGCCTACAAGGCCGTGGAGGCCCGGCTCCTCTCGGCGATCCTCCACCGCTTCGGCCTGGCCGAACCCGACGACGCGCTGCTCGCCCTCGTCAAGCGCGCCGACCGCGCGGCGGCGCGCCTCGAAGCCGTGCTGCTGGCGGGGTTCGACGAGGCCGAGGCTCTGGCCGTCCTGGGCCCGCCCGAGCCGGGGCTCGAAGGCTTCGCGGCCTGGCTCAGGCCCCGGCCGTCCGACCAGGTCGAGGCCGCCTTCGTCGACCGCTGCCGCGCCCTCGGCATGGTGGACGTTTGAGGGCTCGCGTCGTCGTCTGCCCGCAGTCGCGCCTCGCCGACACGCTTGCCGCCACCGGCGCCCGCAGCGTCGTGACGCTGCTCGCCGCCGACCAGCGCGCCGGCCTGCCGCCGATGCCCGGTGCCGCCCGCCTGCTGCTCGACGTGTCCGACATCGTGTCGCCGCGCGACGGCTTCGCGCTGGCGGGCGAGGGCCACGTGGCGGACCTGCTCGCCTTCGCCCGCGCCTGGGACCGGCGCCATCCGCTGCTGGTCCACTGCTACGCCGGCGTCAGCCGCTCGACCGCGGCCGCCTTCGCGGTCGCCTGCGCGCTCGATCCGACGCGCGACGAGGCGGTGGTCGCGGCGGCGTTCCGCCGCGCTTCGCCGAGCGCGACGCCGAACCCGCGCCTCGTGGCGCTGGCCGATGCGGCGCTCGGCCGGTCCGGGCGCATGACCGAAGCGGTGCGCGCCATCGGCCGCGGCCGGGACTGTTTCGAGGGCGAGGTGTTCAGCCTCGACGTCCCGCCTCGCGGCTGAGCGTCGAGGGCCGCCCTCGGTGGCGTCACATGTGCTGGCCGCCGTTGATCGACAGCACCGAGCCCGTGACGAAGGAGGCGTCCTCGCTGGCCAGATAGGCCACGGCCTTGCCGATCTCCTCGGGCAGTCCGAGGCGGCCGACCGGGATCTGCGGCAGGATCTTGGTCTTCAGCACCTCCGGCGCGATGGCCTGCACCATCTCGGTGCCGATGTAGCCGGGGCAGATCGCGTTGACGGTGATGCCCTTGTTGGCGCTCTCCTGCGCCAGCGCCTTGACGAAGCCGATGTCGCCCGCCTTGGCGGCCGAGTAGTTCACCTGTCCCATCTGGCCCTTCTGGCCGTTGATGGACGAGATCACGATCACCCGGCCCCAGTTGCGCGACCGCATGCCGTCGATCACGGGACGGGTGACGTTGAACAGCGAATCGAGGTTGGTAATCAGCACGGCGCGCCACTGCTCGACGGTCATCTTGTGGAAGAAGCCGTCGCGGGTGATTCCGGCGTTGTTGACCAGGATGTCGATCGGGCCGACCTCGGCCTCGACCTTCTTGACGCCCTCGGCGGAGGCCTCGTAGCTGCCGACGTCCCACTTGAACACCGGGATGCCGGTGTCGTCCTTGAACCTGTTGGCCGCGTCGTCGTTGCCGGCATAGCTCGCCGCCACCTTGACCCCGGCCTCGGTGAGCGCCCGGCTGATCGCGGCGCCGATGCCGCGGGTGCCGCCCGTCACGAGTGCGATGCGTGCCATGTCGTGTCCTCCCGTCGTGCGGCGCAGCGGCCGCTTCGTTGGATGAACGTCTTTTGGCGGGCGTGGTTCGGTCCGTCCAGGCGATTCGCGGCGAAACGCAATGCAACATTGAGCCCTAGCTCATGCTGCATCGCAGCGCCGAGCATCAGCGCCAGCGGTCGAGCGCGGCCTCGTCGGACGCCTTGGGCGCGACCCAGTCGGCCTCGCCGGCGGCCGCGTCCCGGCGCCGGTTGCGCTTCCAGAACGGCGCCTCGCTCTTGAGGTAGTCCATCAGGAAGTCGGCGGCCGCGAAGGCCGCGACGCGGTGCGCCGACGCCGTCACGACGAGCACGATGTTCTCGCCCGGCCGGATCGCGCCGTGCCGGTGGATGACGCGGCAGGCCTGCAGCGGCCAGCGCGCCTCGGCCTCGGCGCAGACGCGGCCGATCTCCGCCTCGGCCATGCCGGGATAGTGCTCGATCTCCAGGGCTTCGAGGGTGCCGCCGTCGTCGCGGCAGAGGCCCGAGAAGGTCACCACGGCGCCGACGTCGGTGCGGCCCGCCGTCACCGCCGCGATCTCGGCGGCGGTGTCGTAGTCGTCCGCCCGGACCGACACGCTCGCCACGCTCAGCCCCCCGTCATCGGCGGGAAAAAGGCCACCTCGCGGGCGCCCGCGAAGGCGGCGTCGTGCTTGGCGTGGACGCGGTCGAGCGCTGTGCGGATCACCGCCGGGTTCTCGAAGGCGTGGGCGTAGTTCTCGCCCCGGCCCGCCAGCCAGCCCATCAGATCGGCCAGCGTCCGGACCTCGGGCGGGGGCGCGAGCTCCTCCTCGGCGAGGCCGATGCGCTCGCGCACCCAGGCGAAATACAGCGCCTTCACGTCGGCGATCCCGCGGCCGGCCTGAAGCCGGCCTTCATGTAGTCCCAGCCGGTGTAGAGCGTCAGCACGGCCGCGACCCAGAGCAGGACGAGGCCGATGTCCACCGTGCCCGGCAGCACCGATTCGCCGGCCGGCCCCGCGATGAGGAAGCCGATGGCCAGGAGCTGCGCTGTGGTCTTCCACTTGGCGACCTTGGTCACCGGCACGGAAACGCGCAGCTCGGCCAGGAACTCGCGCAAGCCGGACACCAGGATCTCGCGGCACAGGATCACGATGGCGGCCCAGATCGACCAGCTCGTCACCGTGCGGTCCGCCACCAGCATCAGGAGCGAGGCGGCCACGAGCAGCTTGTCGGCGATCGGGTCCAGCATGCGGCCCAGCGAGGACTGCTGGTTCCAGGCGCGGGCCAGGTAGCCGTCGAAGAAGTCGGTGACGCCCGCCACCGCGAAGATCGCCAGGGCCAGCCAGCGCATGCGCGGATCGTCCGGCGCGAAAAGGCAGCCCGCCACGACGGGCACCGCCACCATGCGGCCGTAGGTCAGGAGGTTGGGCAGGTTCCACTGCCGTTCGCGCTCGAGGGTGGAGACTGCCATGGCGCGAGAGGGAGCATGACGGCACGGCCGGCGTCAAGGGAGCGGGCGCTCGCGGGCGAGACCGGGAGTGCCTCGACGGTGGATCGGGAACGCGGCACTCTCGGCCGATCCTCCCTGGGGTCGCCATGCATCCGGTCGCACAGTTCGAGTTCATCATCCTGCTGCTCGTGGCCGTGATCGGCCTGCAACTGGCCGCGCGGAAGCTCCGCCTGCCACCCGCCGCCGCCCTGGTGGCGGGCGGCATCGCGCTCGCCTTCGTGCCCGGCATACCGGCCGTCGTGCTCGATCCCGACCTCGTGTTGGTGCTGTTCCTGCCGCCGCTGCTGATGGACGGCGCCTTCCTGACCGTGCTCTCGGACTTTCGGCGCCACATCGCCGGCATCCTGTCGCTGGCGATCGGCGCCGTGGCGTTCACGACGCTCACGGTGGGCGTGGCGGCGCACTGGGCGGTGCCGGGCCTGCCGTGGGCGGCCTGCTTCGCGCTCGGGGCGGTCGTGTCGCCGCCGGACGCCGTCGCGGCCAAGGCGGTGCTGGACAGCGTGCGCCTGCCGCGGCGCGTGTGGGTCCTGCTCGAAGGCGAGAGCCTACTCAACGACGCCGCCGGTCTCGTGCTGTTCCGCTTCGCCGTCGCGGCCGCCCTCACCGGCACCTTCGACGCCGGCCGGGCCGTCGGAACCTTCGCGGTGCTGGCGGTCGGCGGCGTGGCGGTCGGGGCCGCCTTCGGCTTCGCCTGGGTCAAGCTGCTCCGCCGCCTCGGCGACACGTCGCTGATGATCGCGGGATCGCTCCTCCTGCCCTGGTCCTCCTACATGGCCGGCGAAGCGCTCGGCGTGTCGGGCGTCATCGCCACGGTGACGGCGGGCCTGATCTTCGGCTGGTACCAGCACGAGATCTTCACGGCCGAGATGCGGCTCAAGGGGACGGCCTTCTATCAGGTCCTGGTGTTCCTGCTCGAAGCCTTCGTGTTCGTGCTGATCGGCCTGTCGCTGCGCGGAGTCGTGGACCGATTCGGCGGCTTCGGCCCCGCGCTCGGCGCGCTCGGCGGCCCCATCCTCGCCGTGGTGGCGGCCGTCACGCTGGCGCGCTTCGCCTGGATCTTCGCCAACGACGCGGCCGTGAGCGCCATGTCGCGCTTCCGCCGGGTGCGGATCCCGTTCTCGGCGGCGAGCTGCGGCGTCATGGGGTGGGCCGGCATGCGCGGCGTCGTCACGCTCGCCATCGCGCTGTCGCTGCCCGACGAGATGCCGGGCCGGGACTTCATCCTCGCCTCGGCCTTCGCGGTGATCCTGGTCACGGTGCTGGTGCAGGGGACCAGCATGGGATGGGTGATCCGGCGCCTGAAGCTAGACGCCGCCGAGGAGCGGCCAAGCGGCCACCTCACCCAGGCCCAGGCCATGGCGCGCATGACGGCCGCCCAGCTCAAGGCCGTCGAGGCGCTGGCCCGCGAGCCGGACGGCACGCTCCGCCACCCGCGCCTCCTGGAACAATACACCTACCGCGCCGACGTGATCGCGCGCTACGCCGACCGCCAGGAGGAGGCTGCGAGCGAGCGGCGGGAGCATTTCGAGGTCATGCTGGCGGCTGCCGGAGCAGGCCGCGCCGAGCTGCTGAAGCTGCATCGGGCAGGCCGCATCCACGACGAGGTGCTGCGCGCCATCGAGAGCAGCCTGGACCTGCAGGAGGTGATGGCGCGAGCCGCCAGGGGCTGAGGATCGAGGATCCGGGCCATGCCTCGGTGAGGCATGGTGCGCTGGAGAGGACTCGAACCTCCACGGTGTTACCCACTGGTACCTGAAACCAGCGCGTCTACCAATTCCGCCACCAGCGCGTGACGCTTCCGATAGAGGCACCGGACCGATCCGTCAACGGGTTTCGCGCCGCCGACGCGACCGACGCCGCGGATGCGGTGCGGCTCAGGTCAGGTCGACCTTGCCGATCTCCCCGGCCCGGTTCGGCTTGCCCGTGGTGAGCGCCTTGAGGTAGCCGAATGCCACCACCGCGATGCTGTTGGGCGTGTCCCAGTATTCGGCGTGCTCGGCCTCGACGCGGATCAGCACGACGTTGTCGTCCTCCGGGCCGCCCGGGAACCACGTGCGGTAGATCTCGCTCCACAGCGCCTTGACCCTGGCGCGGTCGGTCACGACCTCGCTGCGGCCGCTGATCGACACGAAGTTCTGCTTCTTCGGATCCGCGAAGGTGACGAGCACCTGCGGGTCGGCCCCGATCTCCTCGACCTTGCGCGAGTCCTTCTTGGTGAAGAACCACAGGTCGCCGTCGTCCTCGCATTTGCGATAGGCCATGGGGCGGGCGTGCAACGGCGCGCCATCGCTGCCGCGCGTCGTGAAATTCGCGTAGTCGATGCCGTCGATCAGATCGAGGATCTTGCGCCTGCCGGCCTCGGTGTCGTCGCTCATGGACCATCCTCGTCGCGGGCCCCCGTGGCCGCGGTCACGCCCCGGCAACGCCGGATGGCCCTGCAGGTTCGCGCCCCGGGCTGGGGCCGAACCGCACAGGCGTCTCAGGGCTTCGGCGGGCAGAGCTGGCGCCCGTCGGCGCCCGTGCGGGGCACGATGCCGCCCCACGGCGTGACGATGTATTGGCACCCCGTGCCGCGGTCGGTCTCGACGAGCAGCCCCGCCGTGCCGGTGTCGGGGTCCACCCGCGACGCGAAGGGCAGGGCGCCCGACGCGGCGTCGCGCGCCAGCACGACGAGGGCGGCGGCGATGCCGACCCAGGCGAGGACGTAGACGAGGCGCGCGAGGCGCTCGCCCCAGGTGATCGGCACGCCGCTCACCAGCCCCAGCTCCCCGGTCCGCCCTTGACGGGCCCGACGATGCGCCGCGTCAGCCAGCCGCCGTAAAAGCCGCCGGGCTGCGGCTCCGCCGCCTCGTCGCCGACCAGGCAGGCGTCCATCGGCCCGGCGTAGAAGGCGACGTGCCCGGCGATGGGGGCGAAGGGCGGCGTCGGATCCGGGTAGCTCCAGGCGACCCGCTCGGCCCGGCGGCCGCCGAGCACGACGTCGTGGTAGGCGGCACGCCCCTTCCATTCGCAGACCGAGCCGCCGCCGGCCGGGCGCAGAGCGCCGGCGGCGATGTCGCCCGGCGGCAGATAGTAGGTCGGCGGATGGCTCGTCTCCAGCACGCGCCAGGCCGCGACCGTGTCGGCCAGGACCTCGCCCGCGAACAGGATGCGGATGCGCTCCGGCACGCGCTCCAGGCGCGGCGGCCGCGGATAGTCCCACACGCTCTCCTGCCCCGGCCCGGGCTCGATCCGCTTCGGCGTCATGGCGTCCTCCTGCCGCGACCCTAGCAGGGCGCCGGCCCCGCCGCCCGCGGCCATTTGCGTCCCGGTCCCATCCCCCTTATCCCGTCGCGGTCGACGGCCGGAGATGAAGCCTACCTTGTCAGCACCAACGGGTTCCGCGGAGCGGAGAGGGGGATTCGCCCCCGCGGCGGGGCTGCTCCTGTTCCTGCTCGCGCTGTGGCTTCCGGGCTTCACCTCGCTGCCCCCGATGGACCGCGACGAGCCGCGCTTCGCCCAGGCGTCCAAGCAGATGCTGGAGACGGGCGACTACGTCGCGATCCGCTTCGGCGGCGAGGCGCGCAACAAGAAGCCGGTCGGCATCTACTGGCTGCAGGCCGCCGCGGTGCGGGCCGGCGAGGCCCTCGGCGTCGACGACGCGCGCCGGCGCATCTGGCTCTATCGCGTGCCCTCGCTCCTGGCCGCGGTGGCGACGGCCTTCCTCACCGCGTGGACGGCGCTGCCGCTCGTGTCGCGGCGGGGCGCGTGGCTGTCCGGATTCCTGATGGGGTCGACGCTGCTGCTCGGCGTCGAGGCGCGGCTCGCCACCACCGACGCCGTCGTGGCCGCCACGGTGGCGGCCGGCATGGGGGCGCTCGGCCGCGCCTGGCTGGCCCGCGGGCGGCCCGTGCCGCCCGGCACGGCCGCCCTCTTCTGGGCCGCCATGGGAGTCGGCATCTTGGTCAAGGGGCCGATCACGCCGCTGGTGCCGGCGCTCGCCGCGCTGGCGCTGTCGGTCTTCGCCCGCTCGGGTGCGTGGCTCAGAGCCCTCCGGCCGCTGCCGGGCCTCCTGCTCTGCCTGATCGTCGTCGCGCCCTGGTTCGTGTTGATCCTGCTGCGGACCCACGGCGCCTTCCTGTCGGAGGCCGTGGGCCACGACATGCTGGGCAAGGTGGCGGGCGGCCAGGAGATGCACGGCGCCCCGCCCGGCGTCTACCTCGTCGCCTTCCTGCTGTCCGGATGGCCGCTCGCGCCCTTCGCGGTCCTGGCGGCGCCCGCCGTCTGGCGCCGTCGCGCCGAGCCGGGCATCGCCTTCCTGCTGGCCTGGCTCGTGCCGTCCTGGATCGTCTACGAGGCGGTCCCCACCAAGCTGTTCCATTACACGATGCCGCTCTACCCGGCGCTGGCGATCCTGGCGGTCGCGGCACTGGAGCGCGCGATCGCGGCCGGGACGCCGCCGCGCCGCGTGTGGCCCTTCGCGGCCCTCATGGCGCTGGTGCCGGTCCTCGTCGGCGCGGCCGTGCCGGCGCTCGGCGGCCGGCTCTGGGCGCTGACGTGGCCCGTCGCCGCCGGCGCCGTTCTGGCCACGGCCTGCGCGCTCGCCCTCGCGGCGGTGTCGACCCTGGCGCTCAAGCGCGGGAACCTCACGGCGGCCGTGGCGGCCGCCGCCGCCGCAGCGGCGCCTGTCGCGGCCCTGGCCTTCGGCCTCATGCTGTCGCCCGCCGTCGCGCCCGGCGTCGCGCTGTCGGGTCGCCTCGCCGCGGCGGCGCGGGACGCCGTCGGCGCGTCCTGCCCCGCGCCGGCCTACGCCACGGTCAGCGACCGCGAGCCGAGCCTCATGTTCCTCACCGACACGGGCCTGCTGATGACCGACCCGCTCGGCGCCGCCCGCTTCATGGACGACGCGCCCTGCCGCGTCGCCTTCGTGGCGGCGCGGGACGAGCCCGCCTTCGCCGCGGCACTCGACCCCGCGGCGGGGGTGACGCGCGCCGCGGGCGTGGACGGGCTGGCGCTCAACGGCGGCCGCCCGCTCGCTATCGGCGTCTACGTGCGCCGGTGAACGCGCCGATGACGATCGCCCGGCCTCGACGCCGGCCCGTGGCGCCGGTCGCCGTGGCGGCACTCGCCGGCGTCGCGCTCGCGCTGGCCGCCGCGCTCGACGGCACGCTCGCCGCGAAGGCCGCCGGTGCACCGCGGACGCTGGTCGAGGTCGGCCGCTTCGTGACGAGCTTCGGCACGTCCGAATACATGTTCGCCTTCTCGGCGCTGATCGGCGCCGTCGCGGTCGTCGCGCTCGGCCGGGGCCACGCGGCCTGGCACGGCGGATCGCTTCGGGTCATCGCCGAGCGCTCGCTCTACTTCTTCGCCGCCATCGCGGCGTCGGGCCTCGTCGATCAGGCCTTGAAGCACGCCATCGGCCGCGCCCGTCCGCGCCTGCTGCGCCTTGACGGCCCGTTCCACTTCGAGCCGCTGTCGGCCGCGGACGTCTTCGCGAGCTTCCCGTCCGGCCACACGACCTCGGCCTTCGCCGCCGCGGTCGCGCTGAGCCTCATGCGGCCCGACTGGCGCGGTCGGCTGATCGGCGCGGCGCTGCTCATCGGCGCGTCCCGCGTGCTGGTCGGCGCCCATTACCCGAGCGACGTCGTCGGCGGCGCGGCGCTCGGCGCCGCTTCCTCGCTCGCGCTTGCGCGCGTCTTCGCCCGCCGCGGCCTCGCCTTCGTCCTGGTCGACGGTGGGGCCGTCATCAAACCCCTGAGGCCCGCGGGCCGGAGACCGACACCGTGACCGAACCGCTCCTGTCCGTCGTGGTGCCGATCCGCAACGAGGCCGGCAACATCGCCCCCCTCGTGGCGGAGATCGAGGCCGCGCTCGGCCTCCGCGCACCCTTCGAGGTGATCTACGTCGACGACGGCTCGACCGACGGCTCGGGCGCCGAACTCGCCCGGTTGCGGGCCGAACGCCCATGGCTGCGCCACATTCGCCACGCGGCTTCCTGCGGCCAGTCGGCGGCGATCCGCACCGGCGTGCTCGCGGCGCGCGGGCCCGCGGTGGTCACGCTCGACGGCGACGGGCAGAACGACCCCGCCTTCATCCCGGCCCTGCACGACCGGCTGCTGGCCACGGGCTGCGGCCTCGTCCAGGGGCAGCGCGTCGGGCGCAAAGACACGGGCTCGAAGAAGCTGCAGTCGCGCATCGCCAACGCGGTGCGGGGCGCGGTGCTGCAGGACGGGACGCGCGACACGGGCTGCGGGCTGAAGTGCTTCCGGCGGGACGTCTACCTCGGCCTCCCGTATTTCGACGCGCTCCACCGCTTCATGCCGGCGCTGGTCCGCCGCGACGGGCACCGCATCGAGCTCGTCGACGTGGTGGACCGGCCGCGGCTGACCGGCGTGTCGAACTACGGCCTGCTCGACCGCCTGTGGGTCGGCATCGTCGACCTCCTCGGTGTGCGCTGGCTGATCCGCCGCCGGCGGCGCGTGCCGCAGGCGGACGAGGCCTGACGGGCGGCGTACGACCCCTCGAAGCTCAGGAGGCCGCGCGCAGCCGCGCAAAGCCGCGGTCGAGGTCCCCCTTGAGGTCCTCGACGTCCTCGAGGCCAATCGAGAAGCGCAGCGTCGGGCCGCCGGGGTTCCAGCGCGTCGCGGTGCGGTAGGGCGTGCAGTCGAAGGGGATGACGAGGCTCTCGTAGCCGCCCCAGGACGCCCCGATGCCGAACAGCTCCAGCCCGTCCACCATGGCGGCGACGGCGGCGCGGGAACACGGCTTCAGCACGATGGAGAAGAGGCCTGACGAGCCCGCGAAGTCGCGGCGCCAGATCGCGTGGCCCGGATCGTCGGGCAGGGCGGGGTGGAGCACGCGCAGGACCTCGGGCCGCGCCTCCAGCCAGCGCGCCATGGCGAGCCCCTGCCGTTCCGCCTCGCGCAGCCTGAGCTCCATGGTGCGCAGCCCCCGCAGCCCCAGGAACACGTCCTCGGGCCCGGCGCACATGGCGAATTCGATGAAGCAGCGCTTCAGCGCCGGAAAATGGCGCGCGTTGGCGCTGGTGAGCCCGAGCAGCAGGTCGGAATGGCCGGACAGGTATTTGGTGCCGGCCTCGATCGCGATGTCGACGCCGCGCTCGTGCGGCGGGAAGAGGAGCGGCGTCGCCCAGGTGTTGTCCATCACCACCGCGATGTCGCGGGGCCGGCATTCCGCCGCGATGGCGGGAACGTCCTGCATCTCAAAGCTCTGCGAGCCCGGCGCCTCGACCAGGACGGCGCGCGTGTTGGGCCGGAACAGGTCGGCGATGCCGGCGCCGACCTTGGGGTCGTAGTAGGTCGTCTCGACCCCGAAGCGCTTCAGCGTGCCGTCGCAGAAGCGGCGCGTCGGGAAGTAGGCGGAGTCCGTCACCAGGAGGTGGTCGCCGGCGCCGAGCACCGACAGCAGCGCCACGGTGATGGCGGCGAGGCCCGACGGCGTCAGCACCGTGCCGGCCGCGCCCGAAAGGTCGTTCCAGGCGTCGATCAGCGCGTCGGTCGTGGGCGTGCCGTGCGTCCCGTAGGTGTAGCGGTTCTTCGCGCCCTGGTAGTCGTCGATCGTGTCGGCCAGCACCGTGGAGCCGCGGTAGATCGGGGTGTTGACGAACCCGTGCTGGTCGCCGGGATGCCGGCCGACGTGGACGAGGCGGCTCCGCGAGCGCAGGCCGGCCCGGGTTTCTGCGGAAAGTTTGCTCATCGTTTCTCTTGTTCTTGCCGACGGCGCGATCACGATGGCCGCCCAGGCGGCAACCGGCGCGCTTCAACAATGGAAATGTTGGACCAGCCTTGACCGCCCTCGGCAAAGCGTTGTGAGATGCCCAAGGACCAAGCATTTCCGGGCCGGGGCGCCTCGCCTCATCATGCCCGCAACCGGCGAATCGGGGAAGAGATGAAACTGCGCAGCACGATTCTGACTGGCCTGCTGGCCTCCGCCGCCCTGGCCTGCGGGGCCGCCGCGGCCTCCGCCGGCACGCTCGACACGGTGAAGGGCAAGGGCCAGCTCACCTGCGGCGCCAACACCAGCCTCGCCGGCTTCGGCATCCCGGACGACAAGGGCCAGTGGACGGGCCTCGACGTCGACGTGTGCCGGGCCATCGCGGCCGCGGTGCTCGGCGACAGCAAGAAGGTGAAGTTCGTCCCGCTCGACGCCAAGAACCGCTTCACGGCCCTGCAGTCGGGCGAGGTCGACGTGCTGTCGCGCAACACCACCGCGACCTCGTCGCGCGCGTCCACGCTCGGCCTCATCTTCGGCCCGCCCGACTACTATGACGGCCAGGGTTTCATGGTGAAGACCAAGCTCGGCGTGAACTCGGCCAAGGACCTCAACGGCGCCTCGGTCTGCGTGCAGCAGGGCACCACCACCGAGCTGAACCTCGCCGACTTCTTCCGCTCCAACAACATGAAGTACGAATCGGTCGCCTTCCAGAGCGAGGACGAGGCGCTCAAGGCCTACGACACCGGCCGCTGCGACGCCTTCACGACGGACGCTTCGGGCCTCTACGCCGAGCGCCTGCGCCTCGCGAACCCGAACGACAACGTCGTCCTGCCCGAGATCATCTCCAAGGAGCCGCTCGCCCCCTCGGTCCGCCAGGGCGACGACCAGTGGTACGACGTGATGGCCTACACGTTCTACGCCATGCTGGACGCCGAGGAGCTCGGCGTGACGTCCAAGAACGTCGACGACATGAAGAAGTCGGCCGATCCCAACATCCGCCGCCTGCTCGGCGTCGAGGGCGAGCAGGGCAAGGGCTTCGGCCTGTCGAACGACTGGGCCTACAACATCATCAAGCAGGTCGGGAACTACGGCGAGGTCTTCGACCGCAACGTCGGCGAAGGCTCGCCGCTCAAGATCAAGCGCGGCATCAACGCGCTGTGGAACAAGGGCGGCATCCAGTACGGCATGCCGATCCGCTGAAGACCTGCCCGGCCTGGCGCGACGATTGCAGGGCCAGGCCGGGGCTGCGTCAACGCGACCGCGAAGCGAGAGGCTGATCCGAGATGACGGTGCAGGCGGCGGGCGAGGGCCCTCCCAAGGCGGGATTCAGCCTCTACGACCCGAAGCTGCGCGGCTACGCCTACCAGTCGATCCTGCTGGTGATCCTGGTCGCGCTGGTGTGGACGGCGTCGAACTACGCCGTCGCCAACATGGCGCGGCTCGGCATCCCGCTGAACTTCGGCTTCTGGAATCAGGTTTCCGGGTTCGACATCAACCAGACGCTGGTGCCGTATTCGGCGCTGTCGACCTACGGTCAGGCGTTCTGGGTCGGCCTCTACAACACCCTGCTGGTCGGCGCCTTCGGCGTCGTCCTCGCCACGGCGATCGGCTTCGTGGTCGCCGTGTTGCGCCTGTCGCCGAACTGGATCGTCAGCAAGCTCGCCACCGTCTACGTCGAGTTGTTCCGCAACATTCCGCTGCTGCTCCAGCTCTTCTTCTGGTATCAGGTGGTGCTGAAGTCGCTGCCGGCGCCGCGGCAGTCGATCTCGGTGCTCGGCGTCGTCTACCTGAACACGCGCGGCATCATCGTGCCGAGCCCCGTGCTGCACGACGGCGCCTCGCTGGTCGGTTGGGCCTTCCTGCTCGGTCTGGTCCTGGCCTTCGCCTTCGGCCGATACGCCCGCGCGCGCCAGGCCTCGACGGGCCGCCAGCTCCCGGTGCTCTGGGTCTCGCTCGCCCTGATCCTCGGACTGCCCATCCTCGCCCATCTCGCGCTCGGCATGCCGATCGGCTTCACGCTGCCGGTGCTCAAGGGCTTCAACTTCGCCGGCGGCAGCCAGATCTTCCCTGAATTCGCTGCGCTGCTGCTCGGCCTGTCGGTCTACACCGGCGCCTTCATCTCGGAGATCGTGCGCGCCGGCATCATGGCGGTGGGGCGCGGCCAGCACGAGGCGGCGGCCGCGCTCGGCATCCGGCCGAACATCACCATGCGGCTCGTGGTCATCCCGCAGGCCATGCGGGTGATCGTGCCCCCGCTCACCAACCAGTACCTGAACCTGATCAAGAACTCCTCGCTCGCGGTGTTCATCGGCTACCCCGACCTCGTGCAGGTCTTCGCCGGCACCGTGTTGAACCAGACCGGCGCCGCCATCCAGTGCATGGCGCTCACCGGCGCCATATACCTCGCCATCTCGCTCGCCCTGTCGAGCGCCATGAACGTCTACAACAAGCGCGTCGCGCTGGTGGAAAGGTGAGGCCTTGACCGACGCCACCTACAGCGGCGATCCCGCCTACCTCCGGGCCGCGCCGGCCCCGGCGGAGCCGCCGCCCGCCCTGGCGCAGGGTCCCGTCGCCTGGGCGCGCAAAAACCTGTTCTCGGGCGTCACTTCCACGGTGCTGACCGTCGCCGCGGTCGCCTTCCTGGCCTGGGTCATCCCCGGCCTGGTGCGCTTCCTGTTCGTCGACGCGAACTGGCAGGGCGCCAACGCGGACGTGTGCCGCGCCAACCAGAGCGGCGCCTGCTGGCCCTTCATCTGGGCCAAGGCCGAGTTCTTCTGGTACGGCCCCTATCCCGAGACGCAGCACTGGCGCGTCAACACCGTCGAGATCGTCGGCGCCGTCCTGCTCGGCTGGCTGCTGTGGCAGGGCGCCCCCAAGCGCAACGTCGCCGCGCTGCTGTTCTTCGTCGCCTATCCGATCCTGTCCTTCGTTCTGCTGCACGGCGCCGAAACGCTGGGCCTGCCGGTCGTCACGACGGACCTGTGGGGCGGCGTCACCGTCACGCTGCTCCTGTCGCTGGTCGGCATCGTCTTCTCGCTGCCGCTCGGCGTGCTGCTGGCGCTCGGCCGCCGCTCGCCCCTGCCGATCGTGAACGCGGTCTGCACGGGCTTCATCGAGATCGTGCGCGGCGTGCCCTTCATCGTCGTGCTGTTCATGGCCAACTTCATGCTGCCGCTGTTCCTGCCCGAGGGCTGGACGCCGGACCGCCTGCTGCGCCCCTTGGTCGGCACCGCGCTCTTCGCCGCCGCATACATGGCCGAGGTGGTGCGCGGCGGCCTGCAGGCCATGCCCAAGGGCCAGTTCGAGGGCGCCGCCTCGGTGGGCCTCAGCTACTGGAAGACCATGCGGCTCATCATCCTGCCGCAGGCCCTGGCGCTGGTGATCCCCGGCATCGTGTCGAACTTCATCAGCCTGTTCAAGGACACGTCGCTGGTCGCCATCGTGGGCATCTTCGACTTCCTGCGCACGGTCGAATCGGGCTTCAACGACCCGAACTGGACCTCGCCCACCACCTCGGCGACGGGCCTGATCACCGCCGCCGCCTTCTACTGGATCTTCTGCTTCAGCATGTCGCGCTACTCGCAGGGCGTCGAGCGCCGCCTGCGCGCCGGCCGCCGGCACTGAGCCTCACGACGGGACGATGACCATGAGCGCACTGCCCCAGAGCCCCTCGGCCCGCTACGACGGCGACTACGCGGTCGACCTCGTCGGCGTGCACAAGTGGTACGGCTCGTTCCACGTGCTGCGGGACGTGAACCTGCACGTCCGCCGCGGCGAGAAGATCGTCATCTGCGGCCCGTCGGGGTCCGGCAAGTCGACGATGATCCGATGCATCAACCGCCTGGAGGAGCACCAGAAGGGCAAGATCGTCGTCAACGGCACGGAGCTGACCAACGACCTGCGCCGCATCGACGAGGTGCGGCGCGAGGTCGGCATGTGCTTCCAGCACTTCAACCTGTTCCCGCACCTGACGATCCTGGAGAACTGCACCCTCGCCCCGATCTGGGTCCGCAAGATGCCCAAGAAGGACGCGGAGGAGATCGCGATGAAGTATCTCACGCGCGTCCGCATCCCCGATCAGGCCAACAAATATCCGGGCCAGCTGTCGGGCGGGCAGCAGCAGCGCGTCGCCATCGCGCGCTCGCTCTGCATGAACCCCAAGATCATGCTGTTCGACGAGCCGACCTCGGCGCTCGACCCCGAGATGGTCAAGGAGGTGCTCGACACCATGGTGTCTCTCGCCAACGAGGGCATGACCATGCTCTGCGTGACGCACGAGATGGGATTCGCCCGCCAGGTCGCGGACCGCGTCGTGTTCATGGACGCCGGACAGATCGTCGAGATGAACACGCCGGAGGCGTTCTTCTCGAACCCGCAGCACGAGCGCACGCGGCTGTTCCTCGGGCAGATCCTGCACTGACCGGCGGAGCGGGGCGGCGTCAACCCCGCGGCCGCGCCAGCGAGGCCTGCGGGCAGCCCTCCGGGCTCGCGCGCCAGGATGTCACGTTCTGCTCCATCACGCAGACGGCGGCCCGGGGCCCGTCGGCGGTCCTGAGGCAGCGGCGCTCGCCGAGTTCCACGTCCTGTCCGTCGAAGCGGCAGGTGCAGTGGTGCGTCATCACGAACGGGCCCTCGCTGTGGTGGAACTCGACCGCGCCGGCCGGGCCGGCGGAGATCAGGGCGAGGACGGCGGCGGACAAGGCGAAGCGTGGCGACATGGCGAATCTCCCGCGTGAGTTGCAAGGCTAGGGCCGCTCCGGCCGCGTGTCCAGCGGCCCGCGCCGCGGCCGCCCGGCGTGGCGGGCCCGTCCGAACCGCGATAGACTGAGCGGAGTATCAGTCGGCGCATGGGCGTCCGGACCGGACACCGAGCGCACGACACGCGGCCTTGACCCACTTCGCCATCATCACGCCGCCCTACGCCGGCCACCTCAACCCGATGCTGGCCCTGGCGCGCACCCTGGTCGACCGCGGCCACAGCGCGACCTTCGTGGCGCAGGCGGACGTCGGGCCCAAGGTGGTGCGGCCCGGCATCGGCTTCGCCCCGGTCGGCGCGCGCAGCCACCCGCCGGGGCGCCTCGCCCGCATGACGGCGCGGCTGTCCGGCACGACCGGCCTGTTCGGCATCGGCGGCGTCATCCGCGACATGGCGGACACGACCGACATGCTGTGTCACGAGGTGCCGGGCGTGATGCGGCGCATCCACGCCGGCGCGGTGGTGGCCGACCAGACGGAGCCCGCCGGCGGCCTCGTGGCGCGCCACCTCGGCGTGCCGCTGGTGTCGGTCGCCAACGCGCTGCTGATCGACCGCGAGCCGGCCGTGCCCCCGGCCTTCGTGGGCTGGCGCTACGACGATTCGCCCTGGGGCGTGCAGCGCAACCTCGGCGGCCACCGCGTCGCCGATTGGATGATGCGGCCCCTCCTGGAGGTGATCGGCCGTCGCGCCCGCGGCTGGAACCTGCGCGGCATCGAGACGCTGGAAGACTGCCTGTCGCCGACGCTGGAGATCAGCCAGTGCGTGGCCGGCTTCGATTTCCCGCGCCGGGCGCCCCCGCCGGCGCTGCGCCTGTGCGGCCCTCTGCGCCTGCCCGAGCCGCGCATCTGGGACGCAGAGCCGGGGCGGCCCGACGTGTTCTGCTCGCTCGGGACGCTGCAGGGCGCGCGGCGGCCGGTGTTCGAGGCCGTGGCCTCGGCCTGCCACCGGCTCGGGCTTCCGCTGACGATCGCCCACGGCGGCCGGCTCGACGCCGCCGCGGCGGCCGGGCTGCCGGGCCGGCCCAGGGTCGAGAGTTTCGTGCCGCAGCGCGCGGTGATGCGGGCGTCCTCCGCGGTCGTGACGCACGGGGGCCTCAACACGGTGCTCGACGCGCTCGCGGCCGGCGTGCCGCTCGTCGTCGTGCCGCTGGCCTTCGAGCAGGGCGCCATCGCGGCGCGGGTCGAGCGCTGCGGCGCCGGCGTCGTCGTGCCGCTGCGGCGCCTCACGGCCGCGAGCCTCGCCGCGGCCCTGTCGACCGTGCTGGAGCGCCCCGGCTACCGCGCGCGAGCCGAGGCGCTGCGCGACGAGATCGCCGCGGCCGGCGGCGTCGATCGGGCCGCGGACCTCGTCGAGCGCGCGACGCGGGTGCGCCGGTCCGGCGCCTGACCCGGCCGTCCCGTCAGCCGAGGTCGATCCGCACGGGCACGTGGTCGGACGGCTTGTCGGCCGCGCGGACGTGCTTGTCGATCGCGGTCGAGCGGAGCCGGTCGGCCGCGCGGGGCGACAGCAGGAGATGGTCGATGCGGATGCCGCGGTCCTTCTGCCAGGCCCCGGCCTGGTAGTCCCAGAAGCTGTAGACGCCCGCCGCGTCGGTCGTGGCCCGCACCGCCTCGGTCAGGCCGAGGTTGAGCAGCGCGCGGAATCGCCGGCGCGTGTCGGGCAGGAACAGCGCGTCATTCACCCAGGCCGAGGCGTCGAAGGCGTCGCGCGGCTCGGGGATGACGTTGTAGTCGCCCGCCAGCACGAAACACTCCTCGGCCTCGATCAGCTCCGCGGCGCGGCGGATCAGCCGATCCATGAAGCCGAGCTTGTAGGGGTACTTGTCCGTGTCGGGCGGGTTGCCGTTGGGAAGGTAGATGCTGACGACCCGCACGGGGCCGTCCGCGCTCGGCAGCACGGCCTCGATGTAGCGCGACTGCACGTCCGCGTCGTCGCCGGGCAGGCCGGTCCGCACCTCGGCCGGCTCCCCCTTGCTCAGGATGGCGACGCCGTTGAAGCCCTTCTGCCCGTGCACGGCGCAGCGGTAGCCCGCCGCCTCGACCTCGGCGCGCGGGAACGCGTCGTCAACGCATTTCAGCTCCTGCAGGCAGAGCGCGTCGGGCTGCGCCTTGCCGAGATAGTCGAGGAGGTGAGGCAGCCGTTGGCGGACCGAGTTCACGTTCCAGGTGGCGATCCGCATCCCTTGATGTCCCGTGCTGTCGGGGCTCAGCCCCAGCGCTTGTGCGCCCACATCCACTGCTCCGGCCAGCGCCGGATGAAGCCCTCGAACACCGCCTGCACCTCGGCCGTCACGGTGAGGAGGTCGGCCTTGCGGTCGCCGCTGTCCGGCATGCGCACCAGCGCGTAGCTCTGGACGAAGCGCACGCCCCCCACCCGCCGCATGCAGCTCACCAGGATCGGCGAGCCTGCGCTCAGCGCCAGCAGCGCCGGGAACGTGGTGGTGTGGGCCGGGCGGCCGAAGAAGGGCACGAGGGCGCCGGCGCCGTCCCGCAGGTCGGTCAGCAGCCCCACGGTGCCGCCGTCGCGGATCACGCGCAGGAACTGCCGCGGCACGCCGGCCTCCTTGGGCACGAGGCCGCCGGTGTAGAGGCCGCGCCGCAGCGCGTGGACGTCGTCGTCGACGAGCGGGTTGCGCAGCCGCTTGTAGATGCTCCACGGCTGGAGCCCGCTCAGCGTCGCGGGCGCGATGGTCAGCTCCCAGTTGGCGAGGTGGGCCGCGCAGGCGACCTTGCCGCCGGGCCAGGCGCGCCACTCGTCGAAGGCCTCCTGGTTCTCGAATGTGACCCGCGGGCTGCCGGCGATCTCGGACAGGAAGAAGGCTTCGGCGAAGGTGCGCCCCAGGTTCTCCCACATGGCCCGGACGACCGATTCGCGCCGGGCCGCGTCCATGTCGGGCAGCGCCAGGGCGAGGTGGTTCAGCGCGCGCCGGTGGCGCTTGGACCGCGGCGCCGCGACGCGCCAGATCGCGCCCGAGGCGGCGGAGGCGCGCTCGAGCCCGAGCGCCCGGAACAGCCGCCCCGCCAGCAGGAACAGGCGGTGTTCCAGGCGGTAGCGGACGGAACGCCGGTCAAATCGCATCGAGGTCCGGGATGGGGCAGGGGACGGGAGTGGGTCCCATGGACGATGGCCTTCCCCGCCGTCAACCCGGCCGCGCCTCGGCGCCGGGCATCAGGCCCTGGCGCATGGCGAAGCGGCGCAGCGGGCCGATGCTGCCCATCGCCAGCAGGCCGGCGCCGCGGAGCAGGTCGGTGGTCAGCCGGTCGTCGAGGATCGAGCGGTTGAGCCAGTCGACGCCGAAGCTGCGCGCCGCGATGTCGCCGTGCCGCGTGCGGGCGTAGCGGTCGAGCACCGCCGGGCTGCCGAGGTCCTCGTGCCCGCGCTTCGCATCCGACAGCACCTCGGCGAGGGCCGCGGCGTCGCGCAGGCTGAGGTTCAGCCCCTGGGCGCCGATCGGCGCCATGGCGTGGGCGGCCTCGCCCGCCAGGGCGAGGCGCGGGCCGACGAGCCGGTCGGCCGTGAGGCTGCCGATCGGGAACCGCCCGACCGCGCCGGCGACGCGCACGCGCCCCAGCAGCATGCGGCTCTGCCGCTCGACGTCCCGGGCGAGGCGCTCGGGCGCGTAGGCGGCGCGGCGTTCAGCGTCGTCCGGCGCCATACCCCACACGAGGCTCGACCGGTGCGGGGCCTCCGCGGTGCCGGGCAGGGGGACCAGCGTGAAGGGGCCGGCGCGGGTGTGGAACTCGGTCGACACGTTGCGGTGCGGGCGGTCGTGGTGCAGCGTCGTCGTGATGGCGTCCTGCGGGTAGGGCACCTCGCGGGCGCCGATGCCGGCCGCCTTGCGGGCCGCGGACCGGCGCCCGTCGGTCGCGACCAGAACCGCGCCCGACACGGACAGCCCCTCCGGCCCCGTCGCCACCACGCGGTCAGGGCCGAACGCGAAGGCGTCCAGACGTCCGGCGCGCAGGGTGAGGCCGGGCACCGCGCGGGCTGCCTCGGCCAGCGCCTCGACGAGCAGGTGGTTCTGAATGTTGAAGCCGAAGCAGTCTCGGCCGATCTCGCGCGCGTCGAAGTCGAGCGGCGGACCGCGGAACAGCGAGCCGGTGTCGTCGACGAGCCGCATGACCCGCAGCGGCTCCGCGTGCAGCCGCAATTGCTCCCACACCCCGAGGCGTGCCAGGAACTGGACGGAGCCTTCCAGCAGCGCCACCGTCCGGCCGGTCGGCCGCGCATCGATCGGACCCACGAGGACCACCGTGACACCAGACCGCGCCAGAGCGATGCCGAGCGAGAGGCCCACGGCACCCGCGCCGACCATGGCGACCTCGGCCGTCTCGGCGATGGTGGACGATGCGCTCATGGACGGGTGCTCCGCTTGTGTGCCGCTGCATAGAGGGCGCGCAGCCGCGCCGGCAACCGCGGCCTCGCGGCGGAGCGACGCGCCATGACGCTCGACTTCGGCTGGGCCTTCACGCCGGAGGGCTGGCTGGCCCTCGGCACGCTCACCGCCATGGAGATCGTCCTCGGCATCGACAACGTGATCTTCGTGTCACTGATCGGCGCGAAGCTGCCGCCGGCGCGCGCCCGTTTCGCGCGGGCCTTCGGCCTCGGACTGGCCTTCCTGTTCCGGATCGCGAGCCTCGCGGGGCTGACCTGGCTCATCGCGCTGACGCGGCCGGTTCTCACTCTGTTCGACCACGAGTTCTCATACCGCGACATGGTGCTGCTCGCGGCCGGGCTGTTCCTGATCGTCCAGGCGACCTTGGAGATCCACGGCGAGATCGACGACGGCGACGCGGAGGAGGGCGATGAGCTGCCGAAGCCGCGCGCGATGCCGCTGGTGATCCTCAACATCGCCGCCATGGACCTCGTCTTCTCCTTCGACTCGATCCTGACCGCCATCGGCATCGCGCGCGACCTCGTCGTGATGGTGGCGGCGATCATGATCTCGATCGCGATCATGTTCCTGGCCGCGAACGCCGTGGCGGGCTTCATCCGCCAGCACCCCACCAGCAAGGTGCTGGCCCTGTGCTTCCTCGTGCTGATCGGCCTGTCGCTCGTCGCGGAAGGGACCGGCTTCGACGTGCCGCGCGGCTACCTGTATTTCGCCATGGTGTTCTCGGGCGGCGTCGAAGTCCTCAACATCTGGGCCAAGCGCAACCGCCGGCGGCGCCGCGAGGCTGCCCAGCGGCGGGGACCCGTGCCCGGCGGCCGTCCCGCGGCGCCGTGAGGCCCGGCGACGCCGGTGGGCGGCACGACGCCGGCGCTTGCTGGCGCGGCTCGGCTTCCGCTAAGCTCCGGCCATGACGGGGCAGGGTCGGGCGGCGCGGCCCGGCGCCACTGCCCCGCGCGAGGAGGACGCGTTGGAACACAGGGCCCCCAGCCCGACCCGGGCGACGGAGCCCCACGAGGCACGACGCGGCGGGCTCTACGCGGCGCTCGACCTCGGCACCAACAACTGCCGCCTGCTCGTGGCGCGCCCGTCGGCCGACGGGCTGCAGATCGTCGACAGCTTTTCCCGCATCGTGCGGCTCGGCGAGGGCCTGTCCGTCACCGGGCGGCTCGGGGACGCCGCGATCGAGCGCACGCTCGCCGCCCTGGCGGTGTGCCGCGACAAGATCGCGGCGCGCGGCGTCGGGCGGTCGCGGCTGATCGCCACCGAAGCCTGCCGCGCCGCGGCGAACGGCCCCGCCTTCATCGCCTGCGTGCGCGACCACGTCGGGCTCGACGTCGAGGTCGTCGACCGCGGCACCGAGGCGGCGCTGGCAGCCGAGGGCTGCGCAGCGCTGGCCGACGAGGCCGCGGAAGGCGTGGTGCTGTTCGACATCGGCGGCGGCTCCTCCGAGATCGTGTGGCTCGACCGCGACCGCTCGCCCGGCGGGGACCGCCCGGTCCGCGACCGCATCCGGGCCTGGACGTCCCTGCCGCTCGGCGTGGTGTCGATGGCGGACCGGTTCGGCGGCGTCGAGGTGTCGGCGGATTGCTTCGGCAAGATGGTGCGCCACGTCGAGGCGGCGCTCCGGCCCTTCGCCGCCGAGGTCCGCTCGGCGCAGCGTTGTCACCGCTTCCACCTGCTCGGCACCTCCGGCACCGTGACCACAGTGGCGGGCGTGTTCCTGGACCTGCCCCGCTACGACCGGCGCCGGGTCGACGGACTGTGGATGAGCCGCGGCGACCTCGACGACGCCATCCGGCGCGTGCGCGCCATGCCGTTCGCGGCGCGGGTGGCGAACGGGTGCATCGGGCCGGACCGCGCCGACCTCGTGATCGGCGGCTGCGCCATCCTGGAGGCGCTGCGCCGCACCTTCCCGTGCGAGCGGCTCCGCATCGCCGACCGCGGGCTGCGCGAGGGCATCCTCATCCAGATGATGAGCCGGGACGGAGTCTGGTCCGGTCGGCCCGTCCGGGTGAGCTGACCGGGCGGGGCGGCCGATTCGCCTATGCGGGGGCACGCCCACCCTGTAGGACGCGGGACCGAGTCCGCGAGGAGGCATGCGCCATGACCACGAACAAGCCGTCGTCCGGCCGCGAAGGCGGGCGATCGCTCAAGACGCGGGTCAAGTCGGCCAACAAGAGGTCCATGTCGTCGGCGCTGTGGCTCGGGCGGCAGCTCAACGACCCCTACGTGGCCCGCGCCAAGTCGGAAGGATACCGCTCGCGCGCGGCCTTCAAGCTGATCGAGATGGACGACCAGTTCGCGCTGCTCCGGCCCGGCCAGCGCATCGTCGACCTCGGCGCCGCGCCCGGCGGCTGGTCGCAGGTCGCCTCTCAGCGCATCGGGGCGGGCGGCGGCCAGGGCAAGGTCGTCGGCATCGACCTGCTCGAGATGGAGCCCGTCGCGGGCGTCGACTTCGCCGTGATGGATTTCAACGACGAGGACGCGCCGGAGCGCATCACGGCCATGATGGGCGGACGGGTCGACGGGGTGATGTCCGACATGGCGTCCAACGCGACCGGCCACAAGAAGACGGACCAGCTCCGCATCATGGTGCTGGTGGAACTGGCCTACGCGTTCGCGCAGACCATCCTCGCGCCGCGCGGCTTCTTCCTTGCCAAGGTGCTGCAGGGCGGCACCAGCGCCGAGCTGCTGGCCCAGCTCAAGCGCGACTTCGCCGTGGTGAAGCACGTGAAGCCCAAGGCCAGCCGCGCCGACTCGTCGGAGCTCTACGTGTTGGCGACGGGATTCCGCGGCGCCTCGCCCGGCACCGACGCGGCCAGCGCCCCGGGCTGATCGCCGAGGCCGCCGGTCGGCGACACGGCCGCGGCGGCGTCGCGCCTGCGGGCGCCCCGCAGGAGGTCGCCGGCGTCGGCCGGCAGCCGCGCGAAGACGAGGCTCGCCGAAGCCGACACGAGCGCCACGGCGTAGAACGCGAAGGCGAAGTCGCGGGTCGTCAGCGTCGCGTCGACGTGCCACCACTGCGACAGCTCGATGAAGCCCGCGCCGGCGGCGACGCCGGTCGACAGCGACAGCTGCTGCGCGACGGAAGCGAAGCTGGTGGCCCGGCTCATCTCGGGCGCGGCGATGTCGGCGTAGGCGATGGCGTTGATCGAGGTGAACATCAGCGAGCGGAAGAAGCCGCCCGCGAGCAGCGCCACCCACAGCAGCACCTCGGGCGTGGTGGGCCGGAAGAAGCCGTAGGCCACCATGAACAGGCTCGACAGCGCGGCGTTCCACACCAGCACGGTGCGGAAGCCGAGCCAGCGCAGGATCGGCTTCGCGGTGGTCTTCATCAGCATGGCGCCGGCCGCGGCCGCGAAGGTCAGCGTGCCGGACTGGAACGGGTTCAGCCCGAAGCCGATCTGCAACATCAGGGGCAGCAGGAAGGGCAGGGCGCCGATGCCGAGCCGGAACACGAAGCCGCCGCCGACGCTGGCCCGGAAGGTCGGGATGCGGAACAGGGCGAGGTCGAGGATCGGGTGCGCGGCGCGCCGCGCGTGGACCACGTAGGCCGCCACCAGGGCGAGCCCGCCCGCGATCAGCGCCGCCGTGGCGGGCGCCGGCACGACGCCGCGGCCGACGACGGTGAGGCCGAAGCTCAGCGACGACAGGCCGGCCCCCGACAGCAGGAACCCCCGCAGGTCGAGCGGCCAGACGTCGGCCTCGCGGATGTCGGCGATGAACAGCGTCGCCAGCGTGACGCCGAGCACGCCGATGGGCACGTTGATCCAGAAGATCCAGCGCCAGTCGAAGTAGGTCGTGATGAATCCGCCGAGCGGCGGCCCGAGGATCGGCCCGAGCAGGGCCGGGACCGTGAGGTAGGCCAGCGCCGTGACGAGCTCCTCGCGCGGCACGGAGCGCAGCAGCACGAGGCGGCCGACCGGCACCATCATGGCGCCGCCCAGGCCCTGCACGACGCGCGAGGCGACGAAAGCGGACAGCGAGCCCGACAGGCCGCACAGGATCGAGCCGAGCACGAAGACCACGATGGCGCCGCGGAACACGGGCCGCGCCCCGAACCGGTCCGCCGCCCAGCCGCTCGCCGGGATGAAGACGGCCAGGCTGATCAGGTAGGACGTCATCGCCAGCTTGAGGGTGATCGGGTCCTGGTGGAGGTCGGCTGCGATCGCGGGCAGCGAGGTCGCGATCACCGTGGAGTCCATGTTCTCCATGAACAAGGCGCAGGCCACGACGAGTGGCACCAGCATGTGGCGGGGCAAGGTGGGGCGGGACCTCCGGGGCGGGACGGCCCCGTCCTTACGGCGGCGATGAGGCTTTTCGGGGGCCGACCTCCGCGCGTCCCACGGCTGCCGCGCCATCGACGGCCCGCCCGCATGCTGAATCGTCCATTACAAAACTCCGAGCAAATCTACTATACTTGCTCTTGACCATCGTGAGCTGTCTTTTGAAACGTTTACTTGTGCTCAAGTCCCTCAAACGATAGTCGAATGCGTACAGGAGATCTGTCATGACCGCCCTCACCTCTTCGCTGCCGAATGCCTCCTCCGCCGCCCTGAGCGCCGCCGTCACCGGCGCGGTGAGGACGGACCTCACGAAAGCTCTGACCTCTGCCGGCCTCGGCGCCTTCGCGTCCTCGCAGGGCGGGAGCGACATGGTGGCCAAGTTCAGCGCCGACGCCGTGAGCGCGCTGCAGTCGTCGGGCAGCCAGAGCGCCCTCGCCAGCGTGTCGAAGGCGCTCACCTCCGACGTCGGGAGCGCGCTGACCCAGTTCGGCATGGGCGCCGCCGCCGGTTCGAGCCAGGTCGCAGACTTCGTCAAGACCCTGTCGTCGGACGTCCTGTCCGCCGCCCAGTCGGCCGGTTACGGCCAGGCCGCGGCGCCCACCACCACCGCTCCGAGCGCCGCCACCCTGTCGGCGGTGTCCACGTCGCTGACGGGCAGCGTCGCGGCGGCGCTGAAGGGCGCGGGCGCCGGCGGCCTCGCCTCGTCCTCCGCGATGACCGGCCTCGTCGCCCAGATGACGAAGGACGTCGGTGCGGCCCTGACCGCGGGCGGCGACGTCGCCACGGCGATCAACACAGCCCTCACGGGCGACGTCGGCAACACGCTGAAGGCCATGGGCTACGGCGCCTACGCCTCGTCCTCGGCCGTGACGTCCTTCGTGGCGCAGATGGGCAAGGACGCGCTGGGTGCCGCCCAGGCCTCGATGGCGAGCGAGGCGGCCGCGGCGAAGGCTCCGCCCGCTCCGACGCCTACGGCGGCTCCTGCGGCTCCGGCCGCCCCGGTCGCTCCGGCCACGCCCTCCGCCAATGCCGGAGCATCGGCGAGCGCGCCCGCCTCGGCACCCCCGGCCGCCGCGACGGCGGCGAGCGCCGCACAGCCCAACACCGCCGCGGCGGCATCGCCGTCGAGCACCGACGCCACGGTCGCCTCCATCCTGAAGGCGCTGTCGCCCCTGACGGGCAACAACTCCCAGTTTTCGGCGATGATCGACAAGATCGCTGACGCGCTCGGCCAGCCGCGCGGCAACGGGAACACCGGCTTGATCCTGTCCTCCGTCGCCGATCAGCTGCGCGCGGCGAACCCCGCCCCGGCAGCCCCCACGAGCGTCTCTCCGACGGCGCAGGCCGGCTCCAACGGGTCTGCCGCTCCGTCGAAGGGCCCGGCTTCGGTCGCGGGACGGGGGACGGGCCCCGCATCGACCCTGCCGGCCGCGTCGAGCGCTCAGGCGGCGATCGCCCTCATCGCGAACGTCGTCTCGGCCGGCCTGCCGTCCGGCCCGAACGGCCCGAAGGGCGTGACCAAGAACCCGCTGGCGCTCCTTTACGCGGCGTGAGCGGCCCGGGACGGCGCGTCCTCCCGTCTTCCCCCCGTCGCATCGGCGTGCTAGTCGCCACTGCCAACCCGAGCGGCGCCCCACCGGCGCCGCTCTTTTCGTCGCACCGGCCGCCCGGCGCCGTCGACGCCCCGCCCGGAGTTGGCCATGACCATCGCTCGCCCGACCTTCACCGAGGCCCTCACGTTCGACGACGTGCTGCTGAAGCCGGCCCATTCGCTGGTGATGCCCGGCCAGGTCGACGTGCGGACGCGGCTGACGCGGAGCATCGACCTCAACATCCCGCTGATCTCCTCCGCCATGGACACGGTGACGGAAGCGCGGCTCGCCATCGCCATGGCGCAGGCCGGCGGCATCGGCGTGATCCACCGCAACCTCGAGCCCGAGGCTCAGGCCGAGGAGGTGCGCCGGGTGAAGCGCTACGAGAGCGGCATGGTGGTGGACCCGATCACCATCAACCCGGACGCCACGCTGGCCCAGGCGCTGCAGCTGATGCGGCGCCACAACATCTCGGGCATCCCGGTGGTCGAGCCCGGACCGGCCGGCCTGCCGGCCCGCATCGTCGGCATCGTGACCAACCGCGACGTGCGCTTCGCCGACGACCCGTCGCAGCCCGTCACCGACTTCATGACCAAGAAGGTGATCACGGTGCGGGAAGGCGTGCGCCCCGACGAGGCGCGCCGCCTGCTCCACCAGCACCGCATCGAGAAGCTCGTCGTCGTGGACGACGATGACCGCTGCGTCGGCCTCCTCACCGTCAAGGACATGGAGAAGGCGACGCTGCACCCGCTCGCCTGCAAGGACCCGGAGGGGCGCCTGCGCGTGGCCGCCGCCTCCAGCGTCGGCGCCAAGGGCTTCGCCCGCTCGACCCTGCTGATCGAGGCCGGCGTCGATTGCGTGGTGGTGGACACCGCCCACGGCCACTCGCAGCTCGTGCTCGACCAGATCGGCGAGCTGAAGCGCGTGTCCAACAAGGTGTCGATCATCGCGGGCAACGTGGCGACGGCCGAGGGCGCCAAGGCGATGATCGACGCCGGCGCCGACGCGGTGAAGATCGGCATCGGGCCGGGCTCGATCTGCACCACGCGGATCGTGGCGGGCGTCGGCGTGCCCCAGCTCACCGCCATCCTCGACGCGGCCGAGGCCGCGCGCGACCAGGACGTGCCGGTGATCGCCGACGGCGGCATCAAGTTCTCGGGCGACGTCGCCAAGGCGGTGGCGGCCGGGGCCGACAGCGTGATGATCGGCTCGCTCTTCGCCGGCACGGACGAGAGCCCCGGCGAGGTCTACCTGTACCAGGGCCGCTCGTTCAAATCCTACCGCGGCATGGGCTCGGTCGGCGCCATGGCGCGCGGCTCGGCGGACCGCTACTTCCAGGCCGAGGTGCGCAACGAGCTGAAGCTCGTCCCGGAGGGCATTGAGGGGCAGGTGCCCTACCGCGGCCCCGTCGGCGCCATCCTGCACCAGCTCACCGGCGGGTTGCGGGCCGCCATGGGCTACACGGGCGCGGCCTCGATCGCCGAGTTCCAGGAGCGCGCGCAGTTCGTCCGCATCACCAACGCGGGCCTGCGCGAGAGCCACGTCCACGACGTCGCCATCACGCGCGAGAGCCCAAACTACCCCGGTGGGGTCTGACCCACGCGAAAAAGGGCGGCCGGGGCCGCCCTTCGAGACCTCCGATGGCGCCCGGTCCGCCGGGCGCCGCCTCGAATCACATGTGGTTTTCGAGGGTGGTCTTGGCGTCGGGGCGCATCTTCGGGGGCGCGGGCAGCACCGGGGGCGGCGGCGGCGGGGTGGTGGCGCAGGCCGCCAGCGACAGGGCCAGGGCGGCGAGGGCCGCCTGGCGGACGATACGGGTCATTCCGGTGATCCTTGTTACGCAATTCATGGGCGCGTTCGCTGAACGGCGCTGCCCGGTTTTGTTCCCATTCCCGGCTCAATTGTGGCAGAATCTGTATGAACCCCGGTGCCCGCCTTTCCGCCGCCATTGAGATCCTCGATGTGATCGAAATGCAACGGCGCCCCGCCGCAGACGCTCTGAAGGACTGGGGGACCGCGCACCGCTACGCCGGCTCGAAGGACCGCGCCGCCATCGGCAGCCTCGTCTATGATTCGCTGCGGGTCCGGAACTCGGCGGCGCATGTCATGGGCGCCGCCTCGGCCCGCGGCATCCTGCTCGGCGCGCTGCGCGAGCTGCGGGCGATGCCGCTCGACGCGGTCGCGGCGTTGTGCACGGGCGAGGGCTACGCGCCCGCGCCGCTCACCGACGAGGAGCGCGGTCGCTACGCCGACGGCACGCTGGAGGGCGCGCCCGACCACGTGCGCGGAGACTATCCGGAATGGCTGGCGCCGAGCTTCGCGGCGGCCTTCGGCGCCGACGTCGTCGCAGAGGGGCGCGCTCTGGCGCGGCGCGCGCCGGTCGACCTCCGGGTCAACCGCCTCAAGGTCGATCGCGACAAGGCGATGCGCTCGCTCGCCCACCTCCGCCCGGAGCCGACCGTCCACGCGCGCGACGGCCTGCGCATCGCGGTGGGCGAGGACGGCCGCGCGCCGGCGCTCGCCGCCGAACCCGCCTACGTGAAGGGCTTCGTCGAGGTGCAAGACGAGGGCAGCCAGGTCGCGGCGCTGCTCAGCGGCGCCAAGCCGGGCATGCAGGTGCTCGACCTCTGCGCGGGCAGCGGCGGCAAGACGCTCGCGCTCGCCTCCATGATGGAGAACAAGGGCCAGGTCTTCGCGACCGACCTCGACGGGCGGCGGCTGATGCCGATCTACGACCGGCTGGCCCGCGCCGGGGTGCGCAACGTCCAGGTGCGGGCGCCGAAGGGCCGTCAGACGGCGCTCGACGACCTCCAGGGCCGCTTCGACGTCGTCTTCGTCGACGCGCCCTGCACCGGCACGGGCACGTGGCGCCGCAATCCGGATGCCAAGTGGCGGCTTCGCCCCGGCGCGCTGGAGGAGCGGATCAAGGCGCAGGACGAGATCCTCGCCACGGCCGTGTCCTGCGTGAAGCCGGGCGGGCGCCTCGTCTACGCGACCTGCTCGGTGCTGCGCGAGGAGAATGAGGACCGGCTGGCGAAGCTGCTCGCCGCGCACCCGAACCTGCTGCCGCTCGACGCCGCCCACGTGGCGCGCGAGGCCGGCCTGCCCGACCTCGCCGCCTTCGCGTCGCCGCACGGGCCGGGCCTGCGCCTGTCGCCGCTCCGATGCGGGACGGACGGGTTCGGGATCGCGACGCTGATGGTGGGGTGACCGCGGTATGAGGAACCGTCGCCCTTCAGCTCAGTCCGGGCCAGTGACCTGAAGGGAGCCGCGGGACCGCGCCGCAAACCCTCACAGAGCAGGGGCGGGCCGCTCGGAACCCGGATCAGGCCGCCTTGCCGCTCTCCTCGCCCGGGAACAGCGACAGCAGCCCGGCCTCCGATGCCGCGCAGACGCCACGCTCGGTGATGAGCCCGGTGACGAGCCGCGCGGGCGTCACGTCGAAGGCGTAGTTGCTGACCGCGCTGCCCTTCGGCACGACCCGCACGGTCTCGATCGCGCCCGCCGCCGTCTCGCCCGACATGAAGGCCACCTCGTCGCCCGACCGCTCCTCGATCGGGATCTCGCGAACCCCGTCGCTGACGCGCCAGTCCACCGTCGAGGAGGGCAGGGCGACGTAGAACGGCACGGCATTGTCGTGCGCCGCCAGCGCTTTCAGGTAGGTGCCGACCTTGTTGCACACGTCGCCCGTGCGCGTCGTCCGGTCGGTCCCGACGATGCACAGGTCCACGCGGCCGTGCTGCATCAGATGGCCGCCGGCGTTGTCGACCACCACGGTGTGGGGCACGCCCTCGCCGAGCAGCTCAAAGGCCGTGAGGCTGGCGCCCTGATTGCGCGGCCGCGTCTCGTCGACCCAGACGTGGACCGGCACGCCCGCGCGGTGCGCCTTGTAGATCGGCGCCAGTGCGGTGCCCCAGTCGACGGTGGCGAGCCAGCCGGCGTTGCAATGCGTGAGCACGTTCACGGGGCGCGACCGCCCCGTCCGCTCCCACGCGTCGGCGATCAGGGCTGCGCCGTGCTCCCCCAGCCGCGCGCAGGTGTCGGCGTCCTCGTCGGCGACGCGGGCCGCCTCGGCGTAGGCAGCGGCCCGGCGCTCGCCGGGCTTCAACGGCGTCAGCCGCTCCCGCATCCGGTCGAGCCCCCAGCGCAGGTTCACCGCTGTCGGCCGCGCCACGAGCAGCCGGTCGTAGGCGGCCGACAGCGCCGCGTCGGACGGGTCGGCACCCATGGCCAGCGCCAAGCCGTAGGCCCCGGCGGCACCGATCAGCGGAGCGCCGCGCACCGTCATGTCCGAGATGGCCTCGGCGGCCTCGCCGCTCGTGCGCAGCGTCCGGACCGCGAAGCGATGGGGCAGGGCGCGCTGGTCGATGACCTCGACCGATGCGCCGTCGGCGGCGAGCCAGATGGTGCGGAACGCGCGGCCGTCGATGCGCATGCGGTGGCTCCTCGCCTGAAACGATCCCGCGCCCTGCATAGCGGGGCGGGGAGCGCTCGGGAACCGCCCCGGCGGGTGCGGAAGCGTCGGCCCGCTTCCGTCGCGCGCGCGGTCCTACTCGGCCGCGATCCTGACGGGCTGGTCGCGGTACAGCTCCGGATAGACGCGGTGCAGCGCCCGGATCTTCGGGGCGTCGTTCACCACGATGTACAGGCTGTCCGGGTGATGGATCAGGTAATCCTGGTGGTAGTCCTCGGCGGGGTAGAATCCGTGCAGCGGCTCCAGCGTCGTGGTGATGGCGCCGTGCAGCAGCCCGCTCGCGCCGAGCTGGGCGATGTAGTCCGCGGCGACGCGGCGCTCGGCGTCGTTCGCGACGAAGATCGTCGACCGGTACTGCGCCCCCGAGTCCGGCCCCTGGCCGCCCACCTGCGTGGGATCGTGGGCGGTCGAGAAGAAGACCTGCAGGAGCTGCCCGTAGGACACGACCGCGGGATCGTAGTCGATCTTCACGGATTCGGCGTGGCCGGTCGAGCCGGTGCCAACCATGCGATAGTGCGCCGTCGCGGCGTCCCCGCCCGCGTAGCCCGACACAACGCGGGTCACGCCCTTGACGTGCTCGAACATGCCCTGGAGACCCCAGAAGCAGCCGCCGGCCAGCACCACGCTGCGGGGCCCGGACGCGGCGGGGAGGTCGACCTTCGCCGCGGGCAGGCGCACGTCGGGCTCGGCGGCGCGCGCCATCAGGGCGGCGCCGCCGCAGAGCAGGGCGGCCAGGGCCGCGGCAGCGACGGGCGGCTTGAGGTTCGGACGGCGCATGGGATCCCTCGTGGTATCGCACCGGAAACTGGCGCCGGATCGCGGCGGCACGACGGCGCTCCGGGCCGGTTACGGCGCCACACCGCGGGCGGTTACGCCGCCGCCAGTGCCGCGACCACCGCGCCGCGGTGCGGCATGGGATCCACGGCGCCGTAGCCCAAGGTCGCCAGGGCCGCGGCCGCGTTGGCGTAGAGCCCCGCACGGAACGGGTCGCCCGTGAGGAGGTATTCGGCGAGGTAAGCCCCGTCGAACGTGTCGCCGGCGCCCGTCGCGTCGACCGCGTCGACGCGGTGCGGCGGAACGCGCAGGCGCTGCTCGGCCGTGGCGATGAGGCAGCCGGCGCTTCCCAGCTTCAGCGCCACGATCCGCGCGCCGAAGGACAGATAGCGGTCCGCGATGGCGTCCGGATCGTCCACGCCGACGAGCAGGCGCGCGTCGTCGAGGCCGGGCAGGGCTATGTCGATGTTGGTCATCGCCTCGTGGATCACCGCGCGGGCGCGGGCCACCGGCCACAGCTTCACGCGGATGTTGGTGTCGTAGGACAGGAGCACGCCGGCCTCGCGCGCGACCGCCATGGCCTCGAACACCGCGTCGGCGGCGCGGGTCGAGATCGCCTGGCTGATGCCGGACACGTGCAGCACCTTCGCCAAGCGGATCGCGTCGCGCGGCAGGTCGCCCGGCCCGTAGAGGCTCGCCGCCGATCCCGCACGCCGATACGAGAAGTCGTGCCCCGCATCGGTGTGGGTCACGAAGTAGATGCCGGTCGGCGCCTCGGGGTCGACGCGGACGGTCGAGGCGTCCACGCCCTCGCGCGCCCACATCTCCAATAGCGTGCGGCCGAAGGCGTCGTCGCCCACCGCCGTGGCGATGCCCGTCGAGGCGCCCGAGCGCGCGGCCGCCACGAGGGCGTTGGACACGTCGCCGCCGCAGCTCGCGACGTAGTGCTTCGAGCCCTTGTGCCGGTTCAGCTCCACCATGGGTTCGCCGAGCGCGATGATGTCGGGCATGCGTGGGGTCCTGGAGTCTGCCTGTTCCCGCGCCTTGTGCTGCCGATCTCTTCGCCTTGACAAGGCCTCCAGGCCGGATCGACACTTGACCAAACGGTCAGATCGTACCGCGAGGGGGCAGGATGGCGTCGATCACCACCGACGGCGTGACGGGCGGGCGGCTCACGGCCGAGGACTACGCCCGCAACTTCGGCGACCTGTCGCCGCCGCTGACGCGGCACGAGGCCCTGGTCGAGGCCGAGCGCTGCTACTTCTGCTACGACGCGCCCTGCGTGCAGAGCTGCCCCACCGGCATCGACGTGCCGCTGTTCATCCGGCAGATCGCCAAGGGCAACCCGCTCGGCGCCGCCGAGACGATCCTGTCGGCCAACATCATGGGCGGCATGTGCGCCCGCGTCTGCCCAACCGAGCAGCTCTGCGAGGAGGCTTGCGTGCGCGAGCACGCCGAGGGCAAGCCTGTCCGCATCGGCCTGCTGCAGCGCCACGCCACCGACGCCATGATGGCGGCCTCGGCCGCTTCCGGCACGCATCCCTTCGGGCGCGCCCCGGCCTCGGGGCGCAGCGTCGCGGTGGTCGGCGCCGGTCCGGCGGGGCTCGCGGCCGCGCACCGCTTGGCGACCCTCGGCCACGCGGTCACGGTCTACGACGCTCGGCCCAAGGGGGGCGGCCTCAACGAATACGGCATCGCCGCCTACAAGGCGGCCGGCGGCTTCGCGCAGGCGGAGCTCGACTTCATCCTCGGGGTCGGCGGCATCCGGCTCGAGCCCGGCGTGCGGCTCGGCGCCGACGTCACGCTCGACGGGCTGCGGGCGGAACACGACGCCGTGTTCCTCGGCCTCGGGCTCGGCGGCGCCAACGCCCTGGCGGGCGCGGACGCGCAGAGCAACGTCGTGGACGCGCTCGGCTTCATCGAGGGGCTGCGCCAGGCGGCCGACAAGGCGGCGGTGCCCGTCGGCCGCCGCGTCGTGGTGATCGGCGGCGGCATGACGGCGGTCGACGCGGCCGTGCAGTCGCGCCGGCTGGGCGCCGAGGAAGTGACGATCGCGTACCGGCGCGGCGTCGCGGACATGAAAGCCTCAGGCTGGGAGCGCGACCTCGCCAAGACCGAGGGCGTGGTGATCCGGCCCTGGATGAACCCGGCCGGCTTCGAGGCCCGCGACGGCCGCGTGTCGGCCGCGCTGTTCGACCACCGCGGCCCCGACGGGCTCGGCGAGCCCGAGCGGGTGGCGCTGCCGGCCGACCTCGTGCTGCTCGCCATCGGCCAGACCTACGCGGGCGCGCCGGGGCCGGAGGTCCTCGCCTTCGACGGCGGCCGCATCCGGGTCGACGCCGAGCGCCGCACGACGCTGCCGGGCGTGTGGGCCGGCGGCGACTGCGTGGCGGGCGGCTCGGACCTCACGGTCAGCGCCGTCGAGGACGGCAAGCGCGCCGCCCTGGCGATCGACGCCCACCTCCGGCACGTGACGCCGGGCCTGAAGGGAGCAGCCTGACGTGGCCGACCTCAGCACCATCTTCCTCGGTATCCGCTCGCCGAACCCGTTCTGGCTCGCCTCGGCGCCCCCGACCGACCGCAAGACCAACGTGCTGCGCGCCTTCCGGGCGGGCTGGGGCGGCGTCGTGTGGAAGACGCTCGGCGAGGAGGGGCCGCCCGTCGTCAACGTGTCGGGCCCGCGCTACGGCGCCATCCACGGGCCGGACCGCCGGCTGATGGGCTTCAACAACATCGAGCTGATCACCGACCGGCCGCTGGAGGTGAACCTCCGCGAGATCGCCGAGGTGAAGAAGCTCTACCCCGACCGGGCGCTGGTCGCCTCGGTCATGGTGCCCTGCGACGAGGACAGTTGGCGCGCGATCCTGCCGCGCGTCGAGGCCACGGGCTGCGACGGGGTCGAGCTCAACTTCGGCTGCCCGCACGGCATGAGCGAGCGCGGCATGGGCTCGGCGGTCGGCCAAGTGCCGGACTACATCGAGATGGTGGCACGCTGGTGCAAGGCCTTCACGCGCCTGCCCGTGATCGTGAAGCTCACCCCCAACATCACCGACATCCGCCACCCCGCGCGGGCGGCCAAGCGCGGCGGCGCCGATGCGGTGTCGCTGATCAACACGATCAACTCGATCGTCTCGGTCGACCTCGACCGCATGGCGCCGGCGCCCCACGTCGGCGGCCGCGGCACCCACGGCGGCTATTGCGGGCCGGCCGTGAAGCCGATCGCCCTGTCGATGACGAGCGAGATCGCGCGCGACCCCGCGACGCGCGGCCTGCCGATCTCGGCCATCGGCGGCATCACCACGTGGCGCGACGCCGCGGAGTTCATCGCCCTCGGCGCCGGCACCGTCCAGGTCTGCACCGCCGCCATGACCTACGGCTTCAAGGTCGTCGAGGAGATGGTCTCCGGCCTGTCGACCTGGATGGACGCCAAGGGCTACCGGAGCATCGAGGACTTCCGGGGCATGGCGGTGCCCAACGTCACCGACTGGCAGTATCTCGACCTCAACTACGTCGCCAAGGCCCACATCGACCAGGACCTGTGCATCTCCTGCGGGCGCTGCCACATCGCCTGCGAGGACACATCCCACCAGGCCATCACGGCGACGGTCGACGGGCGGCGCAAGTTCGTCGTCAAGGACGAGGACTGCGTGGGCTGCAACCTGTGCGTCGAGATCTGCCCGGTCGAGAACTGCATCACGCTGGAGCACCGGACGGTCGGCGACGACCCGCGCACGGGCCGGCCCTACGCGCAGCCCTACGCCAACTGGACGACGCATCCGAACAACCCGGGGGCGGTGCGGGAGGCGGCGGAGTAGGACGTGATCTCCTTCTCCCCTCGCGGGAGAAGGTGCCTCGACGAAGTCGAGGCGGATGAGGGGGAACGACTCATCGGCTTCCGACAGGCGGGATGGTCGTTGAGCGCTGCGCCAAGCCCCCTCATCCGACTTTGCTTCGCAAGGCCACCTTCTCCCGCGAGGGGAGAAGGGGCGTCCCGTCACCCTCCGTACATCCGGTTCTTCGTCGGGCTGATCGTCACCTCGTTGAGGCACACGCCCGGCGGCCGCGTCGCGATGAACAGCACGAGCGCGCCGAGGTCCTCGGGCTGCAACATGGCGGCGCGCTCCTCCGCATCCGGCGGCACGGGGCGCCGGTCGAGGATCGGCGTCGCCACCTCGGCGGGGAGCACGGCCGTCGAGCGGATGCCGTTGCGGAATTCCTCCACGTTGACGCTCTGGCTCATCGCCACGACGCCGTGCTTGGCCGCCGTGTAGGCGGGCCCGCTGATCGGGGAGATGTACTTTCCCGCCCAGGAGGCCGTGTGGATCAACAGCCCGTCGCGCTGCCGGCGCATCGGCTCCAGCGCGGCTGCGGCGCAGTAGAAGGCGGCGGACAGGTTGCCGCCCAGCACCGCGTCGATGCTGCCGGGCACGAGGTCCCGCCAGGCCCGCGCCGCGATGTTGAGCCCGGCGTTGTTGACCAGGATGTCGAGCCGCCCGAACCGGCGGACCGCCTCCGCCACGGCCTCGCCCGCCGTCTCGGGCCGGGTGAGGTCGCCAGGGAGGCAGACCGCCGTGCCGCCGGCCGCGGCGATGCGCGCCGCGACGGCGTCGAGCGGCTCGGGGCGGCGCCCCGTCAGCACCAGCGTGGCGCCGGCGCCGGCGAGCGCCAGGGCGGCCGCCTCGCCGATGCCGCTGCCCGCGCCCGTGACCCAGGCGACTCGTCCGGCGAGCGCCGCCACGGTCAGGCACCGTCCGTGTACTTGGCCGTGCCCTTCGCGTCCTTCACGGTCTCGCGGTGGGCCTTGTCCTTGTTCTTCTCGTGCTCGCCCGTGTCGGCGTGCTTGTGCTCCTTGCCGTGGGGCTGCTCGCCCTTCTGCGGCGTGTGCTTCCCGCTTCCGGCCTCGCTCTGCTTGCCGTCGCTCATGCGGTCCTCCTCGGTTCGAGGACGGGTGAACGGCCGAGCCCGTCGGACGTTCCCGCGGCTATTCCGGCGGCAGGAAGTCGACCTTGACGCTCGACGCCGCGGCGCCGCTGATCTCCACCGTGGCCTGCCCGGCCGCGAAGTCGAAGCGCACGCTCTTGCGGACGTTGGGGCAGGCCGGCGCGCCGGTCACGGCCGTCGGCCGCAGTTCGCGCCCGTCCTGGATCACGTCGATCCAGACGTCGTCGGAGGTCGTGATCTGGTAGGGGCCGCCCACCGCCAGCGGCGGCGTCTTCAGCACCGCGCCGAACGTGCCGGCGGCCGGCTTGCGGCTCGGCGGCCGCTCGAACTTCACGTCGGCCACGGGCTGCAGCGCCACGACCGCGGGGTCCATGATGCCGGGCAGCGGCTTGCCCGGCTCGACGGTGCGGAGGCCCGGCGTGCCAAAGGCCGACCGCTCGCGGTCGACCGGCCACCTGAACTTGGCGCAGCCGCTCGCGTCCTGGGCCCAGGCGGGCCCGGTCAGGACGGCGAGGGCCAGGAGCGGGAGGGCTCGGAGCATCTCAGTCCACCGCGACCATGACGTCGGAGGCCTTGATGACGGCATGCGCCGCTTCCCCGACCTTGAGGCCGAGCTCGTCCACCGCCTCGTTGGTGACCGAGGCCGTCACGATCGTGCCGCCGCCGATGTCGATGCGGACGTGGGCCGTGGTCTGACCCTTGGTGACCTCGACGATGCGGCCCTTCAACTGGTTCCGCGCACTCAACCGCATGGTGAACTCCTCGCATGTCCGCCCGAGGATTATGGGAGTTTCGGACCCCTGTCACCCGCGCTCGGGCGCGATGCCGCGCAGGATGGTCTCGACCACCTGCCGCTTGGCCGCCGCGAAGGCCCCGTCGTCGAGCGGCGCGCCGCCGTTCAGCGCCTCGATCTGGGCCGCGAAGTCGGCGTAATGCTGCGTCGTGGCCCAGATCATGAAGAACAGGACGCGGGGCTCGATCGGGCGCAACTGCCCGCCGGCGATCCAGCCCTCCACGACGGCGCCGCGGTCCCTCACCCAGTCGGCCAGCGTGGTTTCGAGGAATCCGCGCACCACCGGGGCGCCGCTCATGACCTCGCGGGCGAAGATGCGCGAGCCGAGCGGCCGGGCGCGCGCGAGGTCCATCTTGCCCGCGATGTAGCGCGCCAGCGCCTCCGCGGCCGAGGCTTCGCCGTCGAAGCTCCGCGCCTCCGCGAGCCAGGCCTCGACCACGCCCTCGACCACGCGGCGGTAGAGCGCCTCCTTGGTGGCGACGTAATAGTGGAGGTTGGCCTTCGGCAGCCCGGCCCGCGCCGCGATGGCGCTCGTCGTGGCGCCCTCGTATCCCTTCTCGGCGAACTCGGCCTCGGCGGCGCGCAGGATCAGCTCCTCGACTTCGGCGCGCGCGGCCGATCCCCGCTCGGCCTTCTCCCCCTCGGCCCTGGGCTTTCGTAACGGCATGGATGTGTTTGACCGATCGGAAAAACTGACGTTCACTCTGCAACGAAGCGCCGCACCGTCGACGGCGCGCGCGGACGCGAGAGCCCTCATGCCAGATCTGTCCAACCTCCGCATCGACGGGGCGCGGCTTTGGGACAGCCTGATGGAGATGGGGCAGGTCGGCGGGACCCCGAAGGGGGGCTGCAATCGGCTGACCCTCACCGACGTCGACAAGCGCGGGCGCGAGCTCTTCGCGCGCTGGTGCGAGGCCGCCGGGCTGTCGATGACCGTCGACGCCATGGGCAACATGTTCGCCCGCCGCGAGGGCACGGAGGACCACTTGCCGCCCGTGATGATGGGCAGCCACCTCGACACGCAGCCGACGGGCGGCAAATACGACGGCGTGCTCGGCGTGCTGGCCGGCCTGGAGGTGCTGCGCTCGCTGAACGACCTCAACGTCCGCACGCGCCACCCGATCGAGGTCGCCAACTGGACCAACGAGGAAGGCTCGCGCTTCGCCCCCGCCATGGTGGCGTCGGGGGTCTTCGCCGGCGCCTACACGCTGGAGGAGGCCTACGCGATCCGGGACCGCGAGGGGCACCGGCTCGGCGACGAGCTGGAGCGCATCGGCTTCAAGGGCGAGGTGCCCTGCGGCGGGCGTGAGATCCGGGCCATGTTCGAGCTCCACATCGAGCAGGGGCCGGTCCTGGAGGACGAGGGGATCGACATCGGCGTGGTCACCCACGGGCAGGGCCAGCGCTGGTTCGAGGTGACGCTGAAGGGGTTCGAGAGCCACGCCGGCTCGACGCCGATGCCGCGCCGGCGGGACGCGCTGGTGGGCGCCGCGCGCGTGGTCGAGCTCGTCAACCGCATCGGGCTCTCCCACCCGCCGCTGGCCGTCTCGACCACGGGCATGCTCACGCCCTATCCGGGCTCGCGCAACGTCATCCCGGGCGAGGTCTTCCTCACCTGCGAGTTCCGCCACCCCGACGAGGCGGTGCTGGAGGCCATGGAGGCGGAGCTGCGCGCCGGCGTCGCCGCCATCTGCGAGGCGGCCGGGCTGGAGCCCGAGATCAAGCGCGTCTTCGTCTACCCGCCCGTGCCCTTCGACGCGGGATGCGTCGGCGTGGTGCGGCGCGCGGCGGAGCGGGGCGGCTTCAGCCACCGCGACATCGTGTCGGGCGCCGGGCACGACGCTTGCTACATCGCCCGCGTGGCTCCGACCGCGATGATCTTCACGCCCTGCGTGGGCGGGGTGAGCCACAACGAATCCGAGGAGATCTCGCCGGCCTGGGCGAGCGCCGGCGCCCAGGTGCTGCTCCACGCCGTGCTGGAAACCGCCGAAGTCGTGGGCTGACCGCGGATCGATCAGGGGAGGGAACGATGTCCACGGTCATCAAGGGCGGGACGGTGGTGACGGCGGCGCGGAGCTTTCCGGCCGACGTGCTGATCGAGGGCGGACGGGTCGCCGCGGTCGGCCCGGACCTCGCGGGCGACGAGTCGGTCGACGCCGCGGGCTGCCTCGTCCTGCCGGGCGGCATCGACCCGCACACCCACCTCGAGATGCCCTTCATGGGCACCACGACGGCCGACGACTACGCCTCCGGCACCCGCGCCGCGCTGGCGGGCGGAACCACCATGGTGGTCGACTTCTGCATCCCCGGCCACGGCCAGAAGCTGATGGACGCCTGGGCCGACTGGGACCGGCGCTCCGCCACCGCGGCCTGCGACTACGCATATCACATGTGCATCGTGGGCTGGTCGGATGCGATCCGGGAGGAAATGGCCGAGGTCGTCGCGAAGGGCGTCACCACATTCAAGCACTTCATGGCCTACAAGGGCGCCCTGATGGTGAACGACGAGGAGATGTTCGCCTCGTTCCGCCGCTGCGCCGAGCTCGGCGCCATGCCGCTGGTCCACGCCGAGAACGGCGACGTCGTGGCGGCATTGCAGGTCGAGCTGCTCGCGCGGGGCATCACCGGCCCCGAGGGCCACGGCTATTCGCGCCCGCCGCGCGTCGAGGGCGAGGCCGCCAACCGCGCCATCATGCTGGCCGATCAGGCCGGCGTGCCGCTCTACGTCGTCCACACCTCCTCGATCGAGGCCCACGAGGCGATCCGCCGGGCGCGCGCGAACGGCCAGCGCGTCTACGGCGAGCCCTTGATCCAGCACCTCGTGCTCGACGAAAGCGAGTACCTCCACCCCGACTGGGACCACGCCGCCCGCCGCGTGATGTCGCCGCCCTTCCGCGACAAGCGCAACCAGGACGACCTGTGGAACGGGCTGCGCGCCGGCTCGCTGCAGGTGGTGGCCACCGACCACTGCGCCTTCACGACCGAGCAGAAGCGCTTCGGCCGCTCCGACTTCACCAAGATTCCCAACGGCACCGGCGGCCTCGAGGACCGCATGCCGGTGCTGTGGACCCGCGGGGTCGGCGAGGGGCGCCTGACGCCGGAGGAGTTCGTCGCCGTCACCTCCACCAACATCGCCCGCATCCTCGGCCTCTACCCGAAGAAGGGCTCGCTGGAAGTCGGCGCGGACGCCGACGTCGTCGTTTGGGATCCGGCCGCAACCAAGACCATCTCGGCCGGCGCGCAGATATCGGCCATCGACTACAACGTGTTCGAGGGGCTGAGCTGCACGGGCCTGCCCCGCACCGTCCTGTCGCGCGGCGAGATCGTCGTGCGCGACGGGCGCGTGCAGGCCGAATCGGGCCGCGGCCGCTTCGTGCCGCGGCGCCCGTTCACGCCGGAAGCGCGGGCGGCGCGGCGCATGTTCGACCTCGCGGCTCCGCGGGCGGTCGCCCGCTGATGGCGCTCGCCACGGTGTCGCGCGCCCCCATGACGACGCCGGCCGCCACCACCGCGGCCGTCGAGGCGCGCGACCTGTCGCTCGTCTTCGAGACGGCGGACGGGCCCGTGCACGCCCTGTCGCGCGTCGACCTCAGCATCGCGCCGGGCGAGTTCGTGTCGCTGATCGGCCCCTCCGGATGCGGCAAGACCACGCTGCTGCGCGTCATCGGCGACCTCGAATCGGCGACGTCGGGCACGATCGCGGTCAAGGGGATGAGCCCGCGCGAGGCGCGCCTCGGGCGGTCCTACGGCTACGTGTTCCAGGCGCCCGCGCTCTATCCCTGGCGCAGCGTGGCGCGCAACGTCGCCCTGCCGCTGGAGATCATGGGCTACCCGAAAGCGGAGCGGCGCCGGCGCGTCGAGGCGGGGCTCGACCTCGTGAACCTCGCCGGCTTCGGCAACAAGTTCCCCTGGCAGCTGTCCGGCGGCATGCAGCAGCGCGCCTCCATCGCCCGCGCCCTGTCGTTCGACCCCGACCTCCTGCTGATGGACGAGCCCTTCGGAGCGCTCGACGAGATCGTGCGCGACAAGCTGAACGAGCAGCTCCTGCGCCTGTGGGACCGCACCGGCAAGACGGTGGTCTTCGTCACCCATTCGATCCCCGAGGCGGTGTTCCTGTCGACCCGCATCGTCGTCATGTCGCCCCGGCCCGGCCGGGTGCAGGACATCGTGGCCTGCGACTTCCCGCGGGACCGCAACCTCGACATCCGCGAGACGCCGGAGTTCCTGAGGGTGGCGCACCGCGTCCGCGAGGGCTTGCGCGCCGGCCACGCCTATGCGGACTGAGGCGCTGAAGCTGAGCCGGCCGGCGGCGCGCCCGCGGCGTTCCGGCACGATCGCTCGCGCGCTCTTCGGCCGTGCGGTCCCGGTGCTGACGGTCGTGCTGGCGATCCTCGCCCTGTGGTACGCGGCGGCGGTCGGGATGAACGCGGACGCGCAGCGCCAGGCCGACGCCGATGCGGGCATCGCCGACGCCGGGTGGCGCGACTTCGTCGCCGGCACCTGGGCGCAGTCCCACCCGCGCCTGCCGGCCCCGCACCAGATCGCGGCCGAGATCGGGCGCACGGTCTTCGCCGTCGCGCCGACCTCCAAGCGCAGCCTCGTCTACCACGCGGGCGTGACGCTGGAGGCGACCGCGCTCGGCTTCGCGCTCGGCGGGCTGGTCGGCTTCGCCCTGAGCCTCTTCGTGGTGCACGTGCCGAGCCTCGACCGCGGCCTGATGCCCTGGATCGTCGCCAGCCAGACGGTGCCCATCGTGGCGCTGGCGCCGATGATCGTGGTGATCCTCAACCAGATCTCGGTGACGGGGCTCTGGCCCAAGGCCGCGATCGCCGCCTACCTGTCCTTCTTCCCCGTCGCGGTCGGCATGGCAAAGGGCCTGCGCTCGCCCGAACCGCTGCACCTCGATCTCCTGCGGACCTATTCCGCCTCGCGGCCGCAGGTGCTGCGCTTCCTGCGGCTTCCGGCGAGCCTGCCGTTCCTGTTCGCGAGCGCCAAGGTGGGGGCGGCCGCGAGCCTCGTCGGCACGGTCGTGGCGGAGGTGACGAAGTCGGAGGACGGCGGCCTCGGCGCGCGGCTCCTCGCCGGCTCCTATTACGGGCAGACCGTGCAGATCTGGGCCGCCCTGGCGGTCGCCTCGGTCTGCGGCGCCGCGCTGGTCGGGATCGTGTCGGCGGTCGAGGCCGTCGTGCTGCGCCGCACGGGGGCCGCGCGGTGAGCGCCGCGGGTTGGCTCGGCTGCGCCGCCGTCTGGCTCGCCGCCTGGGCGCTCGTCGAGCTGATCGTGTGGAGGGCGCCGCGCCGCGGCGTCGCCGGCCGGGCCGCGGCGGTCGCGGTGCCGCTGATCTTCGGCGCCACGGTGCTGTTATTGTGGGAGGCCATCGTGCGCGGCCTCGGCGTGCCGGCGGTGATCCTGCCGCCGCCCTCCGCGGTCGCGGCCCGCCTCGCCGCCTCGCCGGGCATGCTGCTCGCCGACTTCGTCCAGACCATGAAGGGTCTGGCGGCCGGCTACGTCCTCGGCTGCGGCGGCGGCTTCCTCGCGGCCCTCGCGATCGACCGGGTGCCCTTCCTGCAGCGCGGCCTCCTGCCGCTCGGCACGCTGGTGTCCGCCCTCCCGGTGGTCGGCGTGGCGCCGATCATGGTCATGTGGTTCGGCTTCGACTGGCCGTCCAAGGCGGCCGTCGTGGCCGCCATGACGGTTTTCCCCATGCTGGTGAACTGCAACGCCGGCCTCGGCGCGACCTCGGCGCTCGACCGCGACCTGATGAGCACCTACGCGGCGCCCTACGGCGTCACGCTGCGCAAGCTCCGGCTGCCGGCCGCGCTGCCCTTCGTCTTCAACGGTCTCAAGATCTGCACCACGCTGGCGCTGATCGGCGCGATCGTGGCCGAGTTCTTCGGCACGCCCATCGTCGGCATGGGCTTCCGCATCAACGCGGAGGTCGGCCGCATGAACATCGACACCGTCTGGGCCACGATCGCCGTGGCGGCGGTGTCCGGCTCGCTGCTCTACGGCCTCGTGGCCGCGGTCGAGCGGCGCGCGACCTTCTGGCACCCGTCCTTCCGCGGGCGCCGCGACTGAGGAGTAGGGCATGAGGCGCATGGCGTTCGGTCTGGCCGCGATGGCGGCCGCGCTCGCGGCGGGGGGCGCGGCGCGGGCCGCCGATCCCGTGACGCTGCAGTTGAAGTGGGTCGCCGACGCGCAGTTCGCCGGCTACTTCGTCGCCAAGGACAAGGGCTTCTACAAGGACGCCGGCCTCGACGTCACGATCAAGCCCGGCGGGCCGGACGTGAACCCCGAGCAGGTGCTGGCGGGCGGCGGCGCCGACGTGGTGGTCGACTGGATGCCCTCGGCCCTGGCGACGCGCGAGAAGGGCTCGCCCGTGGTCAACATCGCCCAGCCGTTCAAGCGCTCGGGGCTTGAGCTGACCTGCCGGGCCGACTCCGGCGTCAAGACGCCGGCCGACTTCCCCGGCCATACGCTCGGCGTCTGGTTCGCCGGCAACGAGTACCCGTTCCTGGCCAGGATGGCGAAGCTCAAGATCTCCACCAACGGCCCGCCCGGCGTCACCGTGCTCAAGCAGGGCTTCAACGTCGACCCGCTGCTGCAGAAGCAGGCCGCCTGCATCTCGACCATGACCTACAACGAATACTGGCAGCTCATCGAGGCCGGCATGAAGCCGGCCCAGCTCGTCGTCTTCAACTACACCGACGAGGGCGAGAATACGCTTGAGGACGGCCTCTACGCGCTCGAGCCCAAGCTGAAGGATCCCGCCTTCACCGACCGCATGGCGCGCTTCGTCAAGGCCTCGATGCAGGGCTGGGACTACGCGCAGGCGCACCCCGACGAGGCCGTCAAGATCGTGCTCGACAACGACACCTCGGGCGCCCAGACCGAGGAGCACCAGAAGCACATGATGGACGACGTCAACAAGCTCACGAAGGGCTCCGACGGCGCGCTCGACCCCGCCGCCTACGCCCAGACCGTGAAGGTGCTGCTCTCGTCTGGGTCCGACCCGGTCATCACCAAGGAGCCGCAGGGCGCCTGGACCCATGCCGTCACGGACAAGGCCGGCATCAAGGCGCCGTGAGGGGCGGCGGTGCAACACGCGCCGTGAATCGGCCGATTTGTCGGATGTAGAAAAATTCTCGTCCGATTCGCAGAAGCCGTTGCCACGGGAGGTCAGCCTCGGCCATCATGATCCGCGAAGCGGCCATCGTGCCACCCCGATCGGCGCCTAGGAGGGCGTCGGGCGGTGCGGAGCGAAGAGCCGCGTCGTCCCGATCCGGGGAAGGCGATCGCGAGGAGGGCTGCATGCTGTTGGCCGATATCCTGCACTCCTGCGCCGACGAGGGCATCGCCGGTGCAGCCGTGGCATCGATCGGCGGCCCCTTCGCGGCGGCCGTGCGCGCGGAGGCGGACCGCGCCGGCCTGACCGTCGGCGCGCTGACGGCCTCCCTCGTGTCGGGCTTCGCCCGCGACGCTTCCGAGCGCGACTGGCGCGAGCTGACCGCCGCCATGGCGGGCGCCGACCATCCCGTGCTGGCGGGCCTGCAGGTTATGGCGGAGCGCGCCCTGCGCCACCGCGAGCGGGCGACCCGGGTCCGCCCCGTGCGCGACGCCGTCCCGCCCCTGCATCCGGCCGGCTTCACCTTCCCCGCGCCGTACCGCTGTCCGGCCTGAGGGCCGGGCGGGGCGAGGGAGCCGCGCGCTGGACGCTCGGCGCACGCCTGTTCTAGACGCTGTCGGGAAGACGGCGGGCCGGGAGGGCGGGCGACGAGGCGGGACACCCCATCGGTCGAGGCCGCCTTCGGGCCGTGGCATCGATCGAGGGACCGGGATGGCTCTGCGCCTGTACAACACGCTGACGCGCCGCAAGGACGACTTCTCCCCGCTCGATCCGGAGCGGGTACGGCTCTACGTCTGCGGCCCCACCGTCTACGACCGCGCCCACATCGGCAACGCCCGGCCGGTCATCGTCTTCGACGTGCTGTTCCGCCTGCTCCGCCACCTCTACGGGGCGGACCACGTGGTCTACGCGCGCAACATCACCGACATCGACGACAAGATCATCGACCGGGCGGCGGAGCGCGGCATCACCATCCGCGAGCTGACCGAGGGCACGGCGCGCGGCTTCGCCGAGGACGTCGACGCGCTGGGCTGCCTCCGCCCCACCGTCGAGCCCCGCGCGACCGACCACATCCCCGAGATGATCGCCGTCGTGGAGCGCCTGGTGGCGGGCGGCCACGCCTACGCACCGACGGAGGACGGCGGCGCTGGCCACGTGCTCTTCGCCGTGGGCTCGATGCCGGACTACGGCCGCCTGTCGAACCGCACGCTCGACGAGATGGTGGCGGGGGCCCGCGTCGAAGTCGCGCCCTACAAGCGCGCCGACGGCGACTTCGTGCTGTGGAAGCCCTCCGCGCTGCACGAGCCGGGCTGGGACAGCCCTTGGGGCCGCGGCCGGCCGGGCTGGCACCTCGAATGCTCGGCCATGAGCTGGAAGCACCTCGGCGAAACCTTCGACATCCACGGCGGCGGGCTCGACCTCATCTTCCCGCACCACGAGAACGAGCTGGCTCAAAGCTGCTGCGCCTTCCACCGGCCCGTGATGGCGCAGGTGTGGATGCACAACGGCTTCCTGCAGGTCGAGGGGCAGAAGATGTCGAAGAGCCTCGGCAACTTCGTCACGATCCGCGACCTGCTCGGCACCGAGAGCTTCGGCGGCAGACGCTGGCCCGGCGAGGTGCTGCGCCTCGCCATGCTGCGCACCCACTACCGCCAGCCGATCGACTGGACCGCCAAGGCGCTGGAGGAGTCGGAGCGCACGCTCGACCGCTGGTACGCGGCCGCGGAGGGCGTGGCGCCGGGCGAGCCGGCGCAGGGGTTCCTCGACGAGCTGTCCGACGACCTCAACACGCCGGGCGCCATCGCGACGCTGCACGGGCTGATGGGCGAATCGAACACGCGCGGCGCGGGGATCGCCTCCGCGCGGCTGCTCGGCCTGCTCCAGGCCGCGCCGTCCGACTGGGCGGCGCGGCGCGAGGCCGAGGCGGGCGTCGACGCCGCGGCGGTCGAGACGCTGATCGCGGAGCGCCTCGCGGCGCGGCGCGAGAAGCGCTGGGCCGACTCGGACCGCATCCGCGGCGAACTCGCGGCCCTGGGCGTCGTTCTCAAGGACAACAAGGACGGCACCACGAGCTGGGACGTGGGCCGGAAGGGAACCGCGTGATGGCCGACCGAGACGAGACCGCCCTGAAGCCGACGCTCCGCCCCATGCTGCCCGCCGACGCCCCCGCGCTGGCCGCCATCTTCGGCGCCAGCGTCGACGAGCTCACGGCCGACGACTACGACGAGGACCAGCGCGCCGCCTGGATGGCGACGGCCGAGGATGAGGCCGCCTTCGGGGCGCGCCTCGGCGCCATGCTGACGCTGGTGGCGGTGGTGGAGGGCGCGCCGGCCGGCTTCGCCTCTCTGAAGGACAACGCGCGGGTCGACATGCTCTTCGTCGACCCGGCGCTGGCGCGGCGCGGCATCGGCACCCTGCTGGTGGACGCGCTGGAGAAGCTCGCCAAGGCGCGCGGCGCGAAGGCGCTGACCGTCGACGCGCCCGATGCCGCGCGCCCCTTCTTCGAGCGGCGGCGCTACGCGGCGCAGAGCCGGCAGTCCGTGCCGGTCAACGGCGAGTGGCTGGCGAGCACGCGGCTGGAGCTGAAGGTCGAGGGAGCGCCGGCCGCCTGACCCCGCCGCCTTGCCACCGTCACACCCCCCGCCTATCTCCGGCGCGCCATCCCTCTGAGAGCACGCCATGATCCTGCGCCGCCGCGATCTCCTCCTGTCTTCGGCCGCCCTCGCCGCCGGCGCGGCGCTCGGCGCCCTCCCGGCCTTCGCCGACGACGCCAACACGGTCGTGATGACCACCAAGGACGGCAAGATCACCATCCAGCTCGAGCCGAACCTCGCCCCCAACCACGTCAAGCAGATCGAGACGCTGGTGAAGGACCATTTCTACGACGGCATCGTGTTCCACCGCGTGATCGGCGGCTTCATGGCCCAGACCGGCGATCCCACCGGCACCGGCATGGGCGGCTCCAAGCTGCCCGACCTCAAGGCCGAGTTCACCTCGACGCCCTTCACCCGCGGCACGGTCGGCATGGCGCGCTCGTCTGACCCCGATTCGGCGAACTCGCAGTTCTTCATCTGCCTCGGCGACGCGCCCTTCCTGAACAACCAGTACACGGTGGTGGGCCACGTCACGGCCGGCATGGACGTGGTCGACAAGATCAAGAAGGGTGCGGCCGACGACAACGGCAAGGTGACCAACCCGGACAAGATCGTCAGCATGCGCATGGCCTCGGCCAAGTAGTTGGGCGCGCGGCGGGCCGGAGCCGTCGCGCGGGCGGCGCTCGCCGCAGCGGCGATGGCCTGCCCGGCCTCCGCCGCACCGGTCCGGGTCGGGCCGCCCGCCGTGCGGGCGCCGGCCGCACGGCTGCCCGCCCTCCGGCCGCGCGTCCCGTTCCGCATCGGGCCGCGGCTGGAGTTCCGGCGCTGGCGCTACGGGTTCCGCCCCTACCTGAGGCGATATCCGCCGACCGTGCCGCCGCTGCTGCTGCCCCCGCCGCCGCCCGACGAGTTCATCCAGCCCGAGGGGCCGGGCACCTCGCCGCTGATCGAGGGCACGCCCGGCGACCTCCCGGCGCTGTCGCACGGCTTCCACCTCAACGTGTCGGTCGGCGCCGGCCGGACCTTCGCGGCGCCGCCGATCCTGAACCGCTTCGTTGAGGTCGGCCAGGCGCTCGGCCGCTGCTTCGCCCTCCCGGCGGGCGTCGCCTTCGGCTCGATCACGCTGCGTGTCGCCTTCAAGCGCGACGGCTCGGTCTTCGGCCTGCCGCGCGTGCCCTACAGCGATGCCGCGACCCCGGACCAGAAGACCGAGCTTGCGCGTTCGCTGCTCGCGGGGCTTAAAAGCTGCACACCCTTGCCGCTGTCGCCGTCGCTCGGCGCGGCGGTGGCCGGCGAGATCTTCGCCATCCGCTTCATCCACGAGGACAAGAGATGACCGACACCAACACGCTGACGCTCGACACCACGCAGGGGCCCGTCGTCATCAAGATGCGCCCCGACCTCGCGCCCAAGCACGTCGAGCACATCAAGAAGCTGGTGAACGAGAAGTTCTACGACGGCATCGTCTTCCACCGCGTCATCGACGGCTTCATGGCGCAGACCGGCTGTCCGCACGGCACCGGCACGGGCGGCTCGAAGTACCCGAACCTGAAGCAGGAGTTCAACGCCGAGCACCACAAGCGCGGCACCTGCTCGATGGCCCGCGCCCAGAACCCCGATTCGGCCAACTCGCAGTTCTTCATCTGCTTCGGCGACGCCGGCTTCCTGGACCGCCAGTACACGGTCTGGGGCGAGGTGACCTCCGGCATGGAGAACGTCGACAAGATCAAGCGCGGCGAGCCCGTGCGCGACCCCGACTCGATCAAGACCGCGACGATCAGCTGATCCGCTCCGCCTGAACCTCCCTGGCCCGGCCCGCATTCGGCGGGCCGGGCCTTCGCACATCTCCGCGCCATGCTGGTCGACGCCTTCGATTTCACCCTGCCGGACTCCGCCATCGCGCTGCGGCCGGCCTCGCCGCGCGACGCCGCGCGCCTGCTCACCGTTGACCCCGGCGCCCCCGTGCCCTTCGGCGACCGCGCCGTGCGCGATCTGCCGGCGCTGCTCCAGCCCGGCGACGCCCTGGTGGTCAACGACACCCGCGTCGTTCCGGCCCGCCTCTTCGGCCTGCGCCGCCGCGGCGACAACGTCGCCCGCATCGAGGTGACGCTGCACCGGCGCGACGCCGCCGACCGCTGGCGCGCCTTCGTCCGCCCGGCCAAGCGCGTGGCCGACGGCGAGACGCTCGCCTTCGAGGCGGACGGCGCGACCGTCCTCTCCGCCGTCGCCTCCGATCGGGACGGCGGCGAGGTGAGCCTCACCTTCGACCGCGCGGGCGAGGCGCTCGACGCCGCCTGCGCCCGCGTCGGCCAGATGCCGCTGCCGCCCTACATCGAGCACCGCCGCGCCGGCGACGCCGCCGACGCCGCGGACTACCAGACGCTGTTCGCCGCGCGCCCCGGCGCCGTCGCGGCCCCCACCGCCGGCCTGCACTTCACGCCGGCCCTCGTCGAGGCGCTCGCGGCCCGCGGCGTGGAGCTCCACCGGGTCACGCTCCACGTCGGCGCCGGCACTTTCCTGCCCGTGAAGTCGGACACGGTCGAGGGCCACCGCATGCACGGCGAGATCGGCACGGTGTCGGCCGAGACTGCAGCGGCGCTCAACGCCGTGCGGCGCCGCGGCGGGCGGCTCGTGGCGGTCGGCACGACGTCGCTGCGCATCCTCGAATCCGCGGCGGGCGAGGACGGGCTCGTCCGGCCCTTCGCGGGCGAGACGAGCATCTTCATCACGCCGGGCTACCGGTTCCGCTGCGTCGATCGGCTGATGACCAACTTCCACCTGCCGCGCTCGACGCTGTTCATGCTGGTGTCGGCCTTCTGCGGGCTCGACGCGATGCGCGCCGCCTACGCGCATGCCATAGCGACGGGCTACCGCTTCTATTCCTACGGCGACGCGAGCCTCCTCACGGCCGCCGCCGACAGCGCCGCGCCGCGGCCGGACCCGCTCCCATGACCGCCGACTTCCATTATGAGCACCTCGGCCAGGACGGTGCGGCCCGCACCGGGCTGGTCCACACCGGCCGCGGCGCCATCCGCACGCCGGCCTTCATGCCGGTCGGCACCGCCGGCACCGTCAAGGCCATGTACATGGGCCAGGTGCGCGAGCTCGGCGCCGACATCGTGCTCGGCAACACCTACCACCTGATGGTGAGGCCGGGCGCCGAGCGCGTGGCCGAACTCGGCGGGCTCCACAAATTCAGCACCTGGTCCGGGCCCATGCTGACCGATTCGGGCGGGTTCCAGGTCATGTCGCTCGCCAAGCTGCGTAAGCTCGACGAGCGCGGCGTCACCTTCCAGTCTCACATCGACGGCTCGAAGCACGCGCTCACCCCCGAGCGCTCGATGGAGATCCAGGCGCTGCTCGGCTCAGACATCCAGATGCAGCTCGACGAATGCGTGCGCCTGCCGGCCTCCGACAGCGAGGTCGAGCGCGCCATGCTGCTGTCGCTGCGCTGGGCCGAGCGGTCGCTCAAGGCCTTCGACGCCCGGCCGGGCCGCGCCTGTTTCGGCATCGTGCAGGGCGGCACCGTGGCGGCGCTGCGGGCCGAGAGCGCGCGCCAGCTCGCGGCCCTGCCGTTCGGCGGCATCGCCATCGGCGGGCTCGCTGTGGGCGAGCCCCAGGCCGACATGCTCGCCGCCATCGAGACCGTCGAGCCGCACCTGCCGGCCGGCAAGCCGCGCTACCTCATGGGCGTCGGCACGCCCGACGACATCGTCGAGGCCGTGCGCCGCGGCGTCGACATGTTCGACTGCGTGATGCCGACCCGCGCCGGCCGCCACGGCCAGGCCTTCACCCGCTTCGGCAAGGTCAACCTGCGCAACGCCCGCCACGCCGCCGATCCCCGGCCGATCGATGAGGCCTCCGACTGCCCGGCCGCGCGGGACTACTCGCGCGCCTACCTGCACCACCTCGTCAAGTCGGACGAGATCCTCGGCATGATGCTGCTGACCTGGGTGAACCTCAGCTATTACCAGACGCTGATGGCCGGGCTGCGGAGCGCCATCGCGGCGCGGCGGCTCGACGACTTCGTCGCCGAGACCAAGGCCGGCTGGGCGGCCGGCCTCGGCGAGTAGCCGGATGTGATCCGTCGGGCGCCGCCGCACGAGGCCGGCGCCTTGAACGTCCTTGTCGGTTTCCACCGCAGAACCGCCACGCTGCCCCGGCAAGCTCCGCGCGAGGTGGCTGTCGCCTTGTGTTTTCGGCGACGCCCGCGTTTATCGGCCCCGCCGGCACGGCGTTTCGGCCGTGCCCCGTTCCAGAGACGATTCCCACGATGCGCTCCAGCCGATACTTCATGCCGATCCTGCGCGAGACGCCGAAGGAAGCTGAGATCGTGTCGCATCGCCTCATGCTGCGCGCCGGCATGATCCGCCAGGAGGCGGCCGGCATCTACGCCTGGCTGCCGCTCGGCCTGCGCGTGCTGGAGAAGGTCAGCGCGATCGTCCGCGAGGAGCAGAACCGCGCGGGCGCGATCGAGATCAAGATGCCCACCGTGCAGTCCGCCGACCTGTGGCGCGAGTCCGGCCGCTACGACGACTACGGCAAGGAGATGCTGCGCATCAAGGACCGGCACGAGCGCGAGATGCTCTACGGGCCGACCAACGAGGAGATGGTGACGGAGATCTTCCGCGCCTCGGTCCGCTCCTACAAGGACCTGCCGCTGAACCTCTACCACATCCAGTGGAAGTTCCGCGACGAGGTGCGCCCGCGCTTCGGCGTGATGCGCTCGCGCGAGTTCCTGATGAAGGACGCCTACTCGTTCGATCTCGACGCCGCCGGCGCCCGCCATTCCTACAACCGCATGTTCGTGGCCTACTTGCGCACCTTTGCGCGGCTCGGCGTCACCGCCATCCCCATGGTGGCCGACACGGGCCCGATCGGCGGCGACCTCAGCCACGAGTTCATCATCCTCGCCTCGACGGGCGAGAGCGAGGTGTTTTGCCACCGCGACTACCTCGGCCTCCCGCCGCCGGCCGCCGACATCGACTTCGACGACGCGGCCGCGCTGCAGGACGCCGTCGACGGCTGGACGAGCCGCTTCGCGGCCACGAGCGAGAAGTTCGACGAGGCCGCGTTCCTGGCCGTGCCTGAGGCGGACCGCGTCTCCGCCCGCGGCATTGAGGTCGGCCACATCTTCTATTTCGGCACGAAATATTCCGAGCCCATGAAGGCGGTCGTCAGCGGGCCGGACGGGGCGACCGTGCCGGTCCACATGGGCTCCTACGGCATCGGCCCGTCGCGCGTCGTCGCGGCGCTGATCGAGGCCGGGCACGACGAGGCGGGCATCGTTTGGCCGGACGCGGTCGCGCCCTTCACGGTCGGCATCGCCAACCTGAAGGCCGGCAACCCCGACACCGACGCCGCCTGCGAGACGCTCTACAAGGGACTGCTCGCCGCCGGGGTCGACGCCCTCTACGACGACCGCGACGAGCGGCCGGGCGCCAAATTCGCGACGCTCGACCTCATCGGCGTGCCCTATCAGGTGCTGGTCGGCCCCAAGGGTCTCGCCGAGGGCAGGGTGGAGCTGAAGCATCGCCGCACGGGCGAGAAGGAGCTCCTCGCCCCCGGCGAGGCCCTGGCCAAGCTGACGAGCCTCGCCGCGCCGGCGCGGCGCTGACATGACGAGGATCGCCGCATGACGATGGCTCAAGCCCGGTCGGCCGCGGCGGCGCCGCGCGCCGCCGCGCGGACGACGCGCGCCTTTTCGGCCTTCGAGTGGATCGTGGCGGCCCGCTACCTGCGGGCGCGGCGGGCCAAGAGCTTCGTGTCGGTGATCGCCGGCTTCTCCTTCGCCGGCATCCTGCTCGGCGTCGCGACGCTGATCGTCGTCATGTCGGTGATGAACGGCTTCCGGCAGGAGCTGCTGAACAAGATCGTCGGCATCAACGGCCACGTCTTCGTGCAGGCCACGGACACGCCCTTCACCGACTACGACGCCGTGACGAAGCGGCTCGAAGCCGTGCCGGGCGTCAAGCTCGTGATCCCGATGATCGAGGGCGCGGCCGGCGTGTCCTCGCCCTTCAACCAGTCGGGCGCGCTGGTGCGCGGCATCTCGGGCGCGGACCTTCGCCGGCTGCCCGGCATAGAGGGCCACGTCGTCCAGGGCACGCTCGACGACTTCGACAAGTCCGGCGGCGTCGCCATCGGCCAGCGGCTGGCCGAATCGCTCGGCCTGTCGATCGGCGATCAGATGTCGGTGCTCACTGCCAAGGGCGCGCAGACCCCGTTCGGCGTCGCGCCGCGCATCAAGAGCTACCCCGTGGTCGCCATCTTCCAGATCGGCATGTCGGAGTTCGACTCCTCCTTCGTCTACATGCCGATGGCGGAAGCGCAGAGCTACTTCAACAAGGACGGGGAGGCATCCGTCATCGAGGTCTTCGTCGACGACCCCGACCACATGGACGCGGTGCGCCTGCAGCTCGACCGCGCCATCGAGCGGCCGGCCGTGATGACGGACTGGCGCCAGCGCAACAAGACCTTCTTCGACGCGCTGAACGTCGAGCGCAACGTCATGTTCATCATCCTGACGCTGATCGTGCTGGTGGCGGCGCTGAACATCGTGTCGGGCCTCATCATGCTCGTGAAGGATAAGAGTTCCGACATCGCGATCCTGCGCACCATGGGGGCGTCGCGCGGCTCGATCCTCCGCATCTTCCTCATCGCCGGGGCCTCGATCGGCGTGTGCGGCACGCTCGCGGGCCTCGTGCTGGGCGTGCTGGTCGCGAGCAACATCGAGCGCATCCGCGCCTTCCTGAACGCGGTGCTGCACACTGACCTGTTCCCCTCGGAGCTGTACTTCCTGTCCCACCTCCCGTCCGTCATCCGGCCCGCCGACGTGCTCGCCGTGACCGCGATGGCGCTCGCCCTGTCGCTGCTCGCCACGGTGTATCCGTCGTGGCGCGCCGCCAACCTCGATCCCGTCGAAGCGCTCCGGTACGAATGATGGCCTCCGCTCCGGCCCTGACGCTCGCGGGCGTCGTCCGCACCTACCGGCAGGGCGAGGCGACGCTCTCCATCCTGCGCGGCGCCGACCTCACGCTCTGGCCCGGCCAGTCGGTGGCCCTGGTAGCGCCGTCGGGCGCCGGCAAGTCGACGCTGCTCCACGTGGCCGGCCTGCTGGAGAAGCCGGACGGCGGCGAGGTCTACGTCGGGTCGTCCCCGACGGCCGGCATGGGCGACCCTGAGCGCACCGCGCTGCGCCGCACGGCCATCGGCTTCGTGTACCAGGCCCATCACCTCCTGCCCGAGTTCACCGCGCTCGAGAACGTGGTGATGCCGCAGATGATCGCGGGCCTGTCGAAGCGCGAGGCGGCCGAGCGGGGCAGGGAGTTGCTGTCCTTCCTCGGGCTCGGGCAGCGCACCGGCCACCGTCCGGCGGAACTGTCGGGCGGCGAACAGCAGCGCGTCGCCATCGCGCGCGCGGTGGCCAACGCGCCCGGCATGCTGCTGGCCGACGAACCCACGGGCAACCTCGACCCCCACACGGCCGACCACGTCTTCGCGACGCTCACGTCGCTGATCCGCGCCACCGGGCTCGCCGCCCTGATCGCAACCCACAACATGGACCTCGCGGCGCGCATGGACCGGCGCGTGACGCTGCACGAGGGGCTCGTGGTCGAGCTCGACTGAGGTGCCGCGCACGGCTCGACGGTCCGACCTTGAGCTGTGCCGTAATTAGACCTCATTCTGAGGGCGTTTCCGGGGCGGGCAGGGGGCCCGCGCGGTCGCGCGCCGGGCCCGCTTAAGCCGATCGAAAGCAGCGGGGCGGAAAATGCGGTGCATGAGCAGTCCGGCCCGCCCGCCGCGGCGCGCATCGTCCTTCGCGGGGCGGGCGTGTGAGGCGGGACGCGGCCGGGGCGTCTGCGTCCGAGTCGGGTCCCGCAACGAACCATGAAGCTTCCGGCCGTCGCGCTCCCGCTCCCCGTCGCCCCCGCCCGCCCCCTAGCGCTCGCCGATGTTCTGCGCTGGAGCGCCCTCGCGGCCTGCGCGGCGGTGCTGGCGGGCTGCGCCAGCCAGACCGCCGTCGGGCCCGGCCGACCGGGCCCGGGCGGCCGCTACTTCGATCCCATCCTCGGCGTGTGGGCGAGCCCGCGCGTCGTCGACGACGGCGAAGCGGTGCCGCGCGGCGGCGGCGGCTTCCTCGTCGGGCGGCCCTACACGATCGGCGGCCACCTCTACGTGCCGAACGCCGATCCGCGCGGCTACGTGGCGGTCGGCACCGCGTCCTGGTACGGCGACGCCTTCCACGGCCGCCGCACCGCCAACGGCGAGATCTTCGACAAGGGATCGATCTCGGCCGCGCATCCCACGCTGCCGCTGCCGAGCTACGTCCGCGTCACCAACCTCAAGAACGGCCGCTCGCTGATCGTGCGCGTCAACGACCGCGGCCCCTACCACGGCGGCCGCGTGATGGACGTGTCGCAGCGCGTCGCCGAGGCCCTCGCGTTCCGCAACGAGGGGACGGGGCGCGTCCGCATCGAATATGTCGGCCGCGCCACGCTCGCGGGCGACGACGACGAGCGCTTGCTCGCCACCCTGACCACCGACGGGCGTCCCGCGCGGCTCGACGGCGTCGCCGAGCCCGTCCAGGTGGCCGATGCCGCGCTGCCGCCGCGGCCGACCGGCCCCTCGCCGCTGCCCAATTTCCCGGCGCGGGTGGCCTCGCTGCCGATCTTCCGGCGCGGCCCCCCGGCGGAAGGCCCGGTCCCGGCCGCACCGCCGGTCGAGCCCGTCGCGGCGCCGGCGCCGCCCCGCGCGACGCGCGCCCTCGCGGCTCCGGTCGAAGCCTCGCCGCGCCGTGCCGCGCCGGCCCGCACCGGCCCGGTCCCGCGCGATCCCTTCTTCAAGCCCCTGTTCCCGCCGCCGAAGCGCGAAGCCGCGCCGCGGGCCACCATCAGCTTCGGCGGGCCGGCGCGACGCCCCGTGCCGCCGAGGCGGAGTCCGGACGAGGCGCGCTGATCGGCGCATCGGCGCGCTTTGGCGGGCGCCGCACCCGCGGTACGATCCACCGCGCCCTCCCGCCCCGCAGCGAGTCCCCCGTGCCCAAGATGCCAAAGCGCAAGCTGCTCTACGCCCTGCTCCTGTGCTGTGCCGCCCTGCCGGCGCGCGCGGCCGAGTCGTTCCAGACCATCGCGCCCTTCGCGCTGCTGGTGGACGCCGAGACCGGCTCCGTCCTGTTCGACCGCAACGCCGACAAGCAGATGGCGCCGGCCTCGACCACGAAGATCCTCACCGCCGAGATCGTCTTCCGCGAGATCAGGGAGGGGCGCCTCAAGCTCGACGACACGTTCCTCGTGTCCGAGAACGCGTGGCGCTCGGGCGGCGCCAAGTCGGGCGGCTCGACCATGTTCGCGGCCCTGAACAGCCGCATCCCGGTCGTGGACCTCATCCAGGGGCTCGTGGTGCAGTCCGGCAACGACGCCGCCATCGCGCTCGCGGAGGGCATCTCGGGCTCGGAGGACAGCTTCGCCGCCCTGATGAACCGCCGGGCGCGCGAGATCGGCATGGCGCATTCCGAGTTCCAGAACCCGTGGGGCAGGGGGGACCCCGGCCAGCGGGTGACGCCGCGCGACATGGCGACCCTGGCCCGCTACGTCATCCACACCTACCCGGAGTTCTACCGCTACTTCGGCGAGCGCGAGTTCACCTGGAACAAGGTGCGCCAGCTCAACCGCAACCCGCTGCTCGCCATGAACATCGGCGCGGACGGTCTGAAGACCGGCGACATCGCGGAAAGCGGCTACGGCCTCGTCGGCTCGGCCGTGCAGGACGGCGAGCGCCTGATCGTCGTGGTCAACGGCCTGCGCACCGCCAAGGACCGCGCGGCCGAGAGCTTCAAGCTGCTGAGCTGGGGCTTCCGCAATTTCGAGGCGCGCGAGCTCTACGCCGCCGGCGAGCCGGTGGGCAGCGCCAAGGTGTTCGGCGGCGACGCGTCCTCGGTGCCGCTCGTCGCCGCCGGTCCGGTCAAGCTGCTGGTGCCGCGCGGCTCCGGCGACGCGCTGGCGGGCCGCATCACCTACAGCGGGCCCCTGCAGGCGCCGGTCGCCGCGGGCGCCTTGGTGGCGGAGCTGCACGTGACCCGCGACGGTTCGGACGTGCTCACGGTGCCGCTGAAGACGGCCTCGGCCGTCGGCGTGGGCTCGCTGCCGCGCCGCGCCCTCGACGCCGGCTGGGAGCTCGGCGCGACGCTGATCCGCCGCAACTTCGGGCGCCCGCCGGCCCAGGCGGCCGAGGCCGCGAGGGTGGGACCGACGGCGGATGCCGCGAAGGGGAGCAAGGCGCCGTGACGGCGGGGCAGGGCAGTTTCATCACGCTCGAAGGCGGGGAGGGCACCGGCAAGTCGACCCAGGCGCGCCGCCTCGTGGACCGCATCGCCGCGCTCGGCCTCGACGCGGTGGCGACCCGCGAGCCCGGCGGCTCGCCCCGCGCGGAAGCGATCCGCGACGCGCTCCTGTCGGGCGCGATCAAGCCGCTCGGCCCGGTCGCGGAGGCGCTGATGTTCGCCGCCGCCCGCATCGACCACCTCGACGCGACGATCCGGCCGGCCCTCGCGCGCGGCGCCTTCGTGGTCTGCGACCGCTTCATCGATTCGACGCGCGTCTACCAGGGCGCGCTGGAGGGCGTCGACCCGGCGCTGCTCGCCGGGCTCGAGCGCGTCGCCGTCGGCGCCACGGTGCCGGACCTGACGCTGGTGCTCGACCTCGACGTCGCGACCGGCCTCGCGCGCGCCCGGTCGCGGCGCGGCGGCGCCGCGGCGGACCGGTTCGAGCGCGAGGCGGAGGGATTCCACGAGGGCCTGCGCCGCGCCTTCCTGGCGAATGCCGAGCAGGAGCCGGAGCGCTGCCTCGTGGTCGACGCGTCGGGCGAGGCCGACGCCGTGGCCGACACGCTGTGGCTCATCGTGCGGGCGCGCTTTCCCGCGCTGCGGCGGGCCGGGCAGGGGACGCGGCCGTGAGGGAGGGCGAGGCCGCGCCCGAGAGCGACCGCGCCGAGGGCGCACCGCACCCGCGCGAGACGGCGGTGCTGTTCGGCCAGGCGCGGGCCGAGCGCGAGCTCCTCGACGCCTATCGGGCCGGGCGGCTCCACCACGCCTGGCTGATCGGCGGCGCGCCGGGCACCGGCAAGGCGACGCTGGCCTGGCGGTTCGCCCGCTTCCTCATGGCCCACCCGGACCCGGACGACGACGCGGTCCGCGCCGCCGCCGACCTGTCGGTGCCGCCTGACCATCCCGCGGCGCGGCGGGTCGCCGGCGGCGCGCCGGGCGACGTCGCGGTGCTGCGGCGCGCCTGGAACGACAAGACCGGGAAATTCTTCTCGGAGATCCGCGTCGACGAGGTGCGCCGCATGTCCGGCCTGTTCCAGCAGGCGAGCCGGGCAGGGGGCTACCGCATCTGCATCATCGACACGGCCGAGGACCTCAACACCAACAGCGCCAACGCGCTCCTCAAGCTGATTGAGGAGCCGCCCTCGCGCTCGCTGTTCCTGCTGCTGGCGCACCATCCCGCCCAGGCGCTGCCGACGCTGCGCTCGCGCTGCCGCAAGCTCGCCCTCGACCCGCTCGCGCCCGCGGACGCCGCGGCGGCGCTCCGCGCGCTGGGGCGGCCCTGGTCGGAGACCGAGCCCGCCGCGCTCGACGAGGCCCTGCGCCGGGCCGGCGGCTCGGTCTCGGGCGCCCTGCCCTATCTCGGCGGCGAGCGGCTGATCCTCGACCGCGAGACGGCGCGCCTGCTCGCGCGCCTGCCAGAGGTCGACTGGGCCGGGCTGCACCGCCTCGCCGACAAGGTCGGCTCGGACGAGGACGACTTCGCGGTGCTGACCGGCGCGATCCTCGACTGGCTCCACGGCCGGCTCGGGGCCGGCGCGACCGAGCCGCGCCGCCTTGCACCCCTGGCCGAGGTATGGGAGAAAGTGCGCCGCTCCGCGCGCGACACGCTGGCGCTCAACCTCGACAAGAAGACCTTTCTGTTCTCGACCTTCGCGGATCTCGCCCAGGCGACGCGCGCGCTTTGATCCCAAGAAGAGGCTTCATGGCCCCGCGCCCGACCTACTGCATCTCCTCCGCCATCCCCTACGCCAACGGCGCCCCGCACATCGGCCACGCCTACGAGCGCATCGCCCAGGACGCTTTCGCGCGGTTCAAGCGGCTCGACGGCTTCGACGTGCTGAGCCTGTCCGGCATGGACGAGCACGGGCAGAAGATGCAGCAGACGGCCGCGCGCGAGGGCCTGACGCCTCAGGGGCTCGCCGACCGCACGGCCGCGCAGTTCCTCGCCATGAACCGGCTGCTCGGCACCGAGGCCGACGACGTTGTGCGCACCACCGAGCCGCGCCACCGCGCGGCCGCGCAGGAGATCTGGCGGCGCATGGAGGCGCGCGGCGACGTCTACCTGTCGAGCTACGAGGGCTGGTACTCGGTCCGCGACGAGGCCTTCCACGACGAGGCCGACCTCGTCGACGGGCCGGACGGCACGCGCCTCGCGCCCACGGGCACGCCGGTCGAGTGGGTCGCCGAGGAGAGCTGGTTCTTCCGCCTGTCGGCCTACGGCGACCGGCTGCTCGCCCATTACGCCGCCCACCCCGACTTCGTCGTGCCGGACAAGTACTTCAACGAGGTCCGCTCCTTCGTGTCGCGCGGCCTCAAGGACCTGTCGATCAGCCGCACGGCCTTCGACTGGGGCGTGCCGGTGCCGGGCGACCCGAAGCACGTCATGTACGTGTGGGTCGACGCGCTGACCAACTACCTGACCGGGACCGGCTTCCCGGACGCCGCGGACCCGCGCGGACGATTCTGGCCGGCCGACGCGCACGTGATCGGCAAGGACATCTCGCGCTTCCACGCCGTGTTCTGGCCCGCCTTCCTGATGTCGGCCGGGCTGCCGCTGCCGCGCCGGATCGTGGTGCACGGCTTCCTGTTCAACAAGGGCGAGAAGATGTCGAAGTCCGTCGGCAACGTCATCTCGCCGGCGACCCTGGCCGAGCATTACGGCGTCGACCCGCTGCGCTACTTCTTCCTGCGCGAGGTGCCGTTCGGCCAGGACGGCAGCTACTCGCACGAGGCCATCGTGGCGCGCATCAACGCCGACCTCGCCAACGGCATCGGCAATCTCGCGCAGCGCTCGCTGTCCATGATCGCCAAGAACTGCGGGGGCAGGGTGCCGGAGCGCGGCGACCTGAGCGAGGCCGACCAGGCCCTCCTGGCCGAGGCCGACGCCCTCCTCCCGCAGGCGCGGGACGCCATGGACCGCCACGCCCCGCACGACTACCTCGCCGCCGCATGGCGCGTGATCGCCTCGGCGGACCGCTACTTCGCGGGCGAGGAGCCCTGGGTGAAGCGCAAGACCGACCCGGCCCGCATGGCGACCGTGCTGGCCGTGGTGGCCGAGGTGGTGCGCGAGCTCGCCATCCTGCTCCAGCCCGCCATGCCGGGCGCGATGGCGCGGCTGCTCGACTTCCTCGCCGTGCCGGCCGACGCCCGCGACTTCGCCCACCTCGAGGCCGACCACCGCCTGGCGTCCGGCACCGCCCTGCCCGCGCCCTCCGGCGTGTTCCCCCGCTACGTCGAGGCGGAGCCGGCCGCGTGAACCTGACCGATAGCCACTGCCACCTCGACTTCCCCGAGTTCTCGCCCGAGCTCGACGCCGTGGTGGAGCGCGCCCGCGCGGCGGGCGTGACGCGCATCATCACGATCTCGACCCGCGTGGCCAGGCACGCCGACATCGCCGCGATCGCCGAGCGGTTCCCGGACGTGTTCTTCACGGTCGGCACCCATCCGCTCCAGGCGGGCGAGGAGCCGGACGTTCCGGTCGAGCGGCTGGTGGAGCTGTCGCGCCATCCGAAATGCGTCGGCATCGGCGAGGCCGGGCTCGACTACCACTACGACGCCGCGCCGCGCGACGTGGCCGACCGCGTCTTTCGCACGCACATCCGGGCGGCGCGCGAGTCGGGCCTGCCGCTCGTGATCCACTCGCGCGACGCCGACGCCGACATGGCCGCGACCCTCGAGGACGAGATGGCCCGCGGGCGCTTCGAGGCGGTGCTGCACTGCTTCACCTCGTCGATGGAGCTGGCGCGGACCGGGCTGGAGCTCGGCCTCTTCGTCTCCTTCTCGGGCGTCGCGACCTTCAAGAACTCGGAAGCCCTGCGCGACGTCGCGCGCACGGTGCCGCTCGACCGCATGCTGGTGGAGACCGACGCGCCCTTCCTCGCGCCGGTGCCGCACCGGGGCAAGCGCAACGAGCCGGCCTTCGTGGCCCAAACGGCGCGCGTCCTCGCCGAGGTGAAGGGCGTCGATCCGGAGACCTTCGCCGCGGCCACCAGCGCCAACGTGGACAGGCTCTTCTCCAAGCTGCCGGCTCGGCTCGGGGCGGCCGCGTGACCGGCACACTCACGATCCTCGGCTGCGGCTCCTCCGGCGGCGTGCCGCGGGTGGGGCAGGGGTGGGGCGCCTGCGACCCCGCCGAGCCGAAGAACGAGCGCCAGCGCTGCTCGGTGCTGCTGGAGCGGCGCGGCGGCGCCGGCACCACGCGCGTGCTGGTCGACACGGGCCCGGACCTGCGCCGGCAACTCTTAGCCCACGCTGTGCCGTCGCTCGACGCGATCGTGCTGACCCACGCCCACGCCGATCACGTGCACGGCATCGACGACGTGCGGCCGCTGGTGCTCGGCGCCCAGCGGCGCATCGCCGCCTACATGGACGCGCCGACCTCGCGCGATGTGGCGGGCAAGTTCGGCTACATCTTCCACACGCCGCCCGGCAGCTCCTACCCGCCGTTGCTCGACGAGCACCGCCTCGTGCCCGGGTGCCCGCAGGCCTTCGACGGGGCAGGGGGGACGATCGAGGTGACGCCGTTCCGCCTGGAGCACGGCGAGATCGACGCGCTGGGACTGCGCGTCGGCGGCATCGCCTACACGCCGGACCTGAACGGCATCCCGCGCGAGAGCGAGCGCTTCCTCGACGCCCTCGACCTCTGGATCATCGACGCGCTGCGCTACAAGCCGCATCCGAGCCACTTCTCGCTCGACGAGGCCTTGGCCGCCATCCGCCGTTTCCGTCCCAAGCGCGCCGTGCTCACCAACCTCCACAACGACCTCGACTATGCCACGCTCCGCGCCGACCTGCCGGACGGCGTGGTGCCGGCCTATGACGGGATGGCGCTGCCGTTCGACTGACCGGCTGATCGCCGGGCAGGGAGGATGGTCGACCGCCCTGCCCTCGTCCGACGTGGCGCCCCGCGTTGCCATGGCGGCGCCGAGCGAAGGACGCCCTCTGTCCTGGACGCAGGAGGTTCGAGCCGAGCGGAGCGCGTCGTCGGCGTAGCGCTCGGCGCGAGGAGACCAGCACGCAAGGCCGAGCATCTCCGCCGTCGGTGTCTCGACCCCGATCGAGGCCTGATCGCCGATGTGCACCCGTCAAGGGCGGATCGGCAAGGGGGCCGAAAAGCGGTAGCCGATCAGGGCGTGGGATCCGTCGAGCCGAGGATTTTGGTCCTCCGAGGCTGGTGTCCGTCGCACCACAGGGGCGCCGCGAAGCGAGCGGTGCACCGCATCGAAGTCACTCGGTCGTCGACATCGAGCCGCACCGGAGGCATGGGCTCGGGGCAGGGCGTGTCTGGCAGGGTCGAAACCTCGAAGGCCGGGCCGCCCCTGCCCTAGCTGGAGTTCGCCCTCGGGCGGCTCCGCGGCGGATCGACCGTTGCGACGGTGACGCGATCGAAAGGTCGACCTGCGAAGGTCGCTCCGCACCGCCGAGAATCCGGCGGGCTGGGCTGAACCGACCCGCAACAGCGATACGAGAGTGTGACCAGGGGCTTGGCTCCGCCCCGAGGTGGACCGTGTACGTTCCATAATATAGATTATGCGAATATTTCGCTCTTCGGCGCCTGAACCGATCTTCCGTCTCTGGCACCGTACTCGTCGTCGCGCGTCTCCGCTCGAGCGCTTTCGGCCACCCTTCCGATGGTCGAACACAGGCCCGCTGGACTCCTGCCGACGCGACATCGCTGATGCCGCTCGTCCGTGGCTCAGATCCGGGTCGAGACCGGCCACCCTATCCACTTCCAGCTCAGCAACGGCGCTCGCGGCCGGGGCCGCCGCTCCGTCGTCCTGATCCCGCCGTGCTCAGAAAAGGCGCGGTTTCGCCCCGGAATAGCGGTGGCGAACGGGCGAAAAATGCGTTAGCGTTCGGTCAAGACGTGGGCTCCGCAGGTCCCCTCCCGCGTCGTCATCGGCTCCCGAAGGGGAACGGAGCTGCGATGGTTGGTTGCGCCGCCGTCGTCGCTGAAAGGTGTAGGCGCACGCCAAGGCGGGGTCGCTTTGGCCGGGTTTCGTGAAGACAATGCCCAGCCACGGTTGTACGCTGAGGGCCCGCGAGAGCGATCGTCGCGGGATTGTGAGACGTGACCATCGAGGGCGCGACATCGGGTCTGCGGTCCGGTCACGGTGTGGGCGGTTGGGTTGAAGGCAAAGACGAGCTGGCGACATGAGCAAAGGTAGAGATTTCCGGGGACCGAGGAAGCGGGGCTTCGACGACGACATGCCGTCGTCCCCCTATGAGTCCCGCCCGTCGCGGCCGCCTTCGCGCCCCTTCGGCAGCGGCGCCCCGAGCGGCTTCGGCGGCGGCGGCGGTGACATGATGTCCGCCCCCCCGGCCGGTCCCACCGTCGATGCCGTCGTCAAGTGGTTCAAGGCCGACAAGGGCTTCGGCTTCGTCGAGCTGCAGAACGGCCAGGGCGACGCCTTCCTTCACATCGGCGCGATCCAGTCGGCCGGCTACGAGACGGTGCCCCCGGGCGCCAAGCTCAAGGTCCTGGTCGGCAACGGCGCCAAGGGTGCCCAGGTGACCCGCGTCGTCGAGGTCGACACGACGGGTGCCCAGGAGCGCGCGCCGCAGCGCTCGTTCGACAGCCCGCGCCCCGCCCGCCGCGCCCCCGATCCGTCGACCGCGGTGTCGGTGTCCGGCAAGGTGAAGTGGTTCGACGACACCAAGGGCTTCGGCTTCGTGTCGAGCAACGATGGCGGCAAGGACATCTTCGTCCACATCTCCATCCTCGGCCCGGCCGGCCTGTCCCACCTCGCGGAGGGCCAGCCCGTCTCGATGCGCGTCGTCGACACCCCGAAGGGCCGCGAAGCCCTTTCGATCTCGGCCGACTGAGCCGATCCGGCGTCCTCGGGAGCCGATCCTGACATCCGATGCCCGCGGATCGCCTCCGCGGGCATTTTCGCGTGTGAACGAGAGTGCCCATGACGCCGTCCCGCGACATAGCCCGCCTGATCGAGATCATGGCGGCGCTGCGCCACCCGGAGACGGGTTGCTCCTGGGACTTGGCGCAGAGCTTCGCTAGCGTGGCGCCCTACGCCGTCGAGGAAGCCTACGAGGTGGCGGACGCCGTCGAGCGCGGCGACCGCGAGGACTTGCGCGAGGAACTGGGCGACCTGTTGCTCCAGGTCGTGTTCCAGGCCCGCATCGCCGAGGAGGAAGGCAGCTTCGACTTCGGCGGCGTCGTCGAGGCCATCACGGCCAAGCTGGTGCGCCGTCACCCGCACATCTTCGGCGACCGGCGCGACCTCACGCCCGCCGAGGTGAAGGCCGCCTGGGGCCGGATCAAGGCCGAGGAGAAGGCCGAGCGCGAGTGCCGCGCTGGACCGGGGCAGGGCGCACCGGGGCTGCTGAGCCGCGTCGGGACCGGCATCGCCCCCCTGCCCCGCGCCGTGAAGCTCCAGCGCGTCGCCGGCACGGTCGGCTTCGATTGGAACGACACCCGCGCGGTGCTCGAGAAGATCCGCGAGGAGGCCGACGAGGTCGAAGCCGCGCTCGGCGACCGCACGGCCGTCGCGGACGAGATCGGCGACCTGCTCTTCGCCGTGGCCAACCTCGCGCGGCACGCGGGCGTCGACCCCGAAGTCGCGCTGCACGGCGCGAATCGCAAGTTCGAGCGGCGCTTCGGCCACATCGAGCGGTCACTGGCCTCGCGCGGGTCGAGCCTGCAGGAGGCCGACCTCGACGCCATGGAGGCGCTGTGGACCGAGGCGAAAGCGCTGGAACGGCAGGCCTGAACAGGTCCAGGGCAGGGCGCCCTTCGGCGCCGCCGCTCCGGCCTGGATTCTCGGTAGTCCGCACTCTGTCGTATTTGGAGGAGGCGCGAGAGCTGCCCTCGAGGGCTTCGCCCTGCCCCCGACGGGCTTGGGCAACCCGCCTCAGTGCGTCTCGGCCGGGACGCGCTCGGCCTGAGGGAAGCGGTTCTGCACCCGCTCCATGCGCTCCGGCGCCACGCGGACCGTGAGGTGGATCGTGCCGTCCTCGCCGTCCTGCCGGGCCAGGATCTCGGTGGTCTCGTAGAGCCAGTTCAGGCCGCGCCCGTCGCTCGGGTCGAGATCGACGTGGAGCGAGGTCGCGTGGGTGGCGAGCCGACGCTCCACCGTGGCGAGGAGGTCGTCGACCCCCTGCCCCGTCAGGGCCGACACCACCGCGGGCCGCTCGTCCGCACGCTTGTGCGCGGCAGCGTCGAGCGTCGCGGCGAGCCGGTCCTCGTCGAGCAGGTCGGCCTTGTTCCACACCTCGACCACGCGCTCGCGGTCTTCGGCGTCGACGCCGAGCTCGCGCAGGATCGCCAGCACGTCGGCGCTCTGCGCCTGCGTGTCCTCGTGGGCGACGTCGCGCACGTGCAGGATCACGTCGGCCGACACGACCTCCTCCAGCGTCGCCCGAAAGGCGGAGACCAGCATGGTCGGGAGATCGGAAATGAAGCCCACCGTGTCGGACAGGATCACCTTGCCCCGGTGCGGCAACCGCACGACGCGCAGCGTCGGGTCCAGGGTGGCGAAGACCATGTCGTCGGCCAGCACGGCGGCCTTGGTCAGACGATTGAAGAGCGTGGACTTGCCGGCGTTGGTGTAGCCGACCAGCGCCACGGTCGGGAACGGCACGTCGACGCGCGTCTTCCGGTTGGTCGCGCGGGTCTGCTTCACGTGGTCGAGGTCCCGCTCGATCCGCGCCATCCGCTCCTCGATCAGGCGGCGGTCGGTCTCGATCTGCGTCTCGCCGGGCCCGCCGAGGAAGCCGAAGCCGCCGCGCTGGCGCTCCAGGTGTGTCCAGGATCGCACGAGGCGGGACTTTTGGTAGGCGAGGTGGGCCAGTTCCACCTGTAGCGTCCCCTCCTTGGTGCGCGCGCGCCGACCGAAGATCTCCAGGATCAGGCCGGTGCGGTCGATCACCTTGGTGCCGAACGCCTTCTCGAGGTTGCGCTGCTGGACCGGCGACAGGGCGCAGTCCATCACCACGAGACCGATCTCCAGTTCCTCGCAGACCTCCGCGAGTTCCTCGACCTTGCCCTTGCCGAGGTAGGTCGAGGGCCGCACGGCTCCGAGGTTGACGATGACGTCGCGGCGGACGTCGAGGTCGATGGCGTCGCCGAGCGCCACGGCCTCGCCGATGCGCGCCTCGGGCGAGCGCGCCTCGCGCGCGGCAGAGCCCCGCCCGGTCGGGTAGGGCCCGACCACCAGCGTGCGGGTGGCCTCGGCGGCGGTCTTCTCGACGGCGTCCGTGCCGTCGTCCCCGTGTTTCGACTTCAATCGCGTGTCCCGATGGCTCGTCCGATGCCGCCGGGGACCGCGCTCACCGCAGGCGTTCGGCGGCCGGGGCGGCGGCGGCCGCGGCGGCCGGCACGTCCTCGGGCGACTCGAACATCTGGATGGGCTGTCCCGGCATCACGGTCGATATGGCGTGTTTGTAGACCAGTTGCGAGTGGCCGTCCCGGCGCAGGAGGACGCAGAAATTGTCGAACCACGTCACCACACCCTGCAGCTTGACCCCGTTGACCAGGAAGATGGTGAGGGGGACCTTGTTCTTGCGCACGTAGTTGAGGAACGTGTCCTGCAGGTTCTGTGTTCGTTCAGCCGCCATGGTCCTGTCCACTGCTCGTCGCCGCTTGTTCGCGGTCTCGATGCCGCGGCCTCGCCCCCGCGCGACGGATCCGTCCTCGGCCCGTCAAGGCGTCGTCCGGGCGTTCCCGCGGGTGAGGTCGCGCCCGCGCCCCGTCGCCCCGAGGGCGCGCCGCGCGGGCCGCCCGATCCGTCGCCGGGCCGCCTGCATCCCGCCGCATTAGAGGCAGGAACAAGCAGAAGTCGCAAGCGGGATTTCCCTCGCGTCCCCCGGATCAGTCGATGGCGAGGGACTTCAGCTTCCGATGCAGGGCCGAGCGCTCCATGCCGATGAACTCGGCCGTGCGCGAGATGTTGCCGCCGAAGCGGCTGATCTGGGCGACGAGGTACTCGCGCTCGAACACCTCGCGGGCTTCGCGCAGCGGCAGGCTCATCAGCTTCTCGCCCCCTGCCCCGTTGGGCGTCGCCGGCACCAGCGCGCCGATCTCGGAGGGGAGCATGTCGGCGGTGATCTCGGCCTCGGGGTCTCCGGTCGCCAAGATCATCAGCCGCTCGACGTTGTTGCGGAGCTGCCGGATGTTGCCGGGCCAGTCGTGCGACTGCAGCACTGCCATGGCGTCCGCCCCGATCCGGCGCTTGGGCAGCCCGGTGTTGGCCGACACCTGATCCATGAAGAAGGCGACGAGCTCGGGGATGTCGTCGCGGCGCTCCGACAGCGCCGGCACCCGCACCGGCACCACGGCGAGGCGGTGGAACAGGTCCTCGCGGAAGTGGCCCTCCGCGATCAGCGCCGGCAGGTCGCGGGCGGTCGAGGAGATGATGCGGACGTCGACGTGGACGCGCGCCGTGCCGCCGACGCGCTGGAAGTTCTGGTCCACCAGGACGCGCAGGATGCGGCTCTGGGTTTCGCGGGGCATGTCCGCGACCTCGTCGATGAAGAGCGTGCCGCCGTGCGCCTCCTCCAGCGCGCCGACCTTGCGGCCGCGCCCGTCCGCCCCTTCGACGCCGAACAGCTCCGTCTCCATGGCCTCGGGCAGCATGGTGGCGGCGTTGATGACCACGAAGGGGGAGGCCGCGCGGCTGGACCCGGCGTGCACCATGCGGGCTGCCAGCTCCTTGCCGGTGCCGGGCGCGCCCGCGATCAGCACGCGGGAGTTGGCCGGCCCGACCTTGTCGATCACCTGGCGGAGCTGGTTGGCGCTGGTCGAGCGGCCCACCACGCGGTCCGTCGTGAGCGAGCGCGTCTTCAGCTCGACGTTCTCGCGCCTCAGCCGCGACGTTTCGAGCGCCCGCTCGGCCACCAGAACCAGCCGGTCGGCCTTGAAGGGCTTCTCGATGAAGTCGTAGGCGCCCATCTTGATCGCGGAGACGGCCGTCTCGATGTTGCCGTGGCCCGAGATCATCACCACCGGCAGCGTCGGGTGCTGCTCCTTGATGATCTCCAGCAGCTGCAGCCCGTCGAGACGCGAGCCCTGCAGCCAGATGTCCAGGAACATCAGGTGGGGCCGCCGCGCCGCGAGCAGGGCCAGGGCGTCGTCGGCGTCCTTGGCGACGCGCGTGCCGTGGCCCTCGTCCGACAGGATGCCGGAAACGATGTCGCGGATGTCGGCTTCGTCGTCGACGATGAGGATATCCGTGGCCATGGCGGGTCAGGCTTTCTCGGTGAGGGGGCCCGGCGCCGCGTCGACGCCGGTGGTGGCGTCGGCGCGGGCCGGCGCGTCGATGGGGAAATGCATCCGCACCCGGGCGCCGCGGCCGCCGGGCGCGTCGAGCAGTTCGATGCCGCCGCCGTGATCTTCCAGGATCTTGGCCACGATGGCGAGGCCGAGCCCGGTGCCCTCGGCCCGCGTGGTCATATAGGGCTCCAGCAGGCGCTGGCGGTTCTCGGTCGGGAAGCCCTTGCCGTTGTCGACCACGTCGATGACGGCCTGCCCGTCGGGCGCGCGGTGGAGCGACACGGCGATCCGGCCCTGCTCCCGGTCCTCGGGCGGCAGGGTCGCCATGTGGGCGGCCACGCCCTCGGTCGCGTTCTTGACGATGTTGGTCAGGGCCTGGCTGAGGAGCCGACGGTCGAAGCGGGCGATCAGCGGCGCCGAGGGCAGGTCCTCGTCGAGCACGACCTCCGGGTTGCCGACGCGCATCAGGAAGGCCACCTGCCCGAGGCATTTGGCGAGGTCGTCCTCGGCCAGCAGGGCCTTTGGCATGCGGGCGAAGGACGAGAACTCGTCCACCATCCGCTTCATGTCGTCGACCTGGCGGATGATCGTGTCGGTGCACTGGTCGAAGACGTCGCGGCCCTCGGTGATGACCTTGCTGTAGCGCCGCTTCAGCCGCTCGGCGGAGAGCTGGATCGGCGTCAGCGGGTTCTTGATCTCGTGGGCGATGCGGCGCGCAACGTCGGCCCAGGCCGAGGTCCGCTGGGCTGACACGAGGTCGGTGATGTCGTCGAGCGTGACCACGGAGTTGCGCTCGGCTTTCCCGGACAGCTCGCTGGCCACGCGCACGTTGAAGGTCCGCTCCCGGCCCGCGCGGGTCAGCGTCACCTGTCCCTGCTGGAGGCGGGGGCGGCCGCCGCGCTCCGCGAGGATCGGGCCGAGCTCCGGCACCGCCTCGCCGAGCGCCCGGCCCACCGCGGGCGTGCCTGCGGTTTCGACGAGCTTCTGCGCGGAAGCGTTCAGCACCGTCATGTCGCCCCTGGCGTCGATGCCGATCACGGCCGCCGGCACGCCGGACAGCACCGCCTCGGTGAAGAGGCGGCGCGCGTCGATGGTTTCGCGCGCCGCGATCAGCCGGTTCTGCTGGAGCCGCAGGTCAGCGATCATCTTGTTGAAGGTTTCGCCGAGCCGCGCGAGGTCGCCTTCCGAGCGGCGGATCGGCACCTGGACGTAGAGGTTGCCGGAGGACACCTGGTCGGTCGCGTCGATGAGGCGGCGGATCGGCGCCACCAGCAGGTTGGCGAAGGACAGCCCGAGCCAGATCGCCGACAGCAGCATGATGGCGGCGAGCAGGCCGAACATGACGATGAAGGCGAACTGGATCGACTGCCGGTAGTTGTCGAAGGTCGCGAAGGCGCGGGTGATCTCCTCGGCGTGCTGCTGGAAGCCGATGGTGAAGGGGTCGAGCGGCCGCGCGACGTAGAGGAAGCCGTTGTCGAAGCTCGGCAGGTAGCGCAGAGCCACGAAGGTGCGGGCGTTGTCGACATGGTAGCAGATCTGCTCGCCGCGGCGGACGCCTTCGAGCACCTCCGCGTTCGGTATGACCACTTGGGGCGGCTTGCCGGTGTCGACCTTCTCGACCACGGTCCCGCTCGGCGCCATGATCACGGCCGTGGTGAAGCCGAGCGACTGGACGCGCGAGTCGAAAAAGTTTTGGAAGAAGCTGCGGTTGCCGTAGCCGACCCGCGCGCGGGCGAGGTCGAGCGCCGCGAGATCCGCGTCGCGCTGCAGCGAGTCGCACTGCTTGGAGCGGATCAGCTTCCCGGCGTTCGTGGTCTCGCCGATGAAGCTGCCGACCTGATCCATGAACCCGGGGTAGAGGCCCCGCTCCAGCGCCACACCCCCGACGATGGCCATGATGACGCCCGGGACGAGCGCCGTGATGGTGAACAGGCCCACGATGTAGGCGTGCAGCCGCGCGCCCGCCTGCTTGGCCCGCCAAGCCGCGAGCAGCTTCCAAGCTTCCCGCGCCACCAGGGCGCAGAGCACGAGGGCGATCAGCCCGTCCGCCACGAAGACGTCGAGCACCACCGGCCCCTTCGGGGGATCGGTCGGGATGGTGGAGGTGTAGCTCGTGAAGACCGCGAAGCTCGCGAGCGCCGCCACGAGCGAGAGGGCCACCACGATGGGCGCGATGCGCAGGTTGAACCGCCTGTCATCCCGCTTGATCGACGCGTGGTCGAGGCCGTCCCTGCCCGTCGATTCCGTCAAGCGCGTCCATCCATCGATCGGCCGTGCCGAGCGCTCTCGCCGCCCGTCCCCGCCGCGCTGCCGTGCCGGGCCGAGGCCCGTTGCATTTATACAGCACTGTTGCCGGATTGCAGCGAATTCAGGGCGCGAGGGCCCAGGCGGATCGGGACGGGGTTCAGCGCGGCAGGCGCATGAGCTTGATGTCGAGTTCGCGGACCTTCTTGCGCAGGGTGTTGCGGTTGAGACCCAGCATCTCGGCCGCCTTGATCTGGTTGCCGCGCGTGGCCGCCAGGGCGGCGGACACCAGCGGCACCTCGAGCTCGCGCAGGACGCGGTGATAGAGTCCGGGCGGGGGCAGGTCCTCGCCGTGCTTGGCGAAGAGGTCGGCGAGGTGGCGCTCGACCGCGCCCATCAGCCCTCCCTCGTCCGCGCCGCCCGGCGCCTCCATGTTGCCGCCGAGCGGACCGGCCGCGATCTCGGAGGTCGGCGCCATGGTCTGGTTCGGCCGGTTGAGGCCCAGCTCCGCCTCGACCAGCGGCGCGGTGATGACCTCCTGCGGGTAGAGGGCCGCGAGGCGCCGCACGAGGTTTTCGAGCTCGCGCACGTTGCCGGGCCAGCGATAGCGCTTCAGGCGATCGTGGGCGCCGGTGTCCATGTGCTTCAAAGGCAGCCCCTCGGCGGCCGCGGCGGTGAAGAAGTGCCGCGCGAGGTGCGGAATGTCCTCGGCGCGCTCGCGCAAGGGAGGAAGCCGGATCGGCACGACGTTGAGCCGGAAGAACAGGTCCTCGCGGAACAGGCCCTGCTGGATGGTGACGCGCAGGTCCTTGTTGGTGGCGGCGACGATACGGACGTTCGTCTTGATCGGCGTGCGGCCCCCGACCGTGGTGTATTCGGCCTGCTGGAGCACGCGCAGGAGCCGCGTCTGCGCTTCCATCGGCATGTCGCCGATCTCGTCGAGGAACAGCGTGCCGCCCTCAGCCTGCTCGAAGCGCCCGGCCGAGCGCGTGTTGGCGCCCGTGAAGGCCCCTTTCTCGTGGCCGAACAGCTCGGATTCGATGAGGTCGCGCGGGATGGCGGCCATGTTGATGGCCACGAAGGGGCCGCTCTTGCGCTTGCCGTAGTCGTGCAGCGCGCGGGCGACCAGCTCCTTGCCGGTGCCGGACTCGCCGGAGATCATCACGGTGAGGTCGGTCTGCATCAGACGCGCCAGCGTGCGGTAGATCTCCTGCATGGCCGGCGAGCGGCCGATCAGGGGCATCGCGTCGAGTTCCTCGCCCTGCGGCGTGTCCTTCTGGCGCGGTTCCGCCATGGCTCGGCCGACGATCGCCACCAGCTCCTTCAGGTCGAAGGGCTTCGGCAGGTAGTCGTAGGCGCCGCGCTCCGAGGCCTTGATGGCCGTCATGAAGGTGTTCTGCGCGCTCATCACGATGATGGGCAGGTCGGGCCGCAGCTTCTTGATGCGCGGCAGCAGCTCGAAGGCGTTCTCGTCGGGCATGACGACGTCGGTGATCACGAGGTCGCCGTCGCCCGCCTGCACCCAGCGCCACAGCGAGGCCGCCGTGCCGGTGGTGCGGACGTCGTAGCCGGCCCGCGACAGGGCCTGGCTCACCACGGTGCGGATCGCTGTGTCGTCGTCGGCGACGAGGATATGGCCGTTCATCGCCGGTACTTCCCTTTACGCTGTGCGCCGCGAGCTCACGCTTCGCCGCCACCCCGTCCGTCGCGCGCGGCGAACATGGGCAGGAGGACGCGGAAGGTCGTGCGGCGCGGATAGGACTCGCATTCCACGGTCCCGCCGTGGTCGCCGATCACCTTGGCCACCAGTGCAAGTCCAAGGCCAGTTCCGGACGATTTCGTCGTCACGAAGGGGTCGAACAGATGCGCGGCGATGTCGGACGGCACGCCGGGGCCGTTGTCCCGCACGCAGAACTCGAGTGGAAGGCTGACCGGCGTCGGCGACCCCGGCGTGCGCAGCCGCACCCCGGGCCGGAAGGCCGTGGTCAGCTCGATCGTGCCGTCGATCGTGTCGGGGCCGAGGGCCTCGGCGGCGTTCTTGACGAGGTTGAGGAACACCTGGACCAGCTGGTCGCGGTTGCCGAAGACCGGCGGCAGCGACGGATCGTAGGTTTCGGCGAAGCGGATGTGGCGCGCGAAGCCGGCCTGCGCCACGCGCTTCACGTGGTCGAGCACGGCGTGGATGTTGACGCTCTCGCGCTCGATGGGCCGGAGGTCTGAGAAGGCCTCCATGCGGTCGACCAGCTTCACGATGCGGTCGGTCTCCTCACAGATGAGGCTCGTCAGCGCGCGGTCCTCGTCGCCCACCGCGGTTTCCAGGAGCTGGGCCGCGCCGCGGATGCCGGACAGCGGGTTCTTGATCTCGTGAGCCAGCATGGCCGCAAGGGCAGAAACCGAGCGCGCTGCTCCTCGATGGGTCAGCTGCCTGTCGAATTTTGCGGCAATCGACCGTTCCTGCAGCAGGATCATCACGCGGCCGCGCGGCTCCCCCATCGGGCTGACGTGGATGTCGACCACGCGGTCGGGGCCGAGCTTGGGGTTGCCGAGGTCGACCTGGTATTCGTTCAGCGCCGCGCCGCGCTTCACCGCCTGGTCGAGCAGCGCCAGCAGCGGCGACGCGAAGGGCACGACGTCGCCGAGGCGGTGGCGCCTGAGCACCGCGCGGCTCATGTCGAAGAAGGATTCGGCGGCCGCGTTGGCCTCGACGATGGCGCCGTCGGCCTCGACCGTCAGCACGGCGTGCGGCAGGAGGTTCAGCACGTCGCCGGCCTGGGCAAAGCCGCCGTGGGCGCGGGGATCCGGCGACCTCGGTTCGGGCGTGGTCATGCGGCGATGTCCAGGTCGGCATTCAGGTCGAACAGCTCGGCCAGCATACGGCGCGTCGCCCGGTGGTCGCCGCTGGTCGCCATCGCGGCCCGCAGCGTCCCGCAGGCGGCCGCCGCGCCGGGGTCGCCCCGCAGCTCGGCCGCGCGGTGCTCCGCGTAGGCGACGAGGTGCTTGCGGGCGTGCCGGTTGCCGTTCTCGGGGCCGAAACACGCGACGAGCGCATCGAAGTGCTCCAGCGCCGCGTCGCGTCGATCGACGAGGCACGGCATCGTCCAGGCCTCGCCGCGCAGCGCCGCCGCGATCTCGCCGACGAGCCAGGGGCGCCCGACCGCAGCCCGGCCGACCATCACGGCGTCGGCGCCCGACGCGCGCAGCATGGCGCGCGCGTCGGCCACGGAGGCGCAGTCGCCGTTGACCACCACGGGGATCGACACGGCGCGCTTGACGGCCGCCACCGCGGCCCAGTCGGCTCGGCCCTTGTAGAACTGCTGGCGCGTGCGGCCGTGAACGGTGACGAGCGCGACGCCCTCGGCCTCGGCCCGGCGCGCGAGCTCCGGCGCGTTGCGGGCCGCGTCGTCCCAGCCGAGCCGCATCTTGACGGTGACCGGCACCGTCACCGCGGCCACCGTCGCGCGGATCAACTCCACGGCGGCGTCGAGGTCCCGCATCAGCGCGGAGCCGGCGAGGCCGCCCGTCACCTTCTTGGCGGGGCAGCCCATGTTGATGTCGACCGCTACGGCGCCCCCTTCCGCCGCGGCGCGGGCGCCCTCGGCCAGCGCCTCGGCGCGACAGCCCGCGATCTGCACCACGTGGGGGTCGAGCCCGGCGCCGGCGGCCCGCGCGAGGCTCGCCGCCTCCCCGCGCGCCAGATGATCCCCGACCACCATCTCGGACACGGTGAGGGACGCGCCGAAGCGCTGTGCGGCGCGGCGCATGCCGAGATCGGTGACGCCGGCCATCGGCGCCAGGAGCGCGCGGCCGCTCAGCGTGCGCGGCCCGAGGCGGATCGGCGCTCCATCGTGCCCCGCGATCGTTCGATCGGCGGCCGCGTCGGCGGGTGATGTCATCGTGGTCCGGCACCCGGCGCGCCCGCGACCGCGGGAGGCGGTGCCGCTTCGCGCGCCAATCGAAGAACTGCTCACATCATAATCATCGGGCGCACGACGGCAACTCCACCGATCCGCGGGGCAGATCCGACCATCGTTCAGAACGGTGGCACGGTTCCGGGCAGCCACCGCCCGCGCATCCACCGCCGCGCGACCGCTTCGACGCGTCGAGCGTAGTCCGGGAGGACGGGACCGAGGAGCGGAAGCTCCATCGCTTCCGCCATGTCCGAGACGCCGCGGGGATCGATGTCCCGCCTGGCCGCGGCGGCGTGCCGGGCGATCTCCAATTCCTGTCCCCAGAAATAGACGGCGTCGGCTCGCACGTTGGCCTGCATGCGTCGGACCTCTTCGACGCGCCCGTCCGACACCAACGGCAGCCATATATCGGGCATCAGCAGGTCCACGCGCGCGCGGGCCGTCCACGCATAGGCGTCGCCGTGCTCGATCCGGACCTTGTCGCGGGCGTGGTCCGGAAGCTGTGCGAAGACGGCGAGGTCGCGATGCAGGTCCAGCACGTCCTCGTCGCGCTCGACCACGGTCACGGCGGTCACCTCCGGTCGGAGCGCGCAGGCGGCCGCGGCCCAACCCATCCCGAGCCCGAAGATAAGGACGTGGCCGCGAGCGTGGCGGACGCCGATCTCCTGGCTCTCGATCTCGAGCGGCGTGGTCGACATCCACGTTTTCCCGCCGCGCATGAGGGCGGCCATGCCCCGCACGAGGCTCGGCGGAGACCAGTATCCGGGGCAGAGCACGGCCTCCACGATCCGGAGATCCCAGGCGCCCCGGCGCATCGGCCTGTAGACGGGCACGAAAAGGTCGGTCTGGAAGAAGGGCAGGTCCGGTGCGGTCATCGCGGGCCCTTTCTGTCCGACGCCGCGCGCCGGTCGTTGCGGTGCGGATCGCGGCGCAGGGATGCGCGATCGGGGATTGTGGCGGACCGGATCGGGTCTGGATCCCGGTCGGGAGTCAAGGGCCTGCCTCGACTCAGGCAGCGGTGGACGAGAAGCGGCCGTCCCGGCCCGGGAGGCCCACCGCCGTTTGACGGCGCGGCCGAAAGGCTGGAGATAGAACCGCTTCAAAGAGGAGCCGCGACGGGTCTATGATGGAACGAGTTCACGTGCTGGTGGTGGCGGCGGGGCGAGGGTCCCGCGCCGGGGAAGGGCTGCCCAAGCAGTACCGTTCCCTCGCCGGCCGGACGGTCCTGGCTCGCACGCTGCAGGCCTTCTTCGACCGCGATGACATCGCGGACGTCGTGACGGTGATCCACCCCGACGATCGCCACCTTTATGACGGCGCCGTCGCGGAGCTTCCGGCGCGCGGCCGGCTGGTCGAGCCCGTCATGGGCGGGGCGACGCGGCAGGACAGCGTCCGCGCGGGGCTCGAAGCCCTGTCGGCGCGCGGCGCGACGGACGACGACCTCGTGCTGATCCACGACGGCGCGCGCCCCTTCGCGACGCCCGACCTCGTGTCGCGCGCCGTCGCGGCGGCGGCCCGGTCCGGCGCCACGGTTCCCGGCTGCCCGATCTTCGACACCGTCAAGGTGATCGACGTCGAGGGCCGCATCGCAGGCACGGCCGACCGCAACGCCATGCGGACCGTCCAGACGCCACAGTCCTTCCGGTTCGGCCTGATCCGCGCCGCCCATGCCCGCGCCGCGGCCGAGGACCGCCACGACCTCACCGACGACGCCGCCGTGGCGGAGTTCGCCGGCCACCGCGTCACGGTGTTCGAGGGCGACCCCGGCAACATCAAGATCACGACCCTGTCCGACTTCCGAGCCGCGGAGCTCCGCTTGACCCACGACCTCCTCGACATCCGCACGGGCCAGGGCTTCGACGTCCATTCCTTCGTCGAGGGCGACCACGTATGGCTCGGGGGCGTGAGGATCCCGCACACGCGCAAGCTCAGCGGCCATTCCGACGCCGACGTCGTGCTCCACGCCCTCACCGACGCGCTGCTGGCGACGATCGGCGACGGCGACATCGGCTCGCACTTTCCGCCTTCCGACATGCAGTGGAAGGGGGCCTCGTCGGACCGCTTCCTGCGCCACGCGGCCGAGCGCGTGCGGGCGCGCGGCGGCATGATCGCCAACATCAACGCAACCATCGTCTGCGAGGCGCCGCGCATCGGCCCGCATCGCGACGCCATGCAGAGGCGGATCGCCGAGATCGCCGGCATCGACCTCGACCGCGTCGGCATCACGGCCGGCACGTCGGAGCGGATGGGGTTCACGGGACGCGAGGAGGGCATCGTCGCCTGGGGCCTCGCCACCGTGCGCCTTCCCCTCGCGGCGGACTGAGCCGTGTTGCCGCCTCCTCTGCTCGACCGCGCCGCCGCCCTCGTCGCCGCCTGCCGGGCGCGCGGCCTCGCGCTCGCCACGGCCGAGTCCTGCACGGGTGGCCTCGTGTCGGCGCTGCTGACCGAGGTGCCGGGGTCGTCCGCCGCCTTCGACCGCGGCTTCGCGACCTACTCGAACGAGGCTAAGACGGAGATGCTGGGCGTCCCCGCCGACCTGATCGCGGCCGAAGGCGCCGTGTCGGAGGCCGTGGCGCGCGTCATGGCGGCTGGCGCGCTGGCCCGCTCGCGCGCCGACGCGGCGGTGGCGATCACCGGCGTGGCGGGGCCGGGCGGCGGCACCGCGGCGAAGCCCGTGGGCCTCGTGCATTTCGCCCTCGCGCGCCGCGGCGAGGGCGTCATCGCGGTGGAGCGCCGCTTCGGCGCTCTCGGCCGTTCGGAGGTGCGCCTCGCCTCGGTCGCGCAGGCGCTGGATCTGTTCGAGCGCGTTTTATGAGGAGCGCGGGCGCACGCCTCAGCCGTAGACTTTGTCGGCGCGCTCCTCGAAGGCCTCGGCGAAGCGGCTGAAGGCGCCCTCGAACATCGAGCCCATCAGCAGGCCCAGCATGCGGCTCTTGAATTCGTAGGTGATGAAGAACTCCACCGTGCATCCGGCCGAGCCGTCGCCCGGCGGGCGGTCGCGGAAGGTCCAGCGGTTCTCCAGGCTGCGGAACGGCCCGTCGATATACTCGGCCGTGATGACGTTCGCGGCGCGGTCCAGCGTCACCCGGCTCGTGAAGCTCTCGCGGATGGCCTTGAAGCCGACCCGCATGTCCGCCACCAGCACCTCGCGCCCGTCCGGCAGGGTCGAGCGCCGCTTGACGGTCAGCCCCTGGCAGAGCGGCAGGAAGCCCGGATATTTCTCCACGTCCGCCACGAGGTCGAACATCCTGGCGGCCGGGTGGGCCACCCTTCGGGTCGTGCGGAACGATGGCATGGCGGTGACGCGCGGCTCCAGCTTCGAAGGGGCGTGCGACGCGAGATCCGCGCCCGACCCCGGCTCACGCCGATATGGTGACGGGCCGCGACCGCAGTAGCGCCCTCCGGGTTGCCGCGGCAAGCCGCCCGCCGTCGGAGCGCGCCGCCGGCCCGCCGCTCCCGTCGTTTGGCGTTTCGTTAACCCTAACTCTCTATTGCTGGGCCCCAGTCTTCCCCCGCCGCGACGAACCGTCGGGGCCTCCTGCCCGGGCCATCCCATGCGCCGTATCGCCCTCGCCCTCTGCCTCGCCGGCGTCGCCGCGCTCGGCGGCTGCGCCAATCCGATCTACCGCACCGACGTGTTCAAGGCGCAGCTCACCGCCCCCTACACGCTGGCGAGCGGCGACCGCATCCGCGTGATCGTCTTCGGCCAGGATGCGCTCTCGAACTCCTACGCCATCAACGGGTCCGGCATGATCTCGATGCCGCTGATCGGCGACGTCCCGGTCGGCGGGCTCACCACCGCGGACGCGCAGCGCGTCATCGAAACGAAGCTGCGCTCCGGCTTCCTGCGCGACCCCCACGTGGCGATCGAGGTCGAAGCTTACCGCCCGTTCTTCGTGCTGGGCGAGATCACCACCGCGGGCCAGTATCCCTTCATCAACGGCATGACGGTCCAGAAGGCCATCGCGGTCGCGGGCGGCTTCGGCCCGCGCGCGGACCGCGGCTCGGCCGCCATCACCCGCATGGTCAACGGCGTCCAGGTCACCGCGCGCGTCCCCCTGGCCTATCCGGTTCGGCCCGGCGACACCATCAACGTCGAGGAACGCTTCTTTTAAGATTGGGAACCCATGGTGGGGCATCGCAGGAGCGGGGCTCGACCATGGCGCACGGCAACGGGCAGGATCATCGTCCCCTCGGGGTGATGCACGTCCTCCGGGCCCCGCTGGGCGGCCTCTATCGCCACGTCCTCGACCTCGCGCGGGAGCAGGCCCGGCGCGGGCATGCTGTGGGCCTGATCGTCGATTCCACCACCGGCGGCGAGAGCGCGGACCGCACCCTGGCGGCCCTGGAGCCGAGCCTCGCCCTCGGCCTGTCGCGCGTGCCCATGCACCGCGAGCCCCATCCGACGGACGCACTGGTGCTCGCCCACGTGACGAGGCGCCTCGCCGCGGCGGCGCCGGATGTCGTCCACGGGCACGGCTCGAAGGGCGGCCTCTTCGCCCGCCTGCCCGGCTTCCTGCCCGGCGCGTCGCGGAGCGTACGGGCCTACACGCCGCACGGCGGCAGCCTCAACCATCGTCCGGGGACGCGCGTCCACCGCACCTACATGGGCGTCGAGCGGCTGCTCGGGCGCCGCACCGACGTCCTGCTGTTCGAGAGCGCCTTCATCGGCTCGCGATACCGCGAGTTGGTCGGCACGCCCCGCGGGCTGGCCCGCGTCGTCCACAACGGCATCGATGACCACGAGTTCGAGCCCGTGGTGCCGGAGGCGGATGCCGCCGACTTCGCCTACGTGGGCGAGCTCCGCGCCGCCAAGGGCATCGACGTGCTGTTGCGGGCGCTCGACGCCACCGGCCGCGCGCTCGGCAGGCCGCTCACTGCCGTGCTGGTCGGCTCGGGGCCCGACCGCGAGGTCCTGGAACGGCTCGCGGCCGACCTCGGACTCGGCGAGCGGGTGCGCTTTCCCGGCCCCATGCCGGCGCGGCGGGCCTTCGCCCTCGGGCGCACGCTGGTGGTGCCGTCTCGCGCCGAATCGCTGCCCTACATCGTCCTCGAAGCCGCCGCGGCCCGCGTGCCCCTGATCTCGACGGACGTGGGCGGCATCCCCGAGATCTTCGGTCGCTACCGCGACCGGCTGATCCCCGCCGACGACGTGGCGCGCCTCGGCGGCGCCATGGCGGCGGCGCTCGCGGCCTCGCCCGAGCGCCGCGCGCGGGACGCCGCCGACCTCGCGGCCGCCGTGCTCGACGGGTTCTCGATCGAGACCATGGTGGACGCCGTCACGGCGGCCTACCGCGAAGCCCTCGCGTCGCGCGACCGCCCCGCGGCGTCCCGCCCGCGCGAGGTCGCCCTCTCCCCCTGAACCCTCCTGATCCCCCGAACAGCAGGCACGACCCCGTGAAACTGTCCAAGACTAGCGCGGCCGCCTTCACGCCGGACGACCTGCGGCAGATGGGCCCGGACGCGGCACCCGAGGCCATCGCGCGCGAGGGCGCCGACCCCGCCCGCGCGCTGCTGTCCCTCGCCGAGACCATGGGCCACCTCGACGCCCGCCCGCATTATTCCCCGCTCGTGATGGCGGGGCTGGTGCGGGCGATCGAGTTCAGCCTGCTCTGCGCGACGGGCGTGCTGGTCCACCTCGCCTACGTGGTGCCCCAGGTCGGCTTCAGCGCCGTCTACGAGGTCGCCATCCCGCTGATGTCGGCCGTCACGATCTTCGCCTTCCAGGCCCTGCGCATCAACAACGTCGCGGCCTATCGCGCGCCCATCACCCAGGGGTTCCGGCTGGCCGGCGGCTGGAGCTTGGTGGTGCTGTCGACGCTGGCCGTGATCTTCTTTCTCAAGCTCGACGCCACCTTCTCCCGCGTGTGGATGGTGGGCTGGTACGTGCTGGCGCTGGGGGCCCTGCTGGTCGAGCGCGGGATCCTGTCCCTCGTCACCGCGCATATGACGCGCACCGGGCGGCTCGACCGGCGAACCGTCGTGGTGGGCGGAGGCCCGGCGGGCGCGGCCCTTCTGGAGGAGCTGTCCAAGCAGAAGGACACGGACCTGCGCATCATCGGCGTCTTCGACGACCGCACCGACGCGCGCTCGCCCGACGTCGTCGCCGGCTACCCCAAGCTCGGCCGCGTGGACGACCTCGTGGCGCTGGCCCGCCACACCCGCATCGACCTCATCATCTTCACGCTGCCCATCACCGCCGAGGGCCGGCTGCTGACCATGCTGCGCAAGCTGTGGGTCCTGCCGATCGACATCCGCCTCGCGGCCCACACCAACAAGCTGAAGTTCCGCCCGCGCTCCTATTCCTACATCGGCTCCGTGCCGGTGCTCGACGTCTTCGACAAGCCCATCGCGGACTGGGACGTCGTGATGAAGACGATCTTCGACCGCGTCGTGGGCTCCCTGGCCCTGATCGCACTCTCGCCGCTGCTGCTCGCCGTGGCGGTCGCGGTCAAGCTCGACTCGAAGGGCCCCGTGTTCTTCAAGCAGAAGCGCTACGGCTTCAACAACGAGCCGGTCGAGGTGTTCAAGTTTCGCTCGATGTACACCGACAAGCTGGACTTCACGGCCTCGAAGCAGGTGACCCGCGACGACCCGCGCGTGACGCGCGTCGGCCGCTTCATCCGCAAGACCTCGATGGACGAGCTGCCGCAGCTGTTCAACGTGGTGTTCAAGGGCAACCTGTCGCTCGTCGGGCCCCGTCCCCACGCGGTGCACGCCAAGGCGGCCGACCGGCAGTACGACGACGTCGTCGACGGCTACTTCGCCCGCCACCGCGTGAAGCCGGGCATCACCGGATGGGCTCAGATCAACGGCTGGCGCGGCGAGACCGACACCCCCATCAAGATCCAGCGGCGCGTCGAGCACGACCTTGCCTACATCGAGAACTGGTCGCTGTTCTTCGACATGTACATCCTGCTCATCACGCCCTTCGCGCTGCTGAAGACCGAGAATGCGTACTGAGGCGCTCCGCCCGCCCCTCGCCCGGCCGCGGCCCGCGGCCGGGTGGCGGCTCGACTACGGGCGGCTCGTCAACTGGAGCTTCGCGCTCTTCGTGTTCTGCGGCTCGGTCGCCATCGTCGAGCCCTCGCCCTACGACTTCGCCTCCCTCGTGGCGATCCCGATCTGGTTCGTCGGCGGCTTCCGGGTGCACCGCACCTTCCTGCCCCTGTTCGCGCTCATCTTCCTCTACAATCTCGGCGGCTTCATCGGGCTGATCCCCTACGTGGTGGAACACGACCCGACGCTGTTCATGCTCCAGTCGCTGTACCTCGCCCTGACGACGCTGGTCTTCGCGCTGTTCTTCGCCGAGGACACCGAGCGGCGGGCCGAGATCGTCCTGCGGTTCTACGCCGCCAGCACGGTCTTCGCCGCGCTCGCGGGCATCGTGGGATACTTCAACGTCGCGGGCCTCGGCGACCTGCTGTCGCGCTATGGCCGCGCCTCCGGCACCTTCAAGGACCCGAACGTGCTGGGGTCCTACCTCGTGATGGGCGCGGTCTACTACGTCCAGGCGATCGTCCTCGGCCGCACCCGACACGTGGTGGCGACCGGCCTCGCGCTGCTCGTGGTCGTGGCCGGCATCCTCCTGTCCTTCTCGCGCGGCTCGTGGGGCGCCTTCGTGGTCGCGACGGTGCTCAGCATCGGCCTGACGTTCCTGACCAGCGCCGAAGCGAGGCTGCGCCGGCGCATCCTGCTCGTGACCTTCGCAGCGGCCGCGGTAGCCGCGCTCGTGATCCTGCTCCTGCTCGCGCTGCCCAACACCCGCGACTTCTTCCTGCAGCGCGCCGCGCTGGAGCAGGACTACGACGAGGGCGTGACCGGGCGCTTCGGCAACCAAATCCGCTCGATCCCGATGCTGCTCGGCCTGCCGAACGGGTTCGGGCCGCTCCGCTTCCGCCTGATCTTCGGGCTGGAGCCGCACAACTCCTACATCAACGCCTTCGCGTCCTACGGCTGGCTGGGGGGCTTCGCGTTCCTGGCCCTGGTCGGGCTCACCGTCTACGTCGGCTTCCGCGTCGCCTGGGTGCCGTCGCCCTACCGGCGCGCCGCGCAGGTCTATTGGCCGTCGCTGCTGGTGTTCCTGCTGCAGGGCTTCCAGATTGACATCGACCACTGGCGCCACGTATTCCTCATGCTCGGCGCCGTGTGGGGCATCGAGACCGCGAGGGTGCGCTGGCTGGAGCGGGGCGGCGACGCGGGACCGGTCAGCCGGCGGGCGCCCCCGCTCAGGCCGTGAGGCGGAGTTCGGCCGCGGCCGGCAGCAGGCCGCGGTAAAGCGCCACGATGGCGGCCACGTGCCGCTCCAGCGTGGCGGGCGCCGCCCAGTAGCTGTCGTAGGCGGCGCGCGACAGGGCGTCGACGTCGGCCTCCCCGAACCGCCGGATGGCCTGCGCGAGGTTGTCCGCGTCGTTGCGGCGGAACCACAGCCCGTCGACCCCGTCCGCGATGCAGTCTCGGCCCGCGCAGCCGTCCGAAACGATCACGGGCGTGCCGAGCGCCTTGGCTTCGAGCACCGTGAGGGGCTGGCCCTCGTACCAGATCGACGGGAACACCAGCGCGCCGGCCTCGCGCAGGTAGCGCTGCACTGCCTCCGGCCCCTGCCAGCCGACGGTGCGGACCTCGGGGTAGCGCCGCTTCAGCTCGGGAAGCAGCGGGCCGTCGCCGACGAACAGAGCGTCCACGCCGGCGCGGCGCGCCGCCTCGGCGAACAGCAGCGGCCCCTTCTCGGGCGAGATGCGCCCGACGAACGTGAGCGGGCCCCGCGCGCCCGCCGGCTTCGGGCCCATTGGCTCGACGCCGATCGGGTTCGACACGAGGTGCACCCGCGCGCCGGCCGGCAGGTGCCGCGACACCGCCGCGACCTGGAAGCGCGAGATGGCCACGATGTCGGGGAAGGCCGCGGGCAGCCTGGCCACGCGCTCCATCACGGCGTGGCGGGCCGCCCGCCACAGCTTGCGGCTGTAGCCCCGCGAATCGCAGTGCGTCGCCAGACAGGCCGCACCCAGGGGCTTCAGGCTGCAGGGCGTCTCCGTGCGGTAGTTGAAGAAGCCGCCGTTCGGGCACATCAGCGAATATTCGTGCAGCGTATAGACCGCCGGCAGGCCGGACTCCGCGATCGGGCGCGCGATGGCGGGCGACAGCGCCTTGGCCCAGCCGTGCACGTGGATCACGCTTCTGCCCGCCGGCAGGGTGGCGAGCAGCTCGCGCAAGGCATCGGCGGCGGCGCCGTTCCACACGCCCTGGACCGCGGCTGCCGCGATCGAGCGATGGCCGAGGAGGTCGGCCTGCCCGAGGCAGACGGTCCGCACGCCGGCTGCGACGAGCTCGGGCGCCACCGGGCCCACGGCGGCGAAGACGATCGACTCGTGGCCGGCGCGCTTGAGGCCGATCGCGCTGTCGAAGGCCACGCGCGCCTGCCCGCCCGTCACCGACGCGTGGTCGAGCACGATGACGACGGTCAGGGGATCGGGGGCTCGCAGCATGGCGCAGGCAACTCGCGGAGGGGCCGACATCGCTGCGGTCCACCATCGCTCCGGGTCGTCCGGACGGCGAGCGCCGTTTCGGCGCATGGTGAACCGCGTCGGGCACGGCCGGCTCGCGCGATTTCACGAGCGCCGCTGAAACTCTCGGCGCAGTGCCCCGTAACTGCGCGGTCCCCGATGCAGGGGTCCAATCGGTCAATTGGAGAACCTGATGTCCATCCTGTCCAGCAAGCGCCTCGTCGGCGTCGCCCTCGCCCTGTCGCTGTCGGCCGCCCCCGCCCTCGCGAAGAACCCGATGGTCGGCGGCGCGCCGATGTATCCCGACAAGCCCATCGCGGTGAACGCCAGCCACGCCAAGAACCTGACGACGCTGGTGGCCGCCGTCAAAGCCGCGGGCCTCGTCGACACGCTGGCCGGCCCCGGCCCGTTCACCGTGTTCGCGCCCACCAACGCGGCCTTCAAGGCTCTGCCGAAGGGCACGGTCGAGACGCTGCTCAAGCCCGAGAACGTGGAGAAGCTGAAAGGCATCCTGCTCGGCCACGTGGTGCCCGGCGACCTCAGCCCGGCCGACCTCGACAACCAGATCAAGGACGGCGGAGGCAAGGCGGTGCTGAAGACCGCGAACGGCGACGCGCTCACGGTGATGAAGAGCGGCAAGGGCTTCAGCGTGACGGACGGCGCCGGCGGCACCGCCAAGGTCGAGATCTCCGACGTGAAGCAGTCGAACGGCGTGGTCTATGTTATCAACAAGGTCCTGCTGCCCGCCGGCTGATCGGACCCGCCATGCTCGACCGCCCCACCGCCGCCGACGCGACCCTGGACGGGCCGGCCGAGCGCGTCTCCCCGCGATGGCCCCTCGCCTTCGTCGGTCTGGCGGGCCTGCTCGGCGCCGGGGGGGTGGCGGTGGGCGCGGCGGGCGCGCATGTGGGCGGGGGCGACCTCGCCCGCACCTCGTCGGAGTTCCTGATGGTCCACGCCGCGGCCGTCCTGGGCGGGGCCGCCGCGGGTCTGGCGCTGCTGCGTTCTTCGGTTCTGCTGATCGCGGCGCTCGGCCTGCTCACGGTCGGCGCGGCGCTGTTCGGCGGCGAGCTGGCCGTCGCGGCCCTCCTCGACTGGCGTCCCCTGCCCCTCGCGGCGCCGACGGGCGGCCTCTGCCTCATCGCGGGCTGGCTGTGCCTGGCCGTCGCGGGCGCCGCCGCGGCGGGCGGACGCCGGTGAGGCGGGCCTTCCGGGTCGCGGAGCGGTGAGCGGGGCGTCGCTCGATCCCGAGCCGGAGCCGTCGGGGTTGGAACGCCCGGCGCGGCGGGACATCATCCCGGAGGCGGGCCGACCGATTCTCGGTGCCCTCCGCCGGGGTGGGGGTCAGATGCTGAACAACAGGCCTGACCTGGTCGACCTCATGAGCCGGGTCGCGACGCGCGATCGGGAAGCGTTCGAGGATCTGTACCGGGCCACCAGCGCCAAGCTCTACGGCGTGGTGGTCGGCATCCTGGTGCGGCGCAGCCTCGCCGACGAAGCCCTGCAGGACGTCTACGCCCGGATCTGGGAGCGGGCCGGCGATTTCGATCCCGCCAAGGGATCGCCGATCGCCTGGATGGCCGCCATCGCGCGCAACCGGGCGCTCGACGACCTCCGGCGCGCGAGGGCGGCCCCGGTCGCCGCGCTGCCCGACGGGTTCGACGTGGCCTCGGAGGGCGGCAGCGCCCTCGACGGCCTGGAGAAGACCGACGGCCTGCGGGCGCTGATCGCCTGCCTCGACCGCCTCGACGGCGAGAAGCGCGAAGCCGTGCTCCTCGCCTACTACCGCGGCTGCAGCCGGGAAGCGCTGTCGCAGCGCTTCGGCCGCCCCGTCCCCACGATCAAGACCTGGCTCCACCGCAGCCTGCTCCAACTGAGACTCTGTTTGAGCCGATGAGTGACCCCGAAGACCCGGACATGCTCGCCGCCGAATACGTCCTCGGGACGTTGGACGGGGCGGAGCGCGAAGCGGTCGCGGCGCGGCTCGGCGCCGACGACGGGCTGGCGCTCGCGGTGCGGGCCTGGGAGGATCGGTTGTCCCCCCTCGTCGGCGCTGTCCCCGAGGTCGAGCCGCCCGCCGGGGCCTATGCGGCGATAGCGTCGCGGCTGTTCGGGTCGCCGGACGGGGCATCCGTCCCCGCGCCGGATCCGGCGATCGTCGTGCTGCGCCGGCGCGTCCGGCGCTGGCAGGGGGCGGCGGCCGGATTCGCGCTGCTGGCGGCCGCGATGCTCGGCTGGATCGCCCTACGCGAGGCCGCACCCGGCTACGCCCCCGCACGGTTCGCCGCCGTCCTGCAGCGGGACGCGGGCGCGCCCGCAATGCTGGTCGACGTCGATGTCGCGGCCCGGCGCCTTACCGTCCGCCCCCTCGCGGCCGCGGCCCCGGCCGGCCGGTCCTACGAGCTTTGGATCATCGATCCGTCGCTCGGCGCTCCGCGCTCGCTGGGTGTCCTGCCGGCCCACGGAGAGGCGCGGGATTCGCTGAAGGCGTTCGACGCCGCGGTGATCACCGGCGCCACCTACGCGGTCACCGTGGAGGCTCCCGGCGGCTCCCCGACGGGGCAACCCACCACCTCGCCGGTGCTGAGCGGCCGGCTCACGCCCTTCGGGTCCTGACGGGTTGATTTCGCCTCCGAACCATCCAATATCCGGCCCGACGCAGACACCTTCTGCCTCGGGCTTCGACACCGCGACCGGCCAATATCCGGCGGCGGCCGGAGCCGGTTCCCGGTGACGACGACGTCCCGGGCGGTGCCTTCGTTCCAGCGTCATCGAGGAAGATCGTCATGAGCACGCCTACCGGAGGGGACCAGCCCGGCGCAGCCGTGGCCTTGTCCGCTGAAGCGGCGGCCAAGCGGCTCAAGGACGAGATGCTCGGCACGATCCCGAGCCTGCGCGCCTTCGCGTTCTCGCTGTGCGGCAACGGCGACCGTGCCGACGATCTCGTGCAGGAGACGCTGATGAAGGCCTGGATCAACCAGAACTCCTTCACGCATGGCACGAGCATGTCGGCCTGGCTGTTCACGATCCTGCGCAACGTCTTTTATTCCGAGTACCGGAAGCGGCGCCGCGAGGTCGAGGACGCCGAGGGCACGATGGCGGCCCGCCTCGTGTCGGTTCCGGAGCAGAACGGCCACATGGACCTGCAGGACCTGCGCAGCGCCCTGGCCAAGCTGCCGCCCGAGCAGCGCGAGGCGCTGATCCTGGTAGGGGGCTCGGGCTTCGCCTACGAGGAGGCCGCCCAGATCTGCGGCTGCGCGCTCGGCACGCTGAAGAGCCGTGTGAACCGCGCCCGCACCGCGATCGCCAATCTCATGGCGATCGAGTCCACGGGTGACGTCGGCCGGCCCGAATGGCACGCCATGGGCGACCTCGGCAGCATCATGATGTGGGAACGGAACTAGGCGGTGTGGACGAATTTGACCAAGCACAGTCCTGCGGCGAAAGCGACGATGGATCGGAAGTTTCTTGCGGTCTTCTCGCATCGGAGGGCGACGCGCTTGAAGCGCTTCAGCCGACCGATGCCCTGCTCGATGCGGGCCCGGGCCTTGTAAAGGGTGCGAGCGAAGAAGGCCGGCTTGTTCTTCTCGTTCGCTTTGTGGGGGATCACAGGGGCGATACCGCGCGTCCTCGCGGCGTCTCGGTTGGCTTTGCTGGCATAGCCCTTGTCGCAGATCACGGCACGGGGCTGAAGATCGGGGCCGATGTCGAGCAGGGTTTCGAAGTGTCGCCCGTCGGAAGCTTCACCGCCGGTCAGATCAAAGGCGATGATGTCGCCGGAAGCGTCGGACTTGGCATGGATCTTCGTGGTGAAGCCGCCGCGAGAGCGACCGAGGGCTTGTCCGTGCTGCCCCTTTGCGCCGGCTGCCGACACATGGGCGCGCACGATAGTCGAGTCGAACATCTGAACGAGATGAGCGGTGTCGCTCATCGACGCGAGCGTGTCGAAGAAGGCTTCGAACACGCCGGCCTGGCTTAACCGATCAAACCGCTTCCACACGCTGTTCCACAAACCGAAGCGCTCGGGCAAAGCGCGCCAGCGAACATTTTCGACGCTGAAAAAATGAAGCGCTTCAAGAAAAAGCCGATCATCTGTTGCCTTCCGTCCCCGCCGGGGAAGGCAGGCGCGGAACACCGCGAGTGTATGCGTCCAGTCTTGCTCCGTCATTCGCGTCGACATCGATCTCACCCCCCGAATGCCTCGGGGCATGAGAATCAGACCTGAGCCAGCAAGGGAATCCCCAAAAGCGTTGCTGCTCTAAATTCGTCCACACGGCCTAGGCTCTCGTCCGGCCCGATAACGTTCGGCGCATCGGTCGAGCGACGATCAGCACGTCGGTGACCGTCACTGCCCTCGCGAGCCCTGACGGTTGGCAGGTCTCGGCAGCGACTGCGGTGACGATGCGTCATCTCGTCTGACGGCAGCCGTCCGTCGGCCTGACGTCGCGACCCGAATCGTCCAACTCAGCCCGACATCGTCGCCCGAGGATGGCCGACATGCGCCGCGCGAGCCCGCGGCGAGGCATCCCGCGATGCCGTGGCACGCGTTCCGAGAGATCGGCAGGCCCCCGGCGCTCGACCAACCTCATCCATCGTATCTCGCTCGGCTCATGATCGGGGCCGCGCAACAGGACGCCACGTCGAGACGATCTCGATGATCCCCATCGACCTGGCCGCCGTCTCGAAACCGAGAAGGGTCGGACAGGGCGTGCGGCCGTTGCCGGACGAGAGGTCGCGACAAACGGGGAAAGCCCGGCGATCGCTCGCCGGGCTCCTTTGTCTGACAGACCCGATGGTCTCAGAAGTCGCGCTCGATGCGGAGGCGAGCCTCGAAGGAGTCGGGGTTCTTGCTCACACCGATCGGCAGGGCCGAAGCGGCCTGACCGGGGTTGTGGGCGAGGGTCTGGTCGAGGTGGGCGTAGTCGAACTCCAGACCGATCTCGAGGTTCTTCACGGGATCGTACAGGAACTGGTTGCCGATGCGGTACTCGCTGGAGTTGCCGATACCACCCTGCGTCCAGTCGATGTTGCGGGCGCGGCCGTAGTTCGTCTGGATGTAGGAGCCGAACAGCACGTCGTGGAAGGTCGCCGTGAAGTAGTGGTTGATGGCAGCCATCACCGAGAAGCCCTCGCCGAGCTGCAGGTTGTAGTTGCCGATGGCGTTTCCGGGGATGGCGATCGCGATGGCGTCGTGATCGATGTGCTGGAAGCCGCCCAGGTTGCGCGAGCTGAAGCCGGCGTTCGCGTAGCCGACGGAGTCGATGTAGGAGTAAGCGCCCTGCTCGTAGGCACCTTCGATCCACAGGTCGTCGCCCGCCGCGAGCATCGGCAGCTTCAGCTGGATGCCGCCCTGAACCGCGAAGCCGTCGGCATCCTTGTGGGTGAGGCCGGAGTTCACGCCGAAGGTCGCGGCCGAGATCGTGTTGACCTGATGGTAGGCAGCCGACAGCTGAGCAGCGCCCCACGCCTGATCGATGCGCAGGTTGCCGACGAGGTCGGGGATCGTCTCGCCGCCGTACTGTGCGCCGGCAAACACCGTGGGGTTCACGACCGAGTTATCGGCGCTGCCGATACCCACGCCGCCGAGGGAGTTCAGGTTACGGCCGTTGTGGTCTTCGAGCGAGAAGGTGGCCGAGAAGCCGCCCGCGCCGTTGTAGGTGTAGGCGAGGAGGTTCTGGCTCAGATCGGAGTTGGCGATGCCTTCGTAGTTGTAGTTGTCGGCGTAGAAGTCGAAGAACGACTGGAGGCGACCCGCCGAGATGCCGGCAAAGGTGATGAAGCCCTTGTCGAGATAGGCGTTGTTGTTGCCCTGGTTGGCAAAGGTGTTGGCGCCACCGGCCGAGCCACCGCCCGAGTACACGCCCTGGAGGCGGTCGATCTGGTAGCGGACGTAGGCGCGCAGCGTGCCGTAGGCGGTCTGCGTGCGGGTGTCGACCGCGATGCGGCCACGGGCGAAGAAGCCAGAAGCGTCCTCGTTGCGACCCGGGATGACGGTGCCCGGGCCGGCAACGGCGCGGTTGCCGAAGTTGAGCGCGGCGCCGGTGGCCTGGAGCGGAGCGGCCGACGGGAAGAACTGGCGAGACTGGTTGATGAACGCCGCCTCGACGCGGACCAGGCCGCCGACCTGGATGCAGGTGTCGGTACCGGGGATGTAGAAGAAGCCGACGCCGGTCCAGTCGCAGACGCGGACGTAGTCGACAGGCGCAGCCTTCCGGACGGGAAGATCGGCAGCCTGGGCGCTGACGGTGGCAGCGATCGCGGCCGCCGAACCGAGAAGAAGGCTCTTACCGAGCTTCATCGTCAAACCTCCAAAATGTTGACCCAACGGGAATGGTGTTGCTTCTTGAGCCGCAGCACTTTCGAGATTTGACCGTCTCCAAAGTCGCGTCGAACCTTTAGCGCCCCTTGCTCCCCGACTTCGGGCTCGATGAAACCGCCATTTGTACCGCTACCCATTCTGGAGCGACCGGCGTTGAGCATCGAGCCTTCGAATGCGTGGGGCGTTTCCCCTCCGCCCAGCCAACATACGCGGTGGCGCAGATTCGACAATTGTTAGAATGATCCCGGACCCCTTCCCGCCGCCTTTGGGACCGCGATGTGACATTCCCGCAACGATTGTTTCCGGCCCAGAAGAGAGGAGCCCGGCCGCCGGGAGGTCTCGGCCTTGCTCAACAAAAGCCCAAGTCGGGCCTGCACGGCGCCACAGGCCGGCGTGCGCCTCCCCACACGCGCTCGACGCCGCGCTCGGGTGAGCCGGACCTGCGCCGGACGGCCGTGCGGCGCGACTTCGGCGCGGATTGCTGAACGGCACCGCGCCGGGGCCGTAACCTTCTCTCCGGCCGCGGTTCACGCCGGGACGGAGGTGTTCCTCACCGCCTCCACGCCCTGCTCCAGCTTTCGCCCAAATCGCAGAGCATTCTTGCATTATCGAACGGCGTGGGGCATAGCTTGCCTCGCTCCAGCGAGCGGATGCGAGTTGCCCGGTTTCGGGCACGACGGAGATGTGGCCGAGAGGCTGAAGGCGGCGGTTTGCTAAACCGTTATAGGGTTGTAAAGCCCTATCGAGGGTTCGAATCCCTCCGTCTCCGCCATCGTCGCCGTTCTTCGCTGAAGAGTGACAGGGTGATGATGGTCAGGGTGAATTATCTCGGGGTCGTCGGGGCTCTCGGTCTGGGTGCCCTCGGGTTGGGCCAGGCCGCGGCGGCCGAAGATCCGGCGGGCTACTGGGCGACCGAGAAGAACGAGTCGCAGATCCACATCACGCATTGCGGCGACAAGCTCTGCGGCAACATCTTCTGGATGAAGGAGCCCACGGACGCCAAGGGCTCCATGCGGCTCGACAAGGAGAACGAGGACGAGGCCAAGCGCAAGCGGACCCTCCTCGGCCTGCAGCTCATCAGCATGAAGCCCGAAGACGACTACTGGAAGGGCACGGTCTACAATCCTCAGAACGGCAAGACCTACGACGCGACGCTGAAGATCCTCAGCCACAGTCAGGTCGAGCTGAAGGGCTGCGTGGCCTACATCCTCTGCGGCGGCCAGAAGTGGACGCGCGAGGAAGCCAAGACGACCAACACGGCCGACTCCGGCGTGGCGAAGCCCTCCGCGGCTCATCCCGATGCCACCCATCCCGCGGCGACCCCGGCGTCCCACAAGGCGCCTGCGGCTGGAGCCCCGACCACCGCCGAATGATGACGAGCCGAAAGACCCGCGCCGTTTCCGGGTGCCGAGCCGTGATCGCCGCGGCCCTGCTCCTCGGCTCGGGGTGGCAGGCCTCGGCCGCGCCCCCCGCCCCTTCATCGTCGCATCCAGCGGCGGTCAAGGCGCCCGATCAGCCGTCGCAGCACACCTCCGAAACTGATCCCACCCCGCGGAGCGCGGTCGCGCGGGCCCGCATGTTGGAATGCGGGCATCAGTGGAGCAGTCTGAAGCGGGCCGGGACCGCGTCCGGCACGTGGAAGGATTTCTCGCGCGGTTGCCTCGCCCAACGTTGATGGACTTGGCCGAGCTGTCGTGATCCGATCTCGGCACGGCGCGGGTTCGCTTGTGGTCCGCGCCCTATTCCATCGAGCCGTGCCGTGGTCCTGGGGGTCTTCGCGCCGATGCGGCGCGATCCAGATCGCTCGACCTGAAACGAGAGCCCGAGGCGTGTCGCCATCGGGCTCTCTGCCGTTTCAGATCCCGAGCTTGCTCTTCAGCACCTCGTTCACCGCCTGGGGGTTGGCCTTGCCGCCGGTGGCCTTCATGGCCTGTCCGACGAACCAGCCCAGCATGGTCGGCTTGGCCTGCACCTGCGCCACCTTGTCGGGGTTGGCGGCCATGATGGCGTCCACGGCCGCCTCGATCGCCCCCGTGTCGGTCACCTGCCGGAGGCCGCGGCGCTCGACGATGTCGCGCGGACTGGCGTCCCGCTCCTCGCCGGTCATGAGCGCGAGCACGTCCTTGGCGATCTTGCCCGAGATGGTGCCGTCGGCGATGAGGTCGACCAGGCCCGCCACCTGCTCCGGCGTGAGGTGCGTGTCCTGCACGGACAGGCCGACGGAGTTGGCGTAGGCGGCGATGTCGCCCGTCACCCAGTTCGCGACGATCTTGGCGTCGCGCTTGGCGCCGCCCGTCCCGGCGGCCGCGACGGCGCGCTCGTAATAGGCGGCGAGATCGCGCTCGGCCACCAGCACGGAGGCGTCGTAGGCCGACAGGCCGTAGTCCGCCACGAAGCGCGCCTTCTTGGCGTCGGGCAGCTCCGGCAGGTCGGCCGCGAGGGCGTCCACGTAGGCCTGGTCGAATTCCAGCGGCAGCAGGTCCGGGTCGGGGAAGTAGCGGTAGTCGTGCGCCTCCTCCTTGGAGCGCATGGACCGGGTTTCGCCGCGGCCGGGGTCGAAGAGCCGCGTTTCCTGGTCGATCGTACCGCCGTCCTCGATGATCGCGATCTGGCGGCGCGCCTCGGTGTCGACCGCCTGCCCGATGAAGCGGATGGAGTTGACGTTCTTGATCTCGCAGCGCGTGCCGAAGGGCGCGCCCGGGCGCCGCACCGACACGTTGACGTCGGCGCGCAGGCTGCCCTTCTCCATGTCGCCGTCGCAGGTGCCGAGGTAGCGCAGGATGGTCCGGAGCTTGGTCACATAGGCCTTGGCCTCATCGGCGGAGCGGATGTCCGGCCGCGACACGATCTCCATCAGCGCGACGCCCGACCGGTTGAGGTCGACGAAGCTCTGGTCCGGCGACTGGTCGTGCGTCGACTTGCCGGCATCCTGCTCCAGATGCAGGCGCTCGATGCCGACGCGGATCTGCTCGGTCGGCGTCACGTCGACCAGCACCTCGCCTTCGCCCACGATCGGGTGCTTGAACTGCGAGATCTGGTAGCCCTGCGGCAGGTCCGGATAGAAGTAGTTCTTCCGGTCGAAGACCGAGCGGTGGTTGATCTTGGCCTTGAGGCCGAGTCCGGTCCGCACGGCCTGCGCCACGCAAGCCTCGTTGATGACGGGCAGCATGCCCGGCATGGCGGCGTCGACGAAGGACACCTGGCTGTTGGGCTCGGCGCCGAAGCCCGTCGAGGCGCCGGAGAACAGCTTCGAGCGCGACGACACCTGGGCATGGATCTCCATGCCGACCACCACCTCCCAGTCGCCGGTGGCACCGGCGATGAGCTTGGATTCTGCTGCTTTTGCCATGCTGGGGCGGCCTATCGGGTCGGGGCGGAGGCGGTGGCGGACCACCAGTCGGACGGGAGTTCGATCTTCGGCGCGGAGCGTTCGATTACCTCGGCGAGCGCGAACAGCGTCGCCTCGTCGAAGGGGCGGCCGATGAGCTGGAGCCCCAGCGGCAGGCCATCGGCGGAGCGTCCCGCCGGCACCGAGATCCCCGGCAGGCCCGCCATGTTCACCGTCACCGTGAAGGCGTCGTTGAGGTACATCGCGATCGGGTCGTCGCCGGTCTTCTCCCCCACCGCGAAGGCGGCCGAGGGCGTGGCCGGCGTCAGGATCGCGTCGACGCCGCCCTCGAAGGCATTCTCGAAGTCCTGCCGCACCAGCGTGCGGATCTTCTGCGCCTTGAGGTAATAGGCGTCGTAGTAGCCGGCCGAGAGCACGTAGGTGCCGATCATGATGCGGCGGCGCACCTCCGGGCCGAAGCCGGCAGCCCGGGTGTTGCCGTACATCTCGGCGATGTCGCGGCCCGGCACGCGCAGGCCGTAGCGGACGCCGTCGTAGCGGGCGAGGTTCGAGGACGCCTCCGCGGGCGCCACGATGTAATAGGCCGGCAATGCGTAGCGCGTGTGCGGCAGGGCGATGTCCACCACCTTGACGCCTGCCGCCTTCAGCCAAGCGACACCTTCGGCCCACAGCGCGTCGATCTCGGCCGGCATGCCGTCGATGCGGTATTCCCGCGGGATGCCGATCGTCTTGCCCGCGACGGAAGAGCCGACGGCGGTTTCATAGTCCGGCACCGCGACGTCGACGGAGGTCGAATCCTTCGGGTCGTGGCCCGCCATGGAGCGCAGCAGGATGGCGGCGTCGCGCACCGTGCGGGTGATCGGCCCGGCCTGGTCCAGCGAGGACGCGAAGGCGACGACGCCCCAGCGCGAGCAGCGGCCGTAAGTGGGCTTGATGCCGACCGTGCCGGTGAAGGCCGCGGGCTGGCGGATGGAGCCGCCCGTGTCGGTGGCGGTGGCGCCGAGGCAGAGCCGCGCCGCGACGGCCGCGGCCGAGCCGCCCGACGAGCCGCCCGGCACCAGCGCCGCGTTGGAGCCCGGCCGGCGCCAGGGCGACACGGCGGCTCCGTAGTGGGAGGTCTCGTTCGACGAGCCCATGGCGAATTCGTCGAGGTTGAGCTTGCCGAGCATCACGGCGCCGTCGCGCCACAGCTGGGACGACACGGTCGACTCGTAGCCCGGCACGAAGCCTTCGAGGATGCGGCTGCCCGCCGTGGTCTGAACGCCCTCCGTGCAGTAGAGGTCCTTGACGCCGAGCGGCAGCCCCTCGAGCGGGCCGGCTTCGCCGCGGGCGATCCGGCCGTCGGCGGCCTCGGCCATGGCGAGCGCGCGCTCGGGCGTCTCGGTGATAAAGGCGTTGAGCGGCCGGGCGGCCGCCATGGCGGCGAGGTGTGCCTCGGTCAACTCGCGCGAGGACAGGCTCTTCGACCTGACGGCGTCGCGCGCCTCGGCGAGGGTCAGGCTGGTGAGATCGGACATGGAGACTCGGGCTGAAGCGGCGGGTGCGGCGGCGGGGACGGCGCCGGCCTATTCGATGACCTTGGGGACGGCGAAGAGGTTGTCCTCGCTCGCGGCCGCGTTGGCCACGACCGCGGCGGCGATGCCGCCGTCCGTCACCGCGTCGGGACGGCGGCGGAGCTGCATCGGCAGGACGGAGGTCATCGGCTCGACGCCCGCGACGTCGACGCCGTCGAGCTCCGCGACGAAGGACAGGATCGCGTTGAGCTCGCCACGCAGGTGCTCGACCTCGCCCTCCGCGAGCGTGATGCGGGCGAGTTGGGCGACGCGCCGGACGGTCGCCTGATCGATGGACATGCTGGTTCCGCGGCTGGGGGAGATCAGCGGCGGGTTCTATCATCGCGCCGCGGCGGGAATCAACGAGGACGCCCGGACGGCATCCGGATAGGACTTCGGTGGGCGGCGCCGGGCCGCCGCGTGAAGGACCCCGCCATGAGCGCCACCGTCGACATCGCGGATCTGCCGCCCCTGCTCGGCCGCAACCAGAGGCTGATCGGACTCGACCTCGGGACCAAGACGATCGGCCTCGCGATGTCCGACGTCGAGCGCCGCATCGCGTCGCCGTTCCGCACCATCCGCCGGACCAAGTTCACGCGCGACGTGGCGGACCTCGGGCAGATCCTCGCCGACAACGCCGTCGCGGCCCTGGTGATCGGGCTGCCGCTCAACATGGACGGGTCCGAGGGACCGCGGGTGCAGTCGACCCGCGCCTTCGTGCGCCAAGCCCATCCGATCCTGAAGCTCCCCTTCGTCTTCTGGGACGAGCGCCTGTCCACCGCCGCCGTCACCCGGGCCCTCATCGACCAGGACGCGTCGCGGGCCCGGCGCGCCGAGGTCGTGGACCGCATGGCCGCTGCCTACATCCTCCAGGGCGTGCTCGACCGCCTTTCCAGGATCGCGCGCGGCACAACTTGAACGCGATTCCTCCGCTTGAGCATGTCGAAATACGGGTTGAATTGCGAGAAATCAGCACTTATGGGTTGCGTGTCCGAAAGCGCGATCGTTTCGGATCGATAGCAACCAGAAGGCGCATCGCGTTGAGCTCCACCTCCGGCCATCCACCGTTCGACCCGACGAAACAACCGCCCTATTCGCCCAGCGACAAGCAGATCTGCCTCTACGTCGCCGAGATGTGCGTGGGGTTGCGGCAGCTCGCGACGCGGCATCGGCTCCGCACGATCACCTATCTCCTCGACATGGCGCGGCTCGAATCGGAGAGGACGGCCAAGGAACTCCCGGACTGAAGCCGGAGGAGCGCTAACGCGAGCGCCGCGCCACGCGGTTGCCGTCGTGCCTCTGCGCGATGCCGTCGATCTCGAGCTCGACGAGCGCCGCCTGGACGACGCAGGGGGCCAGCCCCGATGCGCGGATGAGTTCGTCGATCGACACCGGCGCGGGGCCGAGCAGCTCCGCGACGCGGGCCGTCGCCCCCTCGGGCCGGGCCGGCGGAACGGGCGCGTCCTCGGCGAAACTCCGCGGGGGGACGGGGTTGGCCTGATCGGGCAGGCCCTCGTCGAACAGGTCGAGTTCGTCCCAGAGCGGTTCGCTTTCGGGCTCGAAGCGGGGAGCCTCTCCCAGCGCGTCCGACGGGGTGCCGTCCCGCCGCGGCGCCAGCGCGGCGATCACGTCCTCGGCGGAGGTGCAGAGCGTGGCGCCCTGGCGGATCAGGTCGTTGGTGCCGTCCGCCCGCGCGTCGAGCGGCGATCCCGGCACGGCGAACACCTCGCGCCCCTGCTCGTTGGCGAAACGTGCGGTGATGAGCGAGCCCGAGCGCCGGCTCGCCTCGACCACGACCACGCCGAGGCTCAGGCCCGACACGATGCGGTTGCGGCGCGGGAACTCGCGCGCGCGAGGCTCCCAGCCGAGCGGCATCTCGGAGATCAGGGCACCGCGCTCGCAGATGCGGCGTGCCAGCCCCTCGTGCTCGGCCGGGTAGATGTGGTCGTGGCCTCCCGCGAGGACCGCCACCGTGCCGGAGTCGATGCTGGCCATATGGGCCTTCACGTCGATGCCGCGGGCCAGGCCGGAGGCGACGACGTAGCCCGCGGCGGCGAGGCCTCGCGCCAGCCTTTCGGTGAAGACGAGGCCGGACGCGGAAGCGTTGCGCGACCCCACGATGCCGACGGTCGGCCGCGACAGGACGTCGACCTGCCCCGCGACGGCGAGCACGGGCGGCGGGGCGTCGATCGCGCGGAGCGCGGGCGGGTAGGCGGGCTCGCAGGAGGCGACGAAGCGGATGTTGAGCTTGCGGGCCCGGTTCCACTCGGCCTCGGCGTCGGCCGCCGAAAAGATGCGGATCGGCCGGGCGGCGGCCTTCCTGGCCAGGGCCGGCAGCGCGTCCAGCGCGGCGCCGGCGGTCCCGTAGCGCTGGAGGAGCTTGGCGAAGGTGCGCGGGCCGACGTTCTCCGAGCGGGTCAGCCGGAGCCAATCCAGCTTCTCCGCGTCGGACAGGTCGCGCCCGCCCTCCATCAGGCCTTGGCCCCGATGCGGCTCTCCGTGCCCTGCATGAGGCGCTGCAGGTTGGCGCGGTGCTTCCACCACAGCACCAGGGTCATCAGCGCGAAGGCGATGCCGTCGGTGATCCGCCCCGTGGAGAAGAACAGCAGCGGAGCCGCGATCGAACCGACCAGCGCCGCCGCCGACGACAGGCGCGTCGCGAAGGCCATGGCGAGCCACACGACCGCGAAGGCGAGAGCGCCCGGCCACCACAGGCCGATGAGGCACCCGAGATAGGTCGCCACGCCCTTGCCGCCGCTGAACTTCAGCCAGACCGGATAGATGTGGCCGAGGAAGGCCGCCACCCCGGCGAAGACCGCGGCGGCGTCGCCGAACAGCCAGCGCGCCAGCAGGACGGCCGCGGTGCCCTTCAGCGCGTCGAGCACCAGGGTCAGGGCGGCGAGGTCCTTGCGCCCGGTGCGCAGCACGTTCGTGGCGCCGATGTTGCCCGAGCCGATGGAGCGGAGGTCCGCGGTCCCGGCGACGCGCGTGATGAGGAGGCCGAAAGGGATCGAACCCAGGCCGTAGCCGAGCGCCAGCGCCGCGATTTCACCCAGACCCGGCTCGTTCATCGCATCGTCCCGCCACCATCGAGCCTGGATCTTATGGATCAAAGCGCGCTACGGCAACGCGCGACCGGACCTGTCCCCGGCCTGCCCGCGGAGGCCCAACCCCACCCCATGACGGCCGCCCCCCCACCCGTCCGGCCGTCGCCGCTCGTGTCGCTCCAGGTGCTGCGGGCCGCGGCGGCGTTGATGGTGTTGCTGCATCACGCCGGCCACGAGGCCGACCTGCGCGCGACCGACGGGGCGTTCGGCCTCGACCGCTTCTTCGACCTCGGCTTCGGGGTCCACCTGTTCTTCGTCATCTCCGGCTTCATCATGCTGCTCACCGCGCGCGGCTTCGGCTCGGGCCGGGGGGCGCTCGTGTTCATGGCGCGGCGCGTGGTGCGCGTGGTCCCCCTCTACTGGCTTCTCACGAGCGCGACCCTTCTGGTCGCCGCGGCCTCGCCGCACCTCTTGAACGGCGCGTCGGGCGGGGCCGCCTGGGTGGCGGGCAGCTACCTCTTCATCCCCGTCGCGCGGGGGGACGGCACCCTCAACCCGGTGCTGGGGCAGGGCTGGACGCTCGACTACGAGATGTTCTTCTACGTCCTGTTCGCGCTCGCCATGGTGCTGCCGCGCCGCGCAGCCCTGCCCGCGCTGGCGCTGGCGCTCGTGGCCCTGGTGGCGCTGGGCCGCCTCGTCGCCCCGCCCTTCGCAGCGGCGGCCGTGTGGACGGACGGGCTGCTGCTGGAGTTCCTGCTCGGCCTCGGCGTCGGGCTCGCGGCGGAGCGCGGGGTGCATCTCCGCCCCAGGGCGGCGGCGGCCGTGGTCGGCGCCGGCGTCGGTGCGGCCGTGGCGCTCGGGCCCTGGACGGGGCGGTTCGACGCGCTCGGCCCCGCCCTCAGGGAGGGGGTGCCCGCGGCCCTGATCGTCGCCGGCTGCGTGCTCGGGCCGCGCTGGCGCGGAGCGTCGGCCGTCGCCGCCCTCGCCCTGATCGGGGACGCGTCCTACAGCCTGTACCTGTCGCACCCCTTCGCGGTGAGGCTCCTCGGCGTCGCCTGGACGGCCGCGATACCGGCCGGCGCGCCGCCGGTCCTGTTCCTCGCGTCGGCCTGCGCGGCCGCGGTCCTCGGCGCCCTGGCCCTGCACCGCTTCGTCGAGCGGCCGATGACCGAGGCGCTGCAGCGCCGCAGCCTCGCAGGGCGGGTCGTGCGGCCCATCCTGCCCGATTCGGCCGCGGGAGCAGCGCGCCGGAACTGAAGGACCGGCGGATCACGACCGCCGGCTGCACGGGCGGGCGCCGCCGACCCCGTTTGACTTGGCCGGACCCCTCCCCCATTTTCCGCCGCACCCCGCCGCCCTGCCCCTCCCGTCCCCGCGACGGCCCGCCCCGGTTCACCGAGGATCACCCATCCATGAACGTCGTCATCGTCGAGTCCCCGGCGAAAGCGAAGACCATCAACGGCTATCTCGGCAAGGATTACGAGGTGCTGGCCTCCTTCGGCCACGTGCGCGACCTGCCCGCCAAGGACGGCTCCGTCGACCCCGAGCAGGACTTCGCCATGCTGTGGGAGGTCGGCGACAAGTCGACCAAGCACATGAGCGACATCGTCCGCGCCGTGAAGGGCTCGGACAGGGTGATCCTGGCGACCGACCCGGACCGCGAGGGCGAGGCCATCTCCTGGCACGTGCTGGAGGTGCTGCGCGCCCGCAAGGTGCTGAAGGACAAGAAGGTCGAGCGCGTCACCTTCAACGCCATCACGAAGTCCGCGGTGCGGGACGCGATGCTGCACCCGCGCGAGCTCGACCAGCCGCTGGTCGACGCCTACCTGGCGCGGCGCGCGCTCGACTACCTCGTCGGCTTCAACCTGTCGCCGGTGCTGTGGCGCAAGCTGCCGGGCTCGCGCTCGGCCGGCCGCGTCCAGTCGGTGACGCTGCGGCTCGTCTGCGCCCGCGAGCGCGAGATCGAGGAGTTCAAGAAGAGGGAATACTGGTCGCTCGTCGCCCACCTACGCACGGCCGCCAACGTCGCCTTCGAGGCGCGGCTCGTCGGCGCCGACGGGCGCAAGATCACGCGGCTCGACATCGGAAACGGCGAGGAGGCGCAGGCGCTGCGGGCCGCGCTGGAGGCGGCGCGCTATTCCGTGACGGCCGTCGAGGCCAAGCCGGTCAAGCGCCACCCGCAGCCGCCGTTCCGCACCTCGACCCTGCAGCAGGACGCGTCGCGCAAGCTCGGCCTGTCGCCGGCCCGCACCATGCAGATCGCCCAGAAGCTCTACGAGGGCGTGACCATCAAGGGCGAGACCACCGGCCTCATCACCTACATGCGGACCGACGGCATCGACATGGCGCCCGAGGCCATCGCGGGGGTGCGCCGCGTGATCGGCGACAACTACGGCGAGCGCTACCTTCCCGGCGCGCCGCGCAAGTACAGCGTCAAGGCCAAGAACGCCCAGGAGGCGCACGAGGCCGTGCGCCCGACCGACCTGTCGCGCCTGCCGCGCGACATGGCGCCTTACCTCGATGCCGAGCAGCAGAGGCTCTACGAGCTGATCTGGAAGCGCACGGTGGCGAGCCAGATGGAATCGGCCGAGCTGGAGCGCACGACCGTCGACATCCTGGCCGAGAGCGGCGGGCGCCGGTTCGAGCTGCGCGCCACCGGCCAGGTGGTCCGCTTCGACGGCTTCCTCGTGCTCTACGGCGTCGACGACGATGACGAGGACCAGGAGGGCAAGCTGCCCGCAATGGCGGGCGGCGAGTCGCTCGGCCGCGACAAGGTCGACGCCGACCAGCACTTCACCGAGCCGCCGCCGCGCTACTCCGAGGACGCCCTCATCAAAAAGATGGAGGACCTCGGCATCGGCCGTCCGTCCACCTACTCGGCCACGCTGGCGACCCTGCGCGACCGCGAATACGTCCGCCTCGACAAGAAGAAGCTCGTGCCGGAGGACAAGGGGCGGCTGGTGACGGCCTTCCTCGAATCCTTTTTCGAGCGCTGGGTCGACTACGACTTCACGGCGGGGCTGGAGGAGAGCCTCGATCGCGTGTCCAACGACGAGGTCGACTGGCGCCAGATCCTGCGCGATTTCTGGCGCGACTTCTCGGCCGCCATCGGCGAGACCAAGGAGCTGCGCACCACCGAGGTGCTGGACAACCTCAACGAGGTACTGGCGCCGCTGGTGTTCCCGCCGAAGGAGGACGGCTCCGACCCGCGGGCCTGTCCGGTGTGCGGCGCGGGACGCCTGTCGCTCAAGCTCGGCAAGTTCGGCTCCTTCGTGGGCTGCTCGAACTACCCCGAGTGCAAGTTCACCCGCACCCTGTCGTCGGATCCCGACGCGCCGCCGATCGGCGACGCGGAGAAGCCCGGCCAGCGCCTGCTCGGCACTGACCTCGAATCGGGCCTGGAGGTGACGCTGCGCGACGGCCGGTTCGGCCCCTACCTGCAACTCGGCGAGGGCGAGAAGCCGAAGCGCTCCTCGCTGCCCAAGGGCATAAAGCCGGCCGACGTCGACATGGAGGCCGCGCTGGCGCTTCTGTCGCTGCCACGCGAGGTGGCCAAGCACCCGGCCACCGGCGAGCCCATCCTGGCCGGCATCGGCCGCTACGGCCCCTACGTCCAGCACGGCAAGACCTACGCGAACCTCGCCGACGACGACGACGTGCTGAGGATCGGCGCCAACCGCGCGATCGACCTCGTGGTCGCCAAGGAGGAGGGGCGCGGCGGCCGGCGCGGGGGCGGCGCGCCGGCCGGCACCGTGCTGGGCGAGCACCCGGACGGCGGGCCCGTGACGGTCCGCGACGGGCGTTTCGGCCCCTACGTCAACGCCGGCAAGGTCAACGCCACGCTGCCCAAGGGCACCGACCCGGCGACGCTGACGCTGGAGGACGCGCTGCGGATGATCGCCGCCAAGGCGGAGCAGACCGGCCTGTCGCCGGGCAAGAAGGCGCCGGCCCGCAAGGCGGCCGCGAAGCCGAAGACCGCCAAGGCGAAGGCCACCAAGGCCGATGCTGCGGACCCGGAAGCGCCCGCGAAGCCGGCGAAGAAGGCTGCGGCGCCCAAGGCCGAGAAGGCCTCGCCGAAGCCCAAGGCCGCCGCGGCACCCCGGGCCAAGAAGACGGCCTGACGCCGGCGCCCTCGCGCGGCCCCCGGTCCGCGACGTCGGGGCGCCGTGCCCTCCCCGTGCGGGACAGGAGGGCTGGCGAGGGAGGGCGGTCGGGGCGGAGCCGCCCCGCGACCCGCCATCGCGGCCGGCTCGCCTTCGCGGTCCGCCGCACCTATCTTTGGGGGCGACGACCTCCGGAACACCCGAGCCGAATGCCCAAAAACGACAAGACGGTCTCCGCCCTGCCCTCCAAGGCCGAGATCCTGGCCTTCATGGCCCGCGAGGCCGCCCTCATCGCCGAGGGTAAGGGGTCGGTGGTGAAGAGCCGCAAGCGCGAGGTGGCGCGCGCCTTCAACATCAAGGGGTCCGACCGGATCGCGCTCAAGCGCATGCTGCGCGAACTGGAGGAGGAGGGGCAGATCGGGCGCCGCCGCTCCGCCAAGCGCGGCGAGGCGGCGGCCGGCGCCCTGCCCGCCATGGTGGTGGCCGACATCGTGTCCCGCGACCGCGACGGCGACCTCGTCGCCAGGCCGATCGACTGGCCGCCCGAGCAGGGCCCCGCGCCGCGCATCCTGGTCCACGTGCCGAAGCTGCACCGGCCGGGCCGCGCCGTGCCGGGGGTCGGCGAGCGCGCCCTGCTCCGCCTGGAGCCGACCGCCGACGCCGGGCCGGACGACCCCGCGCTGACCGGCCGCGTGGTCAAGATGATCGCGCGCGACCGCGCCCGCCTGCTCGGCGTCGTGCGGCTCGACCGCGACGGCTCCGGCCGCCACAACGGCGCCCGCGTCCAGGCCGTCGACAAGAAGAACGCCTCGGAGGAGTATTTCCTGCCCGAGGAGGAGCTGGCCGGCGCCGAGGATGGCGAGCTCGTCGCCATCGAGCCGATCGGCCGTCAGCGCGTGCTGGGGTTGCAGTCGGTGCGCGTCGCGGAGCGGCTGGGCTCGCTCAAGGGCGAGCGCGCGGTCAGCACCATCGCGATCCTGACCCACGGCATCCCGCACGTGTTCCGGCCCGAGACGCTGGCGGAGGCGGGGCGCGTCGAGGCGCCCGGCCTCGCCGGCCGCGAGGACTGGCGCGCCCTGCCCCTGATCACCATCGACCCGCCCGACGCCAAGGACCACGACGACGCCGTCCACGCGGCCATGGACGACGCGGCCGACAACCCCGGCGGCATGGTGGTCACGGTGGCGATCGCCGACGTCGCGTCGCTGGTCGCGCCCGGCTCCGCGATGGACCGCGAGGCCGTCGACCGCGGCAATTCCGTCTACTTCCCCGACCGCGTCGTGCCGATGCTGCCCGAGCGCGTGTCGACCGACCTCGGCTCGCTACGGCCCGGCGTCGACCGGCCCGCGCTGGCGGTGCGCCTCGTGCTCTCGGCCGACGGCGAGAAGCGCCGCCACTCGTTCCATCGCGTGATGATCCGCTCGGCCGCCAAATTGTCCTACGCCCAGGCGCAGGCGGCGATCGACGGCACGGTCGACGACGCGACCGCGCCCCTGCTCGACCCCGTGCTGCGGCCGCTGTGGGAGGCCTATCGCCTGGCCCACCGCGCGCGGGAGGGCCGCTCGCCGCTCGACCTCGACCTGCCCGAGCGCAAGCTCGTGCTGAACCGCGACGGCACGGTCGACCGCGTGGCGGTGCCCGAGCGCCTCGACTCGCACCGGCTGATCGAGGAGTTCATGATCCTCGCCAACGTCGCCGCGGCCGAGACGCTGGAGGACAAGCGCCAGGTGCTGGTCTATCGGGTGCACGACGAGCCGTCGCTGACCAAGCTCAACGCCCTGTCCGAGTTCCTGCAGACCATCGGCATCAAGCTCGCCAAGGGGCAGGTGCTCCGGCCGGCGCAGTTCAACGGCATCCTCGGGCGGGTCAAGGACACGGAACACGAGCACCTCGTGAACGAGGTGGTGCTGCGATCGCAGGCCCAGGCCGAATATGCCGTGGAGAACTACGGGCATTTCGGCCTCAACCTGCGCCGCTACGCCCACTTCACGTCGCCGATCCGCCGCTACGCCGATCTCGTGGTGCATCGCGCGCTGATCCGCGCGCTAGGCCTCGGCTCCGACGGGCTGCCCGACACGACGCCACAGGAGCTCGGCGAGACGGCGGCGCGCATCTCCGCCGCGGAGCGGCGCGCCATGGCGGCCGAGCGCGAGACCATCGACCGGCTCATCGCGGGCTTCCTGTCGGAGAAGATCGGCGCGACCTTCGCGGGGCGCCTGTCGGGCGTCACCAAGGCGGGGCTTTTCGTGCGCCTCGTCGAGACGGGTGCCGACGGCTTCGTGCCGGCCGCGCACCTCGGCGACGAGTATTTCTCCTTCGACGAGCCCGGCCGCGCCATGGTGGGCACGCGCACCGGCACGACCTACCGGCTCGGCGACGAGATCGAGGTGAGGCTGGTGGAAGTCGCACCCGTGGCCGGCGCCCTGCGCTTCGAGGTGGTCGGCGGCGGCCAGCGCCGGGCGCGGCGCGGCGGGAACGGGCCTCGCGCCGACCGCGCCGCCGGCAGGCCGTCGTCGGAGCCCCTGCCCTGGCGCCGCTCCCGCCGCCACCGCTGACCGATCGGCCCCTGAGTCGCGGTTGACATCGCGGCCGGGCCGACTAGTGTCCGGGCCGACGATCAGCGTGGCTCACGGCCGGCGCCGGTCTCCTGTTTCCGTATCATCACCCGTCGCCTCGCGCGGCGGCACGCGCGAGGACCCGCCATGGCCAAGGCCGCCACCATCAAGATCAAGCTGCTGTCGACGGCCGACACGGGCTTCTTCTACGTCACCGAGAAGAACGCCCGCACCAAGACGGACAAGTTCACCTTCAAGAAGTACGATCCCGTCGTGCGCAAGCACGTCGAGTTCAAGGAAACCAAGATCAAGTGATCCGCGAGGTTCGGGCGCCGGCGCGAGCCGGCGATCCGGGCACCCGCGCATGAAAAAAGCCGCCCGTCGCCGGGCGGCTTTTTCGTTGGCCATCGCGAGATGGTGGCCGGTCGGAAGTGGCGATCGAGGAGGCCACTCTAGCCACTTCCGAACCGGCCGACCCCACGGACCCAGGAGATGCGGCGGACCTGAGCACTCCGTAGGGTTTCGATGGACGGCGTCTCCGCCGTCCGAACCCTGCCGCCGATCCGGACTGTGAGCCCGTCCGGCGACATTGATGAAAATACGGGGCAAACCTTTACATCATCTCACCGTCTGTCAAGCTGTCCGGACGAAAAGGTCGAAATGTTCGGTGGACAGGCGGCGAAGGATGTGAGCCGCGCGCAGGGCCGGATGCGTCAGGCGGCGTCGGCGGACACGCGGTTGCGGCCAGCGGCCTTGGACCGGTACAGCGCGCGGTCGGCGCGCTTCAGCATGGCCTCGGCCTCGCGGCCGTTGCGCCTCTCGGCGAGCCCGATCGACACCGTGACCGCGATCTGCCGCGCGCCCTTGTCGATCGGGAAGTCGGTGCCCCCGACCGTCTGCCGGATGCGCTCGGCCACGCGCCCGGCGGTGTCCAGCGACGTGTCCGGCATCACGATGATGAACTCCTCGCCGCCCAGCCGGCAGAACACGTCGACGCCGCGGATGGCCGTCCTGACGCGCTCGGCGAAGCCGCGCAGCACCTCGTCGCCGACGTCGTGGCCGAAGGTGTCGTTCACCGACTTGAAGTGATCGATGTCGAGGATCATCAGCGACAACGGCTTGTCGCCGTCGGCGGCCGCGTCGATCAGCTCCCCGAGGTGCGATTCGAGGTAACGGCGGTTGTGGAGGCCGGTCAGCGGGTCCGTCACGGCCATCTGCAGGGAGGCCTGCATGATCTCGCGCAGCCGGTCCGCGTAGCGCTTGCGGCGGAGCTGGCTGCGCACGCGTGCCATCAGCTCGTTCCGGTCGACGGGGCGCAGGAGATAGTCGTTCACGCCGAGGTCGAGCCCGCGCACGATCCGCGCGCGGTCCTCGCCCTCGGCCAGGAGCAGGATCGGCAGGTCGCGGGTCCGTTCCAGCGAGCGGAGCTGGCTGCACACGCGGAGCGAATCGTAGTCCTTGAGCGTCGAGCTCAGCACCACGAGGTCGTAGCCGCCGGTGGCGGCGCGGAACAGCGCGTCGTCGGCCACGGCCTCGAGGTCGACCGTGTGGGACTCCGACAGCGTCTTGGCCAGCCGCTCGGCCGACACCTGGCGGTCCTCGACCAGCAGCACGCGCCCGCGACCGCCCTCGTCGACCAGCGGCGCGTCCTTGCCCGACGACGGCAGGCCGATGGTGGCCGAGGTGGCGACCTGTCGGCGCAGCTCGTCCACCACGTGCTTGAACCGGACGAGCGAGCGCACGCGGGCCACCAGCGCCAGCTCGTCGACCGGCTTGGTGAGGAAGTCGTCGGCGCCCGCTTCGAGGCCGCGAACGCGGTCGGCCGTGCCGTCGAGCGCCGTGATCAGCACCACGGGGATGTGCGCCGTGGCGGGGGCGGCCTTGAGGCGGCGGCAGACCTCGAAACCGTCCATGCCCGGCATCATGACGTCGCACAGCACGACGTCGAAGGAGCCGCGGGCGCACAGGTTCAGGGCCTCGATGCCGTCCGAGGCGGTGCGGACGTCGAAATACTCGGCCGACAGCCGCGCTTCGAGCAGCTTCACGTTGGCGAGGACGTCGTCGACGACCAGGATGCGCGCCGTCATGTCGGGTCCTTCAGGCGTCGCCGAGGTAGTTGCGGACGGTCTCCAGGAACTTCACCACGGAGATGGGCTTCGACAGGTAGGCCTCGCAGCCGCCCTGCCGGATCTTCTCCTCGTCGCCCTTCATGGCGAAGGCCGTGATGGCGATGACCGGGATGGCGCGCAGGTCGTCGTCGTCCTTCAGCCACTGCGTCACCTGCAGGCCCGACACCTCCGGGAGCTGGATGTCCATCAGGATCAGGTCGGGCCGGTGCTGCCGCGCCAGGCCCACGGCCTCGACCCCGTTGCGGGTCTGCACGGTCGCGTAGCCGTTGGCCTCCAGCAGGTCGCTGAAGAGTTTCATGTTGAGTTCGTTGTCTTCGACGATCAGGATCGTTTTGGACATTCTCGGCGCCTCGGTGGCTTCAGGCCTGCGCCTGGGTCGGGCGAAACTCGCCGGGGGCGGCTCGCTTCGTCCGGCCAGGGTTAGCCGAAGGTGAACGACACCAGCACGGGAAAAGCATCAACATGAGAAACGGCCCGACCGGTCCATCGCGGCGGAAGGCTCCGGCCGTCGACCCCGACTTCATTGCCATTCAAGCCTTAACATTCATCGCGGGCAATCCCGACCACGCCGAGCGCTTCCTGGCCCTGTCCGGGATCGGCTCCGGCGACCTCCGGCAGGCGGCCGCCGATCCGGGGTTCCTGCTCGGCGTCATGGACCACGTCGTGAGCGACGAGCCGCTGCTGCTGCTCGTCGCCGCCGAGATCGGCGTCAGCCCCGAAGACGTGGTCCAGGCCCACGAGCGCCTGTCGCGCCGCTGAGGCGGACGGCGATCGGGCGGGAGCAGGCGACCGCGCGCCGCCGCTCGCCCCGCCGCGTCACTTCTTGCACGGCCCGGCCGGCGGCGCGACCGTGAGCTGGTCGAGGGCGCCGGCCAGCACGAAGTCGCCGTAGTCGAGCTTCAGCGCGCGCGACACGCCGTTCTCGTAGAGGTCGGAGGACAGCACGTAGTCGGGCTGGTCCTTGCCGTCCTCGAAGTAGCTGATCACCACGGGCCAGCGGCGCAGGCCCTTCATGGCCTCGGTCCGGCCGGCCGGATCGTCCGGCGTGTCGGTCAGCGGGGCGCCGATCACCGTCAGCGTGTGGAACAGCTTCTTGCCGGTCTCGGAGCCGTCGAAGATGTCGGCCGACAGGATCTTGTCGCCGTGCTCCGCCGCGGCGATGATCCGCCGCAGATGCTGGGTGGGGAAGAGCACGTCGGCGCCGAAGTCGGCGCGGCCCGTCGGCGTCTTGACGTCGACCGCGATCTTGCCGTCCGGGCCGCGCTGGGCCTTGCCGGCCACCGTGTCCGGCGTGTCGTCGTCGGCGGAGGTCTTGGTGTTGAACGTATAGTCGGTGGCGGCGTCGTTCTCGAAGGTGTTCGACGTCATGTCGTTGAGCTTCGAGTCCCCCTCCGTCGGCTGCATCTCGACGATCTGGCGGAAGTTGGTCGTGTAGCCGTCGCAGGCCGAGCCGGTGAAGTCGTAGTCGATGCCGCCCTGTGCCGAGGCCGGCGCGTTGGTGCCCTTGGCGGTCTTGAGCGTCAGCTTGTAGACCGCGTGATGCGCCGCCATGACCACGGGCGCGTCCTCGGCCAGGGCGGGGGCCGCTGCAGTGGCCGCGACGGCGAGGGCGGTGAGACAGGCGAGGGGAAAGCGGTTCACGCGGGCAGGCTCCAGGACGAGCCCCGACCATCGCGGCCCGACGTGGCGGAACTGAGATCGATGGCGCCGGGCGCCGATCTCACCTAGACGGTGAGCCGCGGGCGGACCGGCGGACGGCCGCCGGGGAGACACATCATGGCGACCATCGAAGCGCGGCTGAGCGAACTCGGCATCACCCTGCCCCCCGCCGCGGCGCCGGTGGCCAACTACGTGGCCTTCGTGCTCGGCCGCGACACGCTGGTGATCTCGGGCCAGCTCGCGCTCGGCCCCGACGGCAAGCTCGACGCAGCCCACAAGGGCAAGCTCGGCGCCGACGTGCCGGGCGAGGCCGGCCGCGCCGCCGCGCGCAACTGCGCGATCAACCTGCTCGCCCAGGCCAAGGCGGCGCTGGGCGACCTCGAGCGGATCGAGCGCTGCGTGCGGCTCGGCGGCTTCATCAACGCCGCCCCCGACTTCACCGACCTCGCGCTCATCATGAACGGCGCCTCCGACCTCATGGTCGAGGTGCTCGGCGACCGCGGCCGTCACGCGCGCTCGACGGTCGGCGTGGCGTCGCTGCCGCTCGGCTGCGCCGTCGAGGTCGAAGCGCTGTTCAGCATCCGCGCGTGATCGGCGCCCCGAACGCGCCGGACTGGCTGGTCCGGCGCCCCATCGCGCACCGCGGCCTGCACGACCGGACGGCCGGTCTCATCGAGAACTCGCTCGCGGCCGCGCGGGCCGCGGCCGCGCGAGGCTTCGCGATCGAGTGCGACGTCCAGCTCACGGCGGACGGCGAGGCCGTCGTGTTCCACGACTTCGACCTCGGCCGCCTGACGGGCGCCTCCGGGCCCGTCGCCGGGCGGCGCGCGGCGGAGCTCGCCGAGATCCCGCTGTCGGGCGCGGCCGGCGACCGCATCCCGACGCTCGGCGAATTGCTGGCGCTCATCGGCGGGCGCGTGCCGCTGGTCTGCGAGGTGAAGAGCCGCTTCTCGGGCGACATGCGGCTGGCCGAGCGCGTGGCCGAGATCGCGGCCGGCTATGCCGGGCCGCTCGCGGTCAAGAGCTTCGACCCCGCGGTGGTGGCGCACCTGCGCGCGGGCGGCCTGCCGAACCCGCTCGGCATCGTGGCCGAGGGCTCCTACGACGACCCCGAATGGGCAGACCTGTCGCCCGACCTGCGCGCCGGGCTCGCGGCGCTGTTGCACGTCGGCGACACGCGGCCGGACTTCCTGTCCTGGCGCGTGCACGACCTGCCCCACGCCGCGCCGCAGTTGTTCCGCGCCGCGCTGGGGCGGCCGGTGATGAGCTGGACCGTGCGGACGCCCGATCAGCGGCAACGTGCCGCGAGATGGGCGGATCAGATGGTGTTCGAGGGGTTCGCGCCTTGACGCCCGGCGGGCGAGGAAGACCTTAAGGGAGAGGCCGCCTTCGCGGATGCGAGAGGCGGCGCCCGCCACGCCCCGCCGCGCCACGGCCGCGACGGCGGGCAGGATCGAAGGCTTTCATGACCTCACCGATCACCGTCCAGGTCGCGACATCCATCGCCGCCATCCCCGCCGCCGACTGGGACCGCTGCGCCAACCCGCCCGCGCCGGACGGGGCCGAGGCCGACCGCGCGGGCGAACGCCACAACCCGTTCCTCAGCCACGCCTTCCTGAGAGCGCTGGAGACGTCGGGCTGCGTCGGCGGCCGCAGCGGCTGGGCGCCTGCCCACGTCGCCGTGGAGGAGAACGGCCGCCTCGTCGCCGCGGCGCCCACCTACGTCAAGACCAACAGCCAGGGCGAATACGTCTTCGACCATTCCTGGGCGGACGCCTACGCGCGGGCCGGCGGGCGCTACTATCCCAAGATCCAGGTGGCGGTGCCCTTCACGCCGGCGACCGGGCGCCGCTTCCTGGTCTCGCCGGGGCAGGACGTCGAGGCCGCGCACGGCTACCTCGCGGCGGGGCTGCGCGCGCTGCGCAAGGAGGTGAAGGCTTCCTCCACGCACGCGACCTTCGTCACGAAAACCGAGTGGGACAGCCTCGGCGCCCAGGGCTGGCTGCAGCGCACCGACCAGCAGTTCCACTTCGTCAACGACGGCTACGCGGGTTTCGACGACTTCCTCGCCGCGCTGGCCTCCCGCAAGCGCAAGAACATCCGCAAGGAGCGCGAGGGCGCGCTCGCCGACGGTATCACGATCGAGCACCTCACCGGCCCCGACATCCGCGAGGAGCACTGGGACGCGTTCTTCGCCTTCTACATGGACACCGGCTCGCGCAAGTGGGGCCGGCCCTACCTCAACCGGCGCTTCTTCTCCGAGATCGGCGCCGCCATGGCGGACCGAATCCTCCTGGTCATGGCCAAGCGCGCCGGCCGCTACGTGGCGGGCGCCATCAACTTCATCGGCGACGACGCCCTCTACGGCCGCAACTGGGGCTGCATCGAGGAGCACCCGTTCCTCCATTTCGAGGTCTGCTACTACCAGGCCATCGACTTCGCGCTGTCGCGCGGCCTCGCCCGCGTCGAGGCCGGCGCGCAGGGGGAGCACAAGCTCGCCCGCGGCTACCGGCCGACCACCACCTATTCGGTTCACGACATCGCCGACCCGCGGCTCGCCGCCGCCATCGCCGACTACCTCGACCACGAGCGCGGCTATGTCGAGAGCGCCGTGGAGCAGCTCGGCGAGCACCTGCCGTTCCGGCACGAGGACTGAGCCCGGAGATCGTTAAAACTTTAGTGACCCCGACTCGCCACGCTGTCGCCACGACATCGCCAACGCATCGGGACCCGACCCTCCATGGCCTCCAAGGCTCACAGCCTGCGCGCGCTCGCCGCCATCGCCCTCCTGATCCCCTTCGCCGCCCCGCCGGCCCGCGCGGCCGAGAACTACGTGATCCCATCGAGCGACGGCTACGGCATCGGAGAATGCATGCATGCGGGCATGGACTGCGGCCGCGTCGTCGCCGACAGCTGGTGCGAATCGCACGGCCACGCCCACGTGCTGGCCTACGGCACCGTCGAGGACGTGACGGGCGCCATCCAGGCGAGCAACAAGTCCGAGGCGCTGCACGGCAACCCCGGCGACATCGTCATCCGCTGCGGCGATTGACGGGCGCGGGTCAGCCCTTGAAGGAATCGCCGCAGCGCGGCGGCTCGCCCGCCGCGCCCCAGGGCATGATCGGCACGGCGGAGGTCGAGTTCTTCGGCGAGCCGTCGATGAGCTTGTCCGAATAGACCATGTAGACGAGCGTGTTGCGCTTCGCGTCGCAGCCGCGCACGATCTGCATGTGCTTGAACACGAAGGAGCGGCGTTCCGAGAACATCACGTCGCCCTGCCCGAGCTTGTCCTTGATCCTGATCGGGCCGACCTGCCGGCAGGCCAGCGACACGTCGGACACCTCCTCGGCGACGCCGAGCGCGCCCGCGACGCCGCCCTTCTCCGGCACCGTGTAGAAGCAGGCCACGCCGTCGACCGACGGGTCGTCGACCGCGTAGGTGGCGAGCTTGTCGTTCGGCGTCAGCGCACGCCACTTCGTCGACTCCTTGAAGATCAGGTCGGGGCCGTCGGCCGCGACGGCGGGCGCGCAGAGCAGCGCCAGGGCGGCCGAGGCCAGGATTGTTTGAGCGCGCATGACGGGATCCGTGGGCTGCGCGGCACGGGCCGCGCCGAAACGCCGAGGTTAACGGAGCTCCTTGTTTCGGCCAAGAAACTCGGCATGCTTTGCGCCATGACCCGCCCCGGACCGCGAAGGCTCCCCGCTTCGGCCCTCGCCCTCGCAGCCGCGCTCTCCCTCCTCCCTCGCGCCGCGACCGCGCAGGCGGTCGACTGCTCGGCCCTGCGCGCCGCGATCGACGCCGCGGGGGCGCCCGCCGATCCCGCGGAGGCCGACGCGGCCATGCGGCGGCAGCGCGACGAGATCCTGCGCGCGCGCGACGACGCGAACCGCACCGGCTGCGGCGACGGGTTCTTCGACGATCCCGACTCGGCGCCCTGCCGCGCGCTCGCGCGCCGGATCGGACTGCTGCAGGTCGGGCTGCAGCGCATGCAGGACCGAGCCGCCGCTCGGGACGACGGAGGCGCCGACGACGACCGGCGCCGCGACCTGCAGGCGCGGTTCGACGCGCAATGCACGGCCGACCCTGCCCCCGCGGGCGACGGGCCCGTCGAGGCGGTGCCGGTAGACCCCGACGCGCCGGCCGGGCCGGCCGCCAAGCCCCGCGCGAGCCGGGTGCTCTGCGTGCGCCATTGCGACGGCGCCTTCTATCCCCTGGCCGTCGACGTTGCGTCGGACCGGATGGCCGACATGGACCGGATCTGCCAGGCGCAGTGCCCGGCCGCCGAGGCCTCGGCCTATGCGGGCGGGGACGGAGACGTGGCGGGCGCCACCGCCACCGACGGCTCCCCCTATTCGGCGCTCCCGGCCGCCTTCGGCTACCTCAAGGGTCCGGCCAAGAGCTGCGCCTGCCGGGCTCCGCACCAGAGCTGGGCGGAGGCGCTGGCCGGCGCCGAGGCGCTGTTGCAGCCGCACAAGGGCGACGTCACCGTCACGGCGGAGCTGGCCGCCGCCATGGCGCGACCGACCGCGACGGTTCCGAAACCGGTGCCGAGCGCCGCCAAGCCGTCGACCCCCGCCCCGCCTCCGTCGAAGCGGGCCAAGGCCAAGCCGGTGCCGCTGCCGGCCGCGCCGGCGCCGCCGGCTGCCCTCGACCTCACGCGGGAGTTCCGCGGATCCGATCCGACGCTCTAGCCCGTCCGATCAGCGGCAGCAGCCCCTTGAGGTCCGGCCCGGCGTCGCGGGCCGTGAGCGCCAGGCGCAGCGGATGGAACAGGGCGCGACCCTTGCGGCCCGTCTCGGCCTTCAGCGCCGCCGTCCAGGCCCCCCAGGTGTCGGCACCCCAGGGCTCGGGCGGCAGGAGCGCCGCGGCGCGGTCGAGAAAGGCCTCGTCCTCGACCGCCGGCTCGACCACGTCCTCGACGACGCTCCACCATTCGGCGACCTCGGCGAAGCGGGACAGGTTTCCACGGACCGCCGCCCAGAACGGCTCGGCCTTGGCGCCGACGATGCCGAACAACGCCAACCGGGACGCGACGGCATCGAAAGGCAGTCCGTGCAGGACCTTGGCCGACAGGGCGCGCAACTCCGCCTCGTCGAACCGCGCCGGCGCGCGCGACAGGTGCCTGAGGTCGAAGCCTTCCGCCAACGCGTCGAGCGAGGCGACGGGCCGCACCGCCGCGGAGGAGCCGGTCAGCACCGCCATGGCGGCGACGGCCAGCGCCTCGACGCCCTCGTCGCGCAGCGCGCCGATCGCCAGCGCCCCGGAGCGCTTCGACAGGCCCTCGCCCGCGGCCGTGGTGAGGAGGTTGTGGTGAGCGAAGGCGGGCACGGCCGCGCCGAGCGCCTCGAAGATCTGGATCTGCACGGCCGCGTTGGTGACGTGGTCCTCGCCGCGGATGACGTGGGTGATGCCGAGGTCGGCGTCGTCGACCACCGAGGGCAGCGTGTAGAGGTAGCTTCCGTCGGCGCGCACCAGCACGGGGTCGCTCAGCGACGCGCAGTCCACCGTGCAGGGCCCCCGCACGAGGTCGTCCCAGGCGACCGTGCGGTGATCGAGCCTGAAGCGCCAATGCCGCCGGCGGCCTTCCGCCTCGAAGGCGGCGACCTGCTCGGGCGTCAGCTTCAGCGCCGCGCGGTCGTAGACCGGGGGCAGCCCGCGCGCCTGCAGGCGCTTGCGGCGCCGGTCGAGTTCGTCGGCGGTCTCGTAGGCGGGATAGAGCCGGCCCTGCCCGCGCAGGCGGTCCGCCGCGGCGGCGTAGAGCGCGAACCGGTCCGACTGGCGGACGACGAGGTCCGGCCGGACGCCCAACCAGTGCAGGTCGGCCTCGATCGATTCGGCATATTCGGCGCGCGACCGCTCGACGTCCGTGTCGTCGAAGCGCAGCACGAAGCGCCCTCCGGCCGCCCGGGCGAAGAGCGCGTTCAGCAGCGCGGGCCGGGCGTTGCCGATGTGGATGCGGCCCGTGGGCGACGGGGCGAAGCGGACGACGGGGGAAGCCATGCCGCACCTATGGCGGAGCGGTCCCCCCAGCGCAACGCGCTGCGGCCTGCGCGTCCGGGCGGGTGAGGCCCTCAGCTCGTCTCGCGGGCCATGACGGCGAAGGGGGTGCGCACGGTCTCGGGCGGCAGGACGGCGTTGTCGCGCCCGGACGCGACGGCCCGGAGCAGGAGCCGGCCCACCGCCTCGCCGATCCCTTCGGCGTCGACCGAGACCGTGGTGAGGCGCGGATGGCAGGAGCGCGACAGCTCGAAGTCGCCGAAGCCGGCGACCGCGAGGCGGCCCGGCACCGCCCAGCCCCGGCGCTGGCACTCGGCCAACGCCCCGAAGGCCGAAAGGTCGGACACGCACAGCACCGCGTCGACCTCCGGATGCCGCTCCATCAGGTCGACCACGGCCTCGCTGCCCTGCTGCATGGCGATCGGGGGAGCGCCGCAGGCGATCGTCAGGCCCGGCGGGAGCTTGAGGTCGCGCACCGCCCTCTCATAGCCCCGGCGGCGGTCCAGGCCGCGCGTGTCGCGGTCGGTCGATCCGCCGATGTAGGCGATGCATCGGTAGCCCCGCCCGTGGAGGTGCTCCACGATCGCGCCGGCCGCGGCGGCGTTGGAGAAGCCGACGACGTGCTCGATCGGCGCGTCAGGGAGGTCCCACATCTCGACCACCGGGATGCCCGCCGCCGCCAGGTGGCGGCGCGCCCGCCCGGTGTGGCGCCCGCCCGTCACCACGATGGCCTCGGGGCGGCGGCGCAGCATCGCCTCGATGAGCTGCTCCTCCTTGCGGACGTCGTAGTCCGTCGCGCCGAGCAGCATCTGCAGCCCGCTGCCTTCGAGGCGACGCTCGATGCCGCGGGCCGTGTCGGAGAAGTTGGAGTTGTTGAGCGAGGGGATCAGAACCGCGACGAAGCCGGTGCGCTTGGACGACAGGGTGCCGGCCGTGAGATCCAGCACGTAACCCAGCTCCTCCACGGCCTGCATGATGCGCGCGCGTGTCGCCGCCGACACGGTGCTGCCGCTCTTGAGCGCGCGCGACACCGTCATGGCCGACACCCCGGCCCGCGCCGCGACGTCGGCCATGGTGGGGGCCGGCCGGGCCGCGGCGGCCGGCTCGTCACCACCCGGCGGGGTGTTGATCGGCGTAGAGGGCATGGCGCGAGGTCTGGGCCGTGAGGTAGAGGCGGTCGCGCTTGCGGCCGCCGAAGGCGAGGCCGTTCGGCTGGCGGAGGTCGGCGACCGCGATCCCCGGGGTCCCGTCGGGATCGAGCCGATGCGCGTCGCTCGGCCGATCTCGACGGGCGCGGCGGGACTACTGGCCGGTCCAGATCTTCTTGTAGGCGTCGCGGTAGCCGTTGTCGGGGTCGAAGACGTTCCGCGGGCCGCCGTCGTAGGCGATGTTCTCGGCCGTCACGAGGTGGACCGGCGACACGTAGCCCGACCAGGGCTGGCCCGCGAAGGCGCGGTTGAGCTCGTCGACGAGCTGCCAGCCCTGCTCGGTCAGCGGCTCCGCCACGGTGGCGATCTGGTACTCCTTGGCGCGGATGCGCTGGAAGGCGGATTCGGAGCCGTCGCCGGCCGAGATGTTGTGCGGGGCCCCCGTGCCGTCCACGCCGGCGGCGGCGAGCGAGGCCGCCATGAAGTCGTAGTAGAGGTCGTTCACCGCGAGCGAGTAGGTCCACTTGGCGCCGAAGCGCTGCAGCAGCGAGGTGGTGAGCTGCGGCATGCGGGTCGAGGCCTCGGTCATGGGCGAATCCTCGAGGCTCAGCACGGTGCAGCCGGGGCACTTCTTGATGTCGGCCTCCATCATGCGCGCCTTGCCGATGGCCATCTCGTAGTTGGAGTCGCCGAAGATCACGACGCCCGCCTTGCCGTTCGAATCCACGATGGCGAGGTCGGACGCCGTCTGGGCGACGTCGGAGATGCGGGTGTTGACGTTGGCGAACATGCCGGTCGCAGGGTCCGGCCCCGGCGCCACGGTGGCGTGCCAGCCCACGTAGGGGATGCCGGCGGCCTTCAGGGTCGCCAGCGCGGCGTTCTGCTCGACGGCGTCGAATCCGCCGAGCACGATGCCGTCGGGCTTGAGCGCGATGGCCTGGTTCACCGCGGCCGTGCGGGCCGAGATGTCGCCGCGCCCGTCGAGGATGCGCAGCGTCCAGCCGATCGCCTTCGCGGCCTCGCCGACGCCGCGCGACACGCCCTCGGTGCCGCCGTTCCGGAGGTCGCCCGCGATGTAGATGATCGTCTTGCCCGGCGCGGCCTTGGGTCCGGTGGTGGGTCCGTCCCACTTGGTCACGCGCGCCGTGGCGGCCGCGACCCTCGCCTTGGCGTCGGCGAGCTCGTCGGCGCGCGCTCCCCCGGCGGCGAGGAGGGCCAGCGCGGCCGCGGCGCCCAGAAGCATCGATCTCATCGCGTTTCCTCCGTGGTGATCGGGGCCGTTGGGGCCCTCGATATGTCGAGCAGCGCGGCGCGGCCCATGGAGGCGCGGCGGCGCTGGGCATAGCCCGCGATGCCGATGGCGACGAGCAGCGTGGTGCCGTTGAAGAGGGGCTCCACCCAGAAGGAGCCGCCGATCTGCTGGATGCCGGAGATGCCGACCGCCAGGATGACGACGCCCACGACCGTGCCCCACACGTTGACGCGGCCCGGCTTGATGGTGGTCGATCCCAGGAAGGCGCCGACGAGCGCGGGCAGCAGGAACTCCAGCCCGACGCTGGCCTGCCCGATCCTGAGCTTGGCGGCGAGCAGCACGCCGGCGACGCCGGTGAGCGTGCCCGAGGCCACGAAGGCCAGCACCGTGAAGCGCGCGACCGGGATGCCGTTCAGCGCCGCGGCCTTGGGGTTCGCGCCGATGGCGTAGAGGTAGCGGCCGAGCGGCACGTGTTCGAGCACGAACCACATGGCCAGAGCCAGCCCGAGCACGTAGAAGCCCGTGATCGGCAGGCCGAACACGAAGGTGGAGTTCAGCGCCAGGAAGTCGCGCGGCAGAACGCCGATCACCTGCCGGCCGCCCGTGTGCCAGAGCGCCAGGGCGTAGAGCACCGTGCCGGTGCCGAGCGTCGCGATGAAGGCGTCGATGCGCGCCACCTCGACCAGGAGGCCGTTCAGCAGCCCCGTCGCGGCCGACAGGGCCACGACGATCAGCACCGCGGCCGGCCAGGGCAGGCCCGAGACGGTCTGCAGGCTGATGGCGAGCACGTGCCAGAGCACGATGCCGTAGCCCACCGTGAGGTCGATCTTGCCCGTCACCATCGGGATCATGGCGCCGAGCGACAGCAGCGCGATGATGGCCTTGTCGGACACGATCGACCGCAGGTTCAGCATCGTCGGGAAGGTGTCGGGCAGGGCCAGCGAGAAGCCCAGGATGAGCAGGAGGGTCAGGATCGGCAGGCCGTAGACCGGGAGCAGGCGCATGGCCCGCTCGCGCGGGCGCGCGGCCCTGAGTTCGGGACGCGTGGGCTCCAGGGCGTCGGAGCGGATGGAGTTGGTGGCCATGGGCTGTCCTCGCTCGAAGGCTCAGGCGGCGGGCAGGACGGACGAGTGGAGGCCCGCCTCCGACGCCGAGGCGGCCGTGATGACGCCCCCCGTCGTCAGCGCGTCGCCGACGAGCTCCGCGACGATGCGGCCGCGGTTGAAGACGAGGGCGCGGTGGCAGATGTGGGCCACCTCCTCGAAATCCGTCGAGACCACGACGACGGCGAGCCCACCTCCGAGCGCGCGGCCGATCAGGCGGTAGATGTCGGCCTTGGCGCCGATGTCGACGCCGGCCGTCGGGTCCTCGGCGACCAGCAGCCGGCGCCCCGTCGCCAGCCATCGGGCCACCACGACCTTCTGCTGGTTGCCGCCGGACAGGCCCTCGATGGCCAGGCCGGGGTCGTTGGGCCGGAGGCCGACGCGCGCGCCGAGATCGGCCGCCCGCGCCGCCTCGCGGGCCGGCGCCATCGGGGCGAACAGGCCCCGCCCCGCCGCCCCGGGGTTGATGAAGCAGTTCTCCCGGACCGACAGCGACGGGCAGAGTGACTCCTCCATCCGGTCCCGCGCCATCAGCCCAAGGCCCGACCGCATGGCCGCGATGGGCGAGGACAGGTCCGGCTCCGCCCCGTCGAGCAGCACGCGGCCGCTGTGCGGGACCGCGCCGAACAGCGCGCGCCCGACCTCCTCCTGCCCGGCGCCGCGCAGCCCCACGAGGCCGAGCAGCTCGCCCTGCCTGACCTCGAACGAGACCGGGCCGGCCGAGGGCGTCCGCAGGTCCGTGACCGAGGCCCGCACGGGGCCGGGCGCGAGATCGGCCTTGCGGAACAGCTCGAGGTCGGAGCGGCCCACGATGAGGCTGACGAGTTCGGCGGGAGTCGTGTCGGCGACCGGCTTCTCGCCGACCTTGAGCCCGTCCCGCATCACGGCGACGCGGTCGGCGATGCGGAACACCTCGTCGAGCCGGTGCGACACGTAGATCATGCCGACGCCGCGCGCTTTCAGCCGGCGCACGGCCGCGAACAGCCGCTCCACCTCGTCGGCCGGCAGGCTCGCCGTGGGCTCGTCGAGCACGAGGTAGTCGCAGTCCACCATCAGGGCCCGGGCGATGGCGACGAGCGACTTCTCGGTCCGGCTGAGGCTCGCGACGCGGCTCTCGGGATCGAAGGTGCAGCCCACGAGGGCGAGCGCGTCGCGGGCCCGCTCGGCCGCGCCGCGCCAGTCGATCCCGAGGCGGCGCCGGCCGCCCTGTGCGAAGCCCCCCGCGAGGCCGATGTTCTCGGCCACCGTCATCCATTCGACGAGGCCGAGGTCCTGGTGGATGAAGGCCACGGGCGAGCGGCCCCCCCCGCGCACCTGATGGCGATAGGGCGCGCCGTCGATCAGCACCTGCCCGCGGTCGGGCCGGAACAGGCCGCCCAGCACCTTGATGAGGGTCGACTTGCCGGCCCCGTTCTCGCCGAGCAGGGCCACAACCTCGCCCCGCCGGATGTCGAGCGAGACGCCCTTCAGGGCGCGCGTGGCGCCAAACGTCTTGACGACGTCGTCGAACCTGAGAACGCCTTCCGGCATCCCGTCCCTCCCCGCGGGCGGCGGGCTGGCGCCGCCGTCCGGCGAAGTTAGCGATAACAGGCCGGCCCGCGTCAAGGGCCCGGTCGGGCTTCGCCGTCAGGCTTCCGCGCCCGGAGCGCAGGCCCGGGGCTGCCTCCGCGCCGATGCGGTCGCGACAGGCGCGCTTCGGGGCCGAGCGGGCCACCGGGTCCAGGCAAAGCTACCAGTCCGCGCCGTCGAGGGGGCACGCCGGAGCGCATCCCGGCGAGGTTGGCAGATGGGTGGGAATCGCCCCCGTCGGCGAGGCGGAGGGGTGCGGACGCGCTACAGGCAGGAGGTGATGCCGCCATCGACGTAGAGCATGTGGCCGTTGACGAAGCTCGACGCGTCGGACGCCAGGAACACGGCCGCGCCGGCGAGTTCCCCCACGTCGCCCCAGCGCCCCATCGGCGTGCGGCCGGCGAGCCAGGCCGAGAAAGCGGGATCGTCGACCAGCGCCTGGTTCAGCTCGGTCTTGAAGTAGCCCGGTCCGATGCCGTTGCAGTTGAGGCCGTGGCGGCCCCAGTCGGTCGCCATGCCCTTGGTGAGCATCTTCACGGCTCCCTTGGTGGCCGTGTAGGGCGCGATGTTGGTGCGCGCGAGTTCGCTCTGCACCGAGCCGATGTTGATGATCTTGCCCGCCCCGCGCGGGATCATGCGCTTCGCGACCGCCTGCCCGACCAGGAACACGCTGCGCAGGTTCGTGGCGACCAGCCGGTCCCAGGCGTCGTGCGGGAAGTCCTCCAGCGGCGTGCGGTGCTGCATGCCGGCGTTGTTGACCAGGATGGCGACGGGGCCGATCTCGCGCTCGATCCGGTCGACGCCCGCCTCGACCGCCGCGGGGTCGGTGACGTCGAACGCCACGGCGTGGACGCGGTGCCCCTCCGCCGCGAGGGCGGCGCGGCTGTCGTCCAGCCGGGCCGCGTCGCGCGCGTTCAGCACGATCTCGGCGCCGGCTTCGGCCAGCGCCCGGGCGAGGGCGAGCCCGATCCCCTTGCTGGAGCCGGTGACGAGCGCGCGGCGCCCGCTCAGGTCGAAAAGCTTCAAGGCGTCCTCCGCTTCATGGCTGCGCTCCCGGTCGGATCAGAAGGCCAACTGGACCTTCATGGCGCGGCGCCGGTCCGAGGCGTGCTCGAAGGCCGCCACGGCGTCGGCGATGTCGTAGCGCCCGGTGAGCATGGGGGCGAGGTCGACCCTCTGGCGATCAATCAGCGCCACGGCCTGCGCGAACTCGTCGTGGAACCGGAACGAGCCGACCAGCGCCAGCTCCTTGGCCACGAGCACGTTCTGCGGCAGGGCGACGTCGCCGCCGAGCCCGAGCTGCACCACCGTGCCGCGGGGCTCCACGACGTCGAGACCGGAGCGCAGCGCCCGCTCGTTGCCCGAGCACTCGAACATGACGCCGAAGCGGCCCTTCTCGGCCGCCTCGGGTGCGAGGGTCGCCGGCTCGGCCGCGACGTTCACGGCCCGGTCGGCCCCGAGGCGGCGCACGATCTCCAGCGGCTCGTCGACGACGTCGGTCGCCACCACCTCGGCGGCGCCCGCGAGGCGCGCCGCCGCCACCACCAGCGCGCCGATCGGGCCGCAGCCCGTCACGAGCACGCGGCGGCCCGGCAGCGCCCCGGCGCGCGACACGGCATGGAGCGCCACCGCGAAGGGCTCGGCGAGGGCGAGCTCGTCCGTGCCGGCCCGCGCGGCGGAGACGCACTGGACGGCGTCGCAGACGAGGCGCTCGCGGAAGCCCCCCTGGATGTGGGGCATCGGCATCGCGGAGCCGTAGAAGCGCATGTTGAGGCACTGGTTCGGCAGGCCGCGCAGGCAGAAGCGGCAGTGCCGGCACGGGCGGCTCGGGTTGACGGCGACGCGCATCCCGACGGCGAGGCCCGACACGCCGGGGCCGAGCTCGGCCACCGTTCCGGCGATCTCGTGGCCGAGCACCATGGGCTCGCGCAGGCGCACCGCGCCGAAGCCGCCGTGGTTGTAGTAATGCAGGTCGGATCCGCAGATGCCGCCGCTGCCGATCCTCACCGCGACCTGCCCGGGCCCGACCGGCTCCGCTTCGCGCTCCTCGATCCGGAGGTCCTTGGCGGCGTGGATGACGATGGCACGCATGGATTCTCCCTCAGGTCGCGGGCTTCAGCAGGGGAGCGGCCGGCGAACTGCGCCGCGCGGTTGTCGCGGACCCGCCGGCCCCTGGCGCGGCGCGTCTCGACCGTGCCGCTGCCGTGGCGAGGCTGCATTACCACGTTGTCCGACACCGCGCAGTGAGCATCAGTGCGGGGCCTTCGAGGAAGAGGTCGAGGCCGGCACCGGTGACGCCGCGGCGATCGACCAGGATCTCGACACGGCGATGGTCGATGCCGGGCGGCGTGCCCTCGTCCGAACAGACGACCTCGACGTCGAGATGGGCCGCGCGCTCGACCACGGCGGCGCCGATCTGACCGAAGCCGACGATCTCCAACCTGCGACCCGCGAAACGTCGGACCAGCTCGAAGGACCCGTCCGCAGCGGCGCCACGGGTCAACGCGATGGCCGTGTCGGCCGTGCACGCGACCAGCGCGACCGACTCTGCCGGCCCGATTGGATGTGGATCACCGGGCGAGGCACAAGCTGTGAGCAGGCGTCCCTCAGGCGCGATCCTGCCGCAGCAAACCGACGAGCGGCAGCTCCAGCACCGTCGCACGACCCTGGAAACCATGGCCGGCAGCGGCCACGAGCCGACGGGCGCTCTTCCCGATGCGGCCGGAGCCCGGCCGGGTACGGCGGCACACCCGATCGAACCGAACCACCTTGACGGATGTGATCCCGATTCAGCTCGAAAGGCTGCCCCCCGTCATCGCTCGAGAGGCAGCTTTGCCCTCGCGATGCGGCGATCTGTGGCGACATCGGCGCGAGCCGTTCTGTCCCTGAGATTAGCTGTCGGGGATTTTGACCTTGGGCCCGCGCTCGGCGGCAGCGATGCGTCTGCGGTCGATGCGGCGGACAAGTCAAAGCGAGCGCCCGACGGGACGCGCCTGCTCCGCCCAGCCTGACTACCTCGGATCCGATTGCATCCAATCCACGGCCCAGCAGACCCGACGACGCAGCTTTGACGCTCAGTCGATCCTCGGATCGCAGACCCGTCATACAACTTATGCGTACACCAGGATTTTAAATCCACTATATGTTTAAAATTCTCATTTTTGGCGTATCATCGCCCAGCGGAGGTTGTGCGTCGACCACAAAGAGTGCGTTTTGCCGTGAAGCATCGTCGACGCGCGAGTTCACTGCGAGAAAGCAATGCAAGCGAGACACAACCGCCGGCTCGACCGATGTCAAGGCAGTCGTTCGGTCTCAGCCTCGCGTGAACTGAACCTCTGATCCTGCGATGCCTGAACCAAATTTTCGATCGGTCGGAATCCGTCATGGTCTCGATGACGCATCCGAGATCGGTAGATTGACAGACGTCTTGTCCGGGCCACTCGGCGACGTGGCCATCCGCAATTTTCGGGTCAGGCCGAGACAGGCCCGGTCGATCGAGAGCGTCGAGCGCATCCTTTCGACTGCCGCGAGGATGACGTTTCGCCAGAGAAACTTCGACGGCATCAGCATCGAAAAGGTGGCGAATGAAGCTGGAGTGACACCACAGGCGGCCTATCGATACTTCAAAGATCCCGATGAACTGATCAGAACGAGCCTTCGCTGCTTCGTGATCCGCCAACACGAGCGGGTCGTCATGCTGTTATCCGGTCGCGACATACCGGAGTTGACTGCGCTGGCGAGGGTGGTCGCGGACATCGTGCTGAAAGCCTGCGAAAGTTTCATGGACTTTCCCGACCACGTTCGCGAGAGCATCCTACAGGAGTACCGCCAGGTCGGATACGACGCCTCTGCCAAGATCTCCGGCCTGATCTGCAAGGACGTGGGCGCGTCCGACGTCCGTCGTTCGCTCGACGGCGTGAAGATGTCGCTGGCCTACACGGCGATCACTGCTGTGGCGACGTCGCTCTTTTCGCAGCGGATCCCTCCACTGCGGGAAAGCAAGATCGAGGATATCCTTGCGGCTGTGTTTCTGAGCGTGCTGCAGAGCAGCGGCAGCCCATTCGAGGCGCTTCGTGAGCCGGACTGCGAGTTCGACCAGCGCGGCGCGGATGACGTCCTCTGATCGCGGACGCGTACCGGGACGTCGCCGTCATTCCCGCTGAACGCTCCCTTCGCATCGCCATCCACGGCCTGCGCGGGCGGCTCAGCCGGCGTCCGGCAGGCCGGGGATCGACACGCCGAACGTCTGCAGGATCAGCACGACGTTCAGTGCCACGATGATCGCCGTGCCGGCTACCGCCGCGACGTCGGTCAGGCGCCCATTGGCGAACGGGCCCATGATGTCGCGCCGCCGGGTGAACAGCACCAGCGCGACCATGGGCAGCGGCAGCACGAAGCTCAGCACGACCTGGCTCATCACCAGCGCCTTGGTGGAGTCGATGCCGAGCGCCACGACCACGAAGGCCGGCGCCATCGTCACCATCCGGCGGACCCACACGGGGATCGAGAAGCCGACGAAGCCCTGCATGATCATCTGCCCCGCCATCGTGCCTACCGCCGAGGAGGATAGGCCGGAGGCGAGCAGCGACACGAGGAAGATGCCCGCCGCGGCGGGTCCCAGCAGCGGGGTCAGCGTGTGATAGGCCGAGCCGATCTCGGCGACGTCGTCGTGCCCGAGGTGGAAGGCGGCGGCGGCCATCACCACCATGGCCATGTTGATCAGCCCGGCGACCGTGAGCGCGAGGAGGACCTCGCGGTTCGAATAGCGCAGCAGCAGGGCGCGCTCGCGGTCGTCTCGCGCGGGGGCGCGGTGCTGCGTCAGGCCGGAGTGGAGGTAGAGTGCGTGCGGCATCACGGTGGCGCCGATGATGCCGACCGCGATGGTCAGCGCCTCGGGCGCGGGCAGCCGCGGCACCACGGCGCCGAAGCCCGCCGCGGCCCAGTCGACCGGCGCGATCAGCATCTCGGCGAGGTAGCTCACCCCGATCACGCCGACCAGCACCGCGATGGCGATCTCCAGCGCGCGGTAGCCGCGCCGCTCCAGCATCAGGATGGCGTAGGTGGCGAGCGCCGTGACGACCATGCCGGCGAGGAGCGGGATGTCGAGCAGCAGCGACAGGCCGATGGCGCCGCCGAGGAACTCGGCGAGGTCGGTCGCCATGGCGGCGACCTCGCTGGCGATCCACATCGGCACGGTGACGCGGGCCGGGAGGTGGCGGCGGCACATCTCGGCGAGGTTGGTGCCGGTGACGATGCCGAGCTTGGCCGACAGCGCCTGGAACAGCATGGCGACGAGGTTCGCCATCACCACGACCCAGAGCAGCGCGTAGCCGAACTTGGCGCCCGCCTGGATGTTGGTCGCGAAGTTGCCGGGGTCCATGTAGGCGATCGAGGCGACGATCGCCGGCCCCGCCATCACCAGCGCCGAGCCGAAGCCCCGCCGCCGGCCCGCCAGCACCTCGCGGATCGCCGCATCGGTCCGCCCGCTCATCGCCGCCGCATCCCGCACTGACATCCGATCGCCCCCATGCCGCCGTCGCCTTCCATCCGCTCCAGAGTGTAGCCTCGGCTACATCATCGTCAACCGGCTTCATTGACGCCGGGGGCCGAACCGGACGACACCGGACGCGAAGCGACCAACGCGGGGCGACGACAGATGGACGACGAGGCCCTGCCGGGCGAGGAGGCGAACGCCGCGCAGCGCTTCGGCAAGGCGCGCTCGGCCCGCTCCTCGGCGGTGCTGGAGGACTACACGGAGCTGATCGCCGACCTGCAGGCGGGCACCGGCGAGGCGCGCACCACCGACATCGCGCGCGCCCTCGGCGTGACCCATCCCACCGCCAACAAGGCCATCGCGCGGCTGAAGCGCGAGGGGCTCGCGACCTCGAAGCCCTACCGCGGCATCTTCCTGACCGAGGCCGGCCAGGCCATGGCGGAGCGCTGCCGCGCCCGCCACCGCACGGTGGTGAAGCTGCTGCTGGCCGTCGGCGTCCCGCCCGAGGCGGCGGAGATCGACGCCGAGGGCATCGAACACCACGTGTCCGGCGCCACGCTCGACGCCTTCGAGGCCTTCCTGCGGTCCGGGCGCTGAGGAGCGAATCGCGGTAAGGGTCGCCGTCGTCCCGCAACGGAAAGCCCGCTCGATGCCGCACAGCCTTCGCGCCCTGACGCTCGCCGCCCTGGTTCTCGCGCCCGCCTCGGCCCGCGCCGAGGACGTCAGCGTCATGATCTCGGGCGGCTTCAAATCCACCTATCAGGCGCTGCTGCCCGCTTTCGAGAAGGAGAGCGGCGACCGCGTCACCACCCTGCCCGGCCCGTCCATGGGGACGACGCCGGACGCGATCCCGATGCGCCTCGCCCGGGGCGAGCCCGACGACGTTCTGATCATGGTGGGCTACGCGCTCGACGCCCTGATCAGGGACGGCCGCGCCGTGGCGGGCTCGAAGGTCGACCTCGCCGTCTCGCCCATCGGCATGGCGGTGAAGGCCGGCGCGCCGGTGCCGGACATCTCCACGGTCGACAAGCTGCGCGCGGCGCTGCTCGCGGCCGGGTCGGTCGCCTATTCGGACAGCGCCAGCGGGGTCTACATCCGCGACGAGCTGTTCAAGCGGCTCGGCATCGAGGCCGAGATGAAGAGCAAGGCTCGCATGATCCCGGCCACGCCCGTGGCCGAGATCGTGGCGCGCGGCGAGGCGGAGCTCGGCTTCCAGCAGGTGGCGGAGCTCCTGCCGATCGCCGGCATCACCTTCGCGGGCAAGCTGCCCGAGGCGGTGCAGCAGACGACCGTCTTCTCGGCCGGCATCGCCACCGCGGCGAAACATCCGGACGCCGGCCGCGCGCTCGTCGCCTATATGTCCTCCCCGGCCGCGGCGCCCGTCATGGAGAGGATGGGGCTCGAGCCCGCGAAGCATTGATTCGGGGACAGAATGTCGGCACGGGATGATGGCGCGCTCGCCTCCGGGATCGCGAAGGCGAGGCGGCGGCTCGTGCCGTTCCTCGTGCTCATGTTCACCCTGGCCTACCTCGACCGCACCAACGTGGGGCTCGCCGAGCAGCAGTTCCGCGCCGACACGGGAGTGAGCGAGGGCGCCTTCGCGCTGGGGGCGGGGATCTTCTTCGTCGGCTACGCGGTGCTGGAGGTGCCCTCGAACCTCCTGCTGCGCCGCGTCGGCGCCCGTCGCTGGCTCGCCCGCATCATGGTGAGCTGGGGCGTCGTCGCGGCCGGGGCCTGCCTCGCGCGGGGCGACTGGTCTTTCTGGGCGCAGCGCGTGCTGCTCGGGGTGGCCGAGGCCGGCTTCTTCCCCGGCGTGGTGCTCTACCTCGCCACCTGGTTCCCGCGCGCGGAGCGCGGCCGCGTCATCGGCACCTTCTACTTCGGCCTGCCGCTGGCGCTGGTGCTGGGCAGCCCGGTCGGCGGCGCGCTGCTGGCGCTCGACGGCGCGCTCGGCCTGCACGGCTGGCAGTGGCTGTTCCTCGTCGAGGGCGCGCTGGCCTCGGCCGTCGGGGTCGCGGCGCTGTTCGTGCTCGTCGACCGGCCCGAGGACGCGCCCTGGCTCGGCGCGGACGAGGCGCGCGCCCTGTCCGACGCCGCCGCCTCCGAGGAGAGCGCCAAGGAGCAGGCCGGCGCCGCCTCGCTCGGCCGCGCCTTCACCGACCCGGTGATGCTGCTGCTGATCGCGCTCTACACGCTGATCCAGGTCGGCTCCTACGGCCTCGCCTTCTCGCTGCCGACCACGATCGCGACGCTGCTCGGCGTCAAGGTCGGCCCGCTGGTCGGGCTTGTGTCGGCGGGCCCGTGGGGGGTGGCGCTGCTCGCCATGGCGGTGCTGCCCGACCGCGCGGTGCGGAGCGGGCGCGAGCGGATCACGGTCGCGGCGCTGCTCGCCGCCGCCGCGGCCGGGCTCGCCCTCGCGGCGGCGCTGCCGCCCCTGCCCGCCATCCTGGCCCTCAGCGTTACCGCGGCCGGCATCACCGCGGCGCAGCCGATCGTGTGGACCTTCCCGACGACGCGGCTCGGCGGCGCCGCCGCGGCGGGCGGCATCGCGCTCATCTCCTCGGTGGGCAACCTCGGCGGCTTCGCGGCGCCGAACCTGCGCGTGCTCGCGGAGCGCGCCTTCGGCACGCCGGCCGCCGGCTTCGACGTCCTCGCGGGTGCCGCGGCGCTGGCGGCCGGGATCGTGCTGCTGGTGCCGCGACGGCGGGGCGATGCGCCGGACCGGGTTGCCCGCTGAGGCGCGCCCGGCATAGTGGCTTCGGGTTTGCCGAATCGGCGGCATCCGGTGCGGGTGGGCAGGCATGACGATCGTCGCGATTCGGAGCGGCCGGGCCGCCGCCGGCACCCTGGCCGGGGCGGCGCTGCTGCTGGCGACGGCGCTGCCGGCCGCGGCCTTCTCGGCCCGTTTCTCCTGGCGCGGTATCCCGGCCTGCGGGACGGTGTCGCCCGCCTTCGCGCTGAAGGGCGTGCCGCGCGGGACCGCGTCGCTGAACTTCGCCCTGCGCGACCGCGACGCGCCCGACGCACCGGAGAGCGGCTCGACCGTGCCCTACGCCGGGCGGGGCGCCGTGCCGAAGGGCGCCGTCACCTACACGGGGCCCTGCCCGCCCAAGGGCACGAGCCACCACTACATCTGGACCATCCACGCGATCGACGCGAAGGGCGGCGACCTCGACATGACGGAGGCGGCGGGAAACTACCCGCGGTGACCCGAGGCGCCGGACCCGCCGTCCCGGCGCGGCGGGAGGGGCGATCGGCTCGCCTCACGGCCGAACGGCCCGGCGCCCCCGCGCGAGGTCCCGCAGCAGCAGCCCCACGACTCCGGCTCCGAGCAGCACGTCGACGGCCGACAGCAAGGCGCTCCCCTGCCACAGGCTCGCCGCCGCGAAGCAGGCGAGTGCGACGTTGACGACGAAGACCCGCGCCAGCACCTCGCGCACGGTGAAGCCGCGCGCCAACGCGACCTGGTAGAAGTGGTGGCGGTGGGCCTCCCACACGCGGTCGCCGCGGTTGAGGCGCCAGACCAGCGTGATGCCGCTGTCGGCGATGGAGTAGAGCGGCAGGATCACCGCCGCCGCGAGCCCGCCGCGCGAGGCGAGGTCGAACAGACCGTAGGCGACCAGGAGTCCGATCGCGAGGCTGCCGACGTCGCCGAGGAACAGCCGCGCCACCGGCCGGTTGAACGGCGCGAAGCCGAGCACGGCGCCGAGCAAGGCCAGCATGGCGAGGCCCGCCGGCGCCGACAGCGCCCCGAAGAACCAGAACAGCGACAGCGCGCCCGCCACCGGCACGGTCTCGGCGACCGTGAGCCAGTCCATGCCGTCCATGAAGTTGGTCAGGTTCACGAACCACGCGCCGCCGACGACGAGCAGCAGCCGCTCGACCGCGAGCGGCAGGACCGGCAGCACCCGCGCGCCCTCGGGCAGCGCCGAGACAGCGGTGCCCATGGCGATGAGCTGCAACGCCAGCCGCGGCAGCGGCGGCAGCGGGCGGATGTCGTCGACCGCGCCGACGACGCCCACCAGAACCGCGGCGCCGAGCACGGTCCACAGGCGCCACGCGTCCGCGGCGTCGAGCGCGAAGCCGGATCCCGGCCCGAAGCCCAGCGCGGTCGGCCCCTCGGCGCCGAGCGCGGCGGAGCCGAGCCAGGCCGCCAGCACCACCGTGCCCAGCACCGCGATGCCGCCGCCCTGCGGGGTCGGCGTGACGTGGGCCGAGCGGGCGTTGGGCCGCGCCAGCGCGTAGCGGACCAGCACGGGGCGCAGGAGGCCGATGAGGATCAGGCAGCCGAAGGCCGCCATGGCGAGGAATAGCAGCCCGAAGCCGAACAGCAGCGCCCCGAAGCCGGACAGGACGGGGTTCACGCCGCCGCTCCCGGCGCGGGGGCGAAGCTCAACGGAGCCATGCGAGCGGCAGCTTGTTGCAGTGCATCGATCGACCTTATATCAGCGCGACTTTTCGCCGTGACCCAGAGCCATCCATGCCGGGACAGCTGTCCGCCCACCTTCGACGCCTCGAATCCGAGGCCATCCATATCATGCGCGAGGTCGTGGCCGAATTCCGCAAGCCGGTGATGCTCTACTCCATCGGCAAGGACTCCACCGCCATGCTGCACGTGGCGCAGAAGGCGTTCTTCCCGGCCGTGCCGCCCTTCCCGCTGCTCCACGTCGACACGACCTGGAAGTTCAAGGAGATGATCGCCTTCCGGGACGACGCGGCCAAGCGCGCCGGCATGGAGCTGATCGTCCACACCAACCAGGACGGCCTGCGCCGGGGCATCTCGCCCGTGGCCTCCGGCTCTTCGGTCCACACCCAGGTGATGAAGACCGAAGGGCTGCGGCAGGCACTCGACCACCACGGCTTCGACGCGGCCTTCGGCGGCGCGCGGCGCGACGAGGAGAAGAGCCGCGCCAAGGAGCGCGTCTTCTCGCACCGGTCCGAGGCCCACGCATGGGATCCGCGCAACCAGCGCCCGGAGCTCTGGCACCTCTACAACACGCGCATCCGCCAGGGGGAATCCATGCGCGTCTTCCCCCTGTCGAACTGGACCGAGTTCGACGTGTGGGACTACATCCAGGCCGAGGAGATCCCGGTCGTGCCGCTCTACTTCGCCAAGGAGCGGCCGGTCGTGCACCGCGACGGCGCCCTCATCATGGTGGACGACGAGCGCCTGCCGCTGAAGCCCGGCGAGACGCCCGAGATGCGCCGCGTGCGCTTCCGCACGCTCGGCTGCTATCCGCTGACCGGGGCCGTCGATTCGGACGCGGACACGCTCGACGCGGTGCTGGCCGAGATGCGCGACTCGACCACCTCCGAGCGGCAGGGCCGGCTCATCGATTCGGACGAGGCGGGCTCCATGGAAAAGAAGAAGCGGGAAGGGTATTTCTGATGTCCGGCGACGCGAACCACTTCGCCCTCCCCACCCTGCGCTTCCTCACCTGCGGCTCGGTCGACGACGGCAAGTCGACGCTGATCGGCCGGCTGCTCTACGAGCAGAAGTCGATCTTCGACGACCAGCTCTCGGCCCTTGAGCGCGATTCGAAGAAGCACGGCACCGTCGGCGACGACATCGACTTCGCGCTGCTGGTCGACGGGCTCGAGGCCGAGCGCGAGCAGGGCATCACCATCGACGTCGCCTACCGCTACTTCTCCACGGCGAAGCGCGCCTTCGTGGTGGCGGACACGCCCGGCCACGAGCAGTTCACCCGCAACATGGCGACCGGCGCCTCCAACGCCGACCTCGCCATCCTGCTCGTGGACGCCCGCAAGGGACTGCTGCCGCAGACCCGGCGCCACGCCACCATCGTGTCGATGCTCGGCATCCGCGACGTGGTGCTGGCGGTCAACAAGATCGACCTCGTCGGCCACGATCAGCGCGTCTTCTCGGCGATCGTGAAGGATTTCGAGGCCTTCGCCGACCGTCTGAACTTCCGCTCGGTCACGCCGATCCCCGTGTCGGCCCGCTACGGCGACAACCTGTCCGAGCCGTCCAAGGCGATGCCCTGGTACGCGGGGCCGACGCTGGTCGGCTTCCTGGAAACCGTCGACGTGCGCCACGACCGGGCGGCCCGGCCGTTCCGCCTGCCCGTGCAGTGGGTGAACCGGCCGAACCTCGACTTCCGCGGCTTCGCCGGCACGGTGGCGGGCGGGCGGGTGCGAATCGGCGACGAGATCGCGGTGGCGGGCTCGGGCCGCACCACGCGCGTCGCCCGCGTGCTCGCTTCCGGGCGCGACGTCGAGGAGGCCGAGGCGGGCGACGCGGTCACGCTGACGCTCGCCGACGAGGTCGACATCGCCCGCGGCGACGTGCTGGTCGACCCGAAGAGCCGGCCGCCGGTGGCGGACCAGTTCGCCGCTCACCTGATCTGGATGAGCGACGAGGCGCTGCTGCCCGGCCGCTCCTACATGATGAAGCTCGCGACGCGGCTCGTGCCGGTCACGGTCACGGACCTCAAGCACCGCGTCGACATCAACTCGCTGGAGCACAACGCCGCGAAGACGCTGCGGCTGAACGAGATCGGCTTCTGCAACCTCGCGACCTCGGCGCCGATCGCCTTTGACCCGTATCGCGAGGACCGCGACACCGGCGCCTTCATCCTGATCGACCGCGCCACCAACGCCACCGCGGGCGCCGGCCTGGTCGACTTCCCCCTGCGGCGCGCCACCAACATCCACTACCAGGACCTCGCGGTCACGAAGCAGGCGCGCGCCGCCCTGAAGCATCAGAAGCCCGCCATCCTGTGGTTCACCGGCCTGTCGGGCGCCGGCAAGTCGACGGTCGCCAACGTGGTGGAGACCAAGCTCCACGCGCGGGGCGTCCACACCGTGATGCTCGACGGCGACAACGTCCGCCACGGGCTGAACAAGGACCTCGGCTTCACGGACGCCGACCGGGTCGAGAACATCCGCCGCGTCGGCGAGGTGGCGAAGCTGATGGTGGAAGCCGGCACGGTGGCGCTGTGCTCCTTCATCTCGCCCTTCGCGGCCGAGCGGCGCATGGTGCGCGAGCTGGTCGAGCCCGGCGAGTTCGTCGAGGTCTTCGTCGACGCGCCGATCGAGAGCTGCATCGCGCGCGACCCCAAGGGCCTTTACAAGCGGGCGCTGGCCGGCGAGATCCGCAACTTCACGGGCATCGACCAGCCCTACGAGCGGCCGGAGCACGCCGAGATCGTGCTCGCGGCGGGCGAGGCGACGCCCGACGCGCTGGCCGATCAGGTCATCGCGGCCCTGGAGGAGCGCGGCATCATCCAGCGGTTCTGACCGCCCCGCCCGGCCCGGATCGCCCCCGGGCCGGGCCGATACAATTTTGCGCCCTCCACCCCTTCACCATTTGTCGGACGAAGCCGGGACATCCCTTATTCTCCGTTTGACAGAGCAGCCATGCGTCCCCCTAATGCGCGCGACCGAGCGGCGAACACGCCGCCGGCACGACGGTTTCGGCCACGTCGAAGCCCGCCGGGGCGGGACGACGCGGGCCACGCGAGGGAGTGGAACGTGATCAACAGACGGACGTTTGCCGGCCTGGCGCTCGGGGCGATGGCCCTGTCCTCCACCGCACTGACGCCGGCCTACGCCGCCAAGGGCGACCTCATCGGCGTCGCCATGCCGACCAAGTCCTCCGCCCGGTGGATCGACGACGGCAACAACATGGTCAAGCAGCTCGAAGCCAAGGGCTACAAGACCGACCTGCAGTACGCCGACGACGACATCCCGAACCAGCTCGCCCAGATCGAGAACATGGTCACCAAGGGCGCCAAGGTGCTGGTGATCGCCTCCATCGACGGCACCACGCTGACCGACGTGCTGCAGAAGGCCCACGACGCCGGCGTCAAGGTCATCGCCTACGACCGCCTGATCCGCAACTCGCCCAACGTCGACTATTACGCCACCTTCGACAACTTCAAGGTCGGCGTGCTGCAAGGCACCAGCATCATCGACAACCTGGGCCTCAAGGACGGCAAGGGCCCGTTCAACATCGAGCTGTTCGGCGGCTCGCCCGACGACAACAACGCCTACTTCTTCTACGACGGCGCCATGTCGGTGCTGAACCCCTACATCAACTCGAAGAAGCTGGTGATCCAGTCCGGCCAGATGGGCATGAAGCAGGTCTCGACCCTGCGCTGGGACCCGGCCGTGGCCCAGGCCCGCATGGACAACCTCCTGTCGGCCTACTACACCAACAAGACGTTGAACGCCGTGCTGTCGCCCTACGACGGCCTGTCGATCGGCATCCTGTCGTCTCTGAAGGGCGTCGGCTACGGCTCGGGCGACCTGAAGTACCCGGTCGTCACCGGCCAGGACTGCGAAGTGCAGTCGGTCAAGTCCATCATCGCGGGTGAGCAGACCTCGTCGATCTACAAGGACACGCGCGAGCTCGCCAAGGTCGTGGTCTCCATGGTGGACGCGCTGGAGAACGGCTCGCAGCCTGAGATCAACGACTCCAAGACCTACGACAACGGCAAGAAGGTGGTCCCCTCCTACCTGCTGAACCCGGTCCTCGTGAACAAGTCGAACTGGAAGCCGGTGCTGGTGGACGGCGGCTACTACACGATGAAGCAGCTCGGCCAGTAAGCCGAACGCACCGGGCCCGCGCGGGGACGACCTCCGCGCGGGCCCGGCCGCATCGGGACGGGGCGATGCGCCCGTGCCGCGACGACGCGATGATTGCGGGAACCCGCGCGATCTGCTGAACTCGACCACAACGACGCCGTGACACCGAGCCGGCGCGAGGCGACAAGGGACCGAATGAGCCCGATCCTGGAGATGCGAGGGATCACCAAGACGTTTCCGGGCGTGAAGGCGCTCGACAACGTCAACCTGGTCGTGAACCCCGGCGAGATCCACGCCATCTGCGGCGAGAACGGCGCCGGCAAGTCGACCCTGATGAAGGTCCTGTCCGGCGTTTACCCGCACGGCACCTACACGGGCGACATCCTGTACGAGGGCGAGACGGTGTCGTTCCGCGACATCTCGGAGTCCGAGCACCTCGGCATCATCATCATCCACCAGGAGCTGGCGCTGGTGCCGCTCCTGTCCATCGCCGAGAACATGTTCCTCGGCAACGAGACGTCCCGGTTCGGCGTGATCGACTGGGACCGCGCTTTCGCGCGCACCCGCGAGCTGCTCGCGCTGGTCGGCCTCGACGAGAATCCCGAAACGCTGATCACCAACATCGGCGTCGGCAAGCAGCAGCTGGTCGAGATCGCCAAGGCTCTGGCCAAGAAGGTCAAGCTCCTCATCCTCGACGAGCCCACCGCGTCGCTGAACGAGAGCGATTCGCAGAAGCTGCTCGACCTCCTGCTGTCCTTCAAGCAGCAGGGCATGAGCTCGATCATCATCTCGCACAAGCTGAACGAGATTTCCCGCGTCGCCGACCAGATCACCATCATCCGGGACGGCACCTCGGTCGAGACGCTCGACTGCCGCAAGGACGCGATCTCGGAGGACCGCATCATCAAGGGGATGGTCGGCCGCGACATGGAGAGCCGCTACCCGCACCGCACCCCGAAGATCGGCGAGCCGCTGCTCGAGGTGCGGAACTGGAACGCCTACCATCATCTCCACGCCGAACGCGCGGTCTGCAAGAACATCAACCTGTCGGTCCGCCGCGGCGAGATCGTCGGCGTGGCCGGCCTGATGGGCGCCGGCCGCACCGAACTCGCCATGAGCGTCTTCGGCCGCTCCTACGGGCAGAACATCTCGGGCGAGGTGATGCTGAAAGGCAAACCCGTCGACGTCTCGACGATCTCCAAGGCCATCGCGGCCGGGATCGCCTACGTGACGGAGGACCGCAAGCAGCTCGGCCTCGTGCTCGACGAGAACATCACCAAGAACACGACGCTGGCGAATCTGCCGGCGGTGTCGTCGGCCAGCGTGATCGACTCCGACAAGGAGTACCGGATCGCCTCCGACTACCGCAGCAAGCTCAACATCCGCTCGTTCGGCGTCGAGCAGCAGACCGTGAACCTGTCCGGCGGCAACCAGCAGAAGGTCGTGCTCAGCAAGTGGCTGTTCACGAAGCCCGAAGTGCTGATCCTCGACGAGCCGACGCGCGGCATCGACGTCGGCGCCAAATACGAGATCTACTCGATCATCAACGCCCTGGCCGACGAGGGCAAGGGCGTGCTGATGATCTCGTCCGAGATGCCCGAGCTGCTCGGCATGTGCGATCGGATCTACGTGATGAACGAGGGCCGCTTCGTCGGCGAGTTCCCGGCCGCCGAGGCGAGCCAGGAGGTCATCATGCGCGCCATCATGCGATCGAAGGAACTCCACTGATGAGCTCTGTCAACGCGCCCGGCGGGCTCGACCCCGTCACGGTCCCCCATCCCAAGCCGGGCGCCCTGCCGGCCGCCAAGACCGGCACGGGCTCGGGCCTCCGGCAGATGCTCGCCAAGGGCAACTTCCGCGACTACGGCCTGCTGATCGCCCTCGTGGTGATCATGCTGTTCTTCGAGTACCAGACGGGCGGCGTGCTGTTCCAGCCGCTGAACCTCACCAACCTGATCCTGCAGAACTCCTACGTCGTCGTCATGGCGCTGGGCATGCTGCTGATCATCGTGGCGGGCCACATCGACCTGTCGGTCGGCTCCATCGTTGGCTTCGTCGGCGCCCTCGCGGCCGTGCTGATGGTGAACTACCACGTCGAGTACCTCACGGCGACGCTGCTTTGCCTCGTTGTCGGCGGCATCGTGGGCGCGAGCCAGGGCTATTTCGTCGCCTATTTCGGCATCCCGAGCTTCATCGTCACGCTGGCCGGCATGCTGGTGTTCCGCGGCCTGACGCTGTCGATCCTCAACGGCGCCTCGGTGGGCCCCTTCCCCGACGTGTTCCAGCTCCTCGCCAAGGGCTTCTTCCCGAACTTCGCCGGGCCCCACACGTCGCTGCTCATCGCGCTCGTCATCTGCGCCATCTTCATCGGCACGAGCTTCCGCCGCCGCATGGTGCAGCAGCGCCACGGCGCCCTGACCGAGAGCATGGGCGGCTTCGCGCTGCGCAACGGCTTCCTGGCGCTGGTGCTGATCGCCTTCGCCTGGTCGATGGGCGAGTACCGCGGCCTGCCCAACGTGCTCATCATCATGACCGTGCTGGTGCTGCTGTACCGCTTCATGACCAACAAGACGACGGTGGGCCGCCGCATCTACGCGCTGGGCGGCAACATCAAGGCGGCGCGCCTGTCCGGGATCAAGACGGAGCGCCTGACCTTCCTGACCTTCGTCAACATGGGCGTCCTCGCGGGCCTCGCCGGCATGATCTTCGCCGCGCGCCTCAACACCGCGACCCCGAAGGGCGGCCTCGGCTTCGAGCTCGACGTCATCGCGGCCTGCTTCATCGGCGGCGCCTCGGCCTCGGGCGGCGTTGGCAAGGTCACGGGCGTGGTGATCGGCGCCTTCATCATCGGCGTGATGAACAACGGCATGTCGATCCTCGGCATCGGCATCGACTACCAGCAGGTCATCAAGGGCCTCGTTCTGCTCGGCGCCGTCTGCCTCGACCTGTACAACAAGAAGGCGGCGGCTTGATCCGACCCTGAGCCGTCTGGCACCATCCCGCGACGATCGCGGGAGGTGCGGATGGCGCAGAAGGGCGGAAACAGGCAGCAGAAGCAGGCCGCGAAGGCGGTGCGGCGCCGGCAGGCGGTCGCGGCCAAGCAGCAGACCGAGCGTGCGGCGTCGAGCTTGCCCGCGCGGATCGCGGCCGCTTCGGCGGCCCCGCTCGACCGATGCCTGCGGACGGCCGACGCGCAGGCGGCCGGCATCGGCCACGTCATCCTCGCGAAACGCCTTCCCTCCGGCGCGCTCGGCTGCGGCTTCTTCCTCGTCGATCTCCTGTGCCTCGGCGTGAAGGACGCCTACTACCGCGAGGTCGCCCCGTCCGACCTCGACGAGCGCGTGACGGAACTCGCCGCCGACGGGCAGGCGATGGCGGCGATCGACCCCGCTTCCGCCAAGAAGCTCATCCTCGGCGCCGTGGCTTTCGCGGCGGACAGCGGCATGGACCCCGCCCCGGACTATCGCAGGGTGATCCGGCTGTTCGACGGCGTCGACGCTTCCGCCGCGACCGAGCACTTCACCTTCGGGCGGGACGGCAAGGCCGTCTACATGCCCGGACCGAACGACGGCACGGCCAGGATGCGGGAGATCGAGCGGAAGCTGACCAGGGCGCGCGGCGCGGACGGGTGGGACGTCGACCCGATGGCGAGCCTGTCGGAGCGGCAGCGGCTCGTCATGCACGGCCTGTCCGACCTGCTGGGCCGGCACGCCGGCTACGGGGATGAGGACGAGGGCGGCCTCGTCATCGACCACGAGGGACCGACCGAGCCGCGGAGCGGCTGATCGGCCGATCCCGCGTCATCAGGCCTTACGGACGAGGCGCGCGGCGAAGAAGCCGTCGAGGCCCGTCAGCGGCGGGTCGAGCCGGGCCGGGTGGCTCGGCAGCGTGCGCAGCTCGCCCTGCGCGTTCACGCTGTCGACGAGTCCGCCGATCTCCTCCGGCGCGATGGGCGAGCGCGCCATGTCGGGGTTGCGTCGCAGCAGCGCGGCGATCTGCGCCTCCCCCTCCTCCGGCTCGATCGAGCAGGTGCAGTAGACGAGGCGGCCGCCCGGCCGCAGCAGCGAAGCCGCGCGGTCGAGCATGCGCGACTGCAGGGCCGAGAGCGTCACGATGTCGGAGGCCCGCTTGGTCCAGCCCACGTCCGGGTGGCGCCGCATGGTTCCGGTCGCGGTGCAGGGTGCGTCGAGCAGGATGGCGTCGAAGGGCTGCGCCGAATAGGAGGTCGCGTCGGCCACCTCCGTCTCGGCCGTCAGGGCCAGACGCTCCAGGTTGGCGGCGAAGCGCTTCAGGCGCTCGGCCGAGCGGTCCACGGCCGTGACGTTCGCGCCGGTCAGGCAGAGCTGTGCGGTCTTGCCGCCCGGCGCGGCGCAGAGGTCGGCCACCCGCTCGCCCGGTTCGGCCCTGAGCAGCCGCGCCGGCAGAGCCGCGGCCGCGTCCTGCACCCACCAGGCGCCGTCGGCGTAGCCCGGCATCTCCGGCACGGGGACGCTGCCGCGCAGCCGGACCGAACCGGTGTCGAGGACGTCGCCATCGAGGCGCTCGGCCCAGCCCGCCGCGTCGGACTTGACCGTCAGGTCGAGCGGCACTTCCGCCCGGTTGGCGGCCGCGATGGCGGCCGCGGCCTCGTCGCCGTAGGTCTTGCGCCAGCGCGCGGCGAGCCAGGTCGGCGTGTCGACGTAGGGGTCATCGCTCTCGTGCTCGTCGCGCTGGCGGGCGACGTTGCGCGCCACGGCGTTGGCCAGCGACGCGAAGCCCTGGCTCGCGGGGTCGAGCCGCACGGCCTGGACGCAGGCGTTGACGGCGGCATGGTCCGGCACGTCCAGGAACAGGATCTGGGCGGCCGTGACGATCAAGATCCATTCGAGCTGGCCGCTCTTCTTCGGCAGCCCCTTGTCGAGCAGGCGGCCGAGGAAGCGCCGCAGCGTGCCGAGCCGCCGCAGCGACACGACCACGATGGAGCGCGCAAGCGCGCGGTCGCGCTCGTCCAGCCCCTGCGTGAAGCGCGGATGGGCCGCCGCGGAGGCCAGCGCCTCGTCGAGGCCGCGCCCGTTCATGACGACGTCGCTCAGCGCCGCCGCGGCCGCGAGCCTGCAGGCCAGGCCGGCCGGAAGCTCGGCCGGGGGCGGCGCGGCCTTGAGGCCGGATCTGCCGCGGTTCGGTCGGCCCGGAGGCTGCGTCACAGGCGCCATCGGTCAGGCCGAGCCGGAGGTGGGGGTCAGGGATGCGGCTCCGAGGAACCCGTACGCGAACGGCATGACGAACCTTCCGGCCGCCTCGCATCGTCCCATGGCCGAAGGGAGCGAGGCGACCTAGATGAGGGGAGGGCCGGAGTGTGGCCTCCGGGTCAGGCCGAGTGCCAGAAAAAGGTGGTGGAAGCGTGATGGACGACGAACATCGGGCCGGTCCGGGAGACCCCGCCATCCGTCCTCAGGCGGGTGCGGCCGAGCGCGCCCTGGCCGAGGCGGCCGAGCGCCGGGCCGCGGCCAAGCGGGTCCAAGAGGTGCGTCCGCGCGAGGTGAACGGCCGACAGGGTCCGGAGCCGGTCCGCTACGGCGACTGGGAGAACAAGGGCATCGCCTACGACTTTTGACTTCGGCGCGCCCCGCGGGCCGGGGCGCGCCGTGCGGGTCAGACGTCGCGCGAGCCACCGAGCGACTCGCCGGTCTTGTTGACCACGGTCCTGAAGTTGTCCGCGGCCGAGTGGCGGACGTTGTCGATCGCCTCGCCGGCCGCCGCGCGAATGCCGTCGACCTCGTGGCGGGCCGCGTCCGTCGCCTGATCCCGGAAGCGGTGGGCCGTGGAGCCCATGAGGCTGTCCTCGGTCTCGGTCATGGGCAGGGCCGCGCCGATCGCGGCGCCGATGGCGAGGCCGATGGCGCCCAGCACCAGGGGCTGCTCCTCGAACAGCGTGGCGAGCTTGGACTTCACCTCGCCCCGGTCCGACGGGAGATAGCGCGACACGCTCTGCATGGCTTCATTCGCTTGCGTGGAGGTCGAATCGTAGGCCCTCTCGGCCCCGCGGCGCAACGCGTCGGAGACGCCGTCCCGGGCGCTCGCCAGAGTCGACGCCGCCGATCCGCCGCGGCCCGGCGCGGGCTGGAAGCTTGACGGGTTGCGCAGCAGGGGCGGCCTCGTCGCCGACGCGCGGACGTAGTCGGCGCGGGGCTCGTCCGCGGCGCGCGATGCGGCCTCGTCGCGCTTCGAGAAGAAGCGCATGATCAGGGCCGAACCCGCGGCCACCAGCACGGACGGGATCGGATACTGCTTGGCGACCCCGACGAGGTTGTCCGCCACGCTCGCGGCGCCGATGCGGGCGTTGGAGACCACCTCCTCCATCACGTTGGCGGGCTGGAGGTTGTTGCGCAGCTGCTCCAGCGTGGACGCCAGATGGGCCCGGGTGTCCTCCGCCTCGTGGGCCACCTCGCTGGACGATTGCCGATCGCCGGTCATTTCACCTGCTCCTTCACGATGGTGGCGTCCTTGCCCAACTGGTCCATGGACCGCTTCGGCATCAGGTTCTCGGTCGACAGGCTCCGGATGCCGATCAGCGCGACCACGCCGCCGATGCCGGCGATCACGACGCCGACGATGAAGTAGGCCAGCCAGGTCACGACGCCGATCGCGATCACGACCTGCACGATGCCGAAAAGGATGATGAAGAGGCCTGCCAGCGCCAGAACGGCGGCCACGAGGAGGGCGACGACGGCCTTGAGGGCGAAGGAGATCTTCTCCGAGATCTCGGTGCGGACGAGGCGGATCTCCGTCTCGAACAGCACCGTCATCTGCGACAGCGCGTCGGCGAAGAGGGACGGGGTCGAGGGCCGCCCCGGCGTTTCGAAGGTCATGGTGCGCTATCCCGTCCGGCTCAGACCGCGCGGTCGCCGCGGAGCGCCGCCCCGTCGACCAGAGGCGCGTCGCTCTTGAAGAAGCGCGAGACGAGGAAGCCCGCCACCACGGCGCCGCCGAAGAAGGCCACGGGCTGACGGCGGCCGAAGTCGGCCAGCGTGGCGAACACCTCGCCGAGGTCGCGGGAGCGGACGTCCTCGGCGATGCGGTCGACGCTGTCGGCCGCGGTGCGGACGAGGCGGCCGAGGTGGGGGTTGGTCTCGTCGAGGTCGCCGGCGGCCGAATGCGCGGCGCGGGCCACGCCCGCGATCTTGTCGGCGCCGGCCGTCTTCTGCTGGCTGACGATCTCGTTCAGGCGCGCGCGGGCCTGCTCGGCGATGGAGGCGGCGACACCCTTGGCCTCCTCGGCGGCCTCGGAGCTGCTCTGGCGGAAGGCGGAAGCCGCGTCCCGGACCTGCGCCGAGCCGTCGGACGAGGCATGGGCGTAGCGGTCCGAGGTGCCGCACGCCGCCGCATCGCGGCGGAGGTCCTGGAAGCGATGGTTCAACTCGTCCCGCGCGCGAGCGGCGTTTGCGCCGAAACTCGCATTCGGATCGGTGTCAAACGGTTCAGCCATCGCGTCCTCCGGGTCCAGGGGGCCGAAGGCGCGTCGCGCGCCGCCTCAACCCCCCACATCGGCGAGCCAACGTAGCGGAGAAGCAGGGGGTTCCGGCGTCGGACCAAAGGCTTGAGGAAAACCCGGCGGGGGTGCGTCAGGGTCCGACGACGACGGGCGTGCCCACCTCGACGCGGTCGAAGAGGTCGACGATGTCGCGGTTGAACATGCGGATGCAGCCGAAGGACGCGGCCGTGCCGATGGAGTCCGGACGGTTGGTGCCGTGGATCGCGTATTCCCCGCCCGACAGCGTCAGCGCTCGCATGCCCATCGGATTGCGGGAGGACCCGCCGGGGATGTAGTCGGGCAGCCAGGGCTCGGCGCGCTTGACCTCGGCCGGGGGCGCCCAGGCCGGATTGCGGTACTTGCCGTCGACGATCGCCGTGCCGCTCCACTGCTTGCCGAACTTGCCGACCGCCACGGGATAGCTGATGGCGCCCCCGTCCTCGCCGATGAGGAACAGGCGCCTCTGCCGCTGGCTCACCACGATGGTGCCGGGCGCGTAGCCGGACGGGCCCTCGTAGGCAGCGGCACGGGCGGGCGTCACCGCCGTGTAGAGCGCCAGCACGGCCGCGACCGCGATGCTGAGGGCGAGCACGAGGTGGATGAGCACGGTCCCGCGTCGGCCGTCGGGTCGGCTGTCGAACCCCGCGCGATGCGTGAATTCCATGTCCTGCGCTCCTTCGCCGGTCCGTGGGCCGCCGCCGGCGGGCCGCGGCCGGCATGGGCGCACCCTGCCCCGTCGCGCTTAATCGCGGGGATACGCCGGGGGCTCCCCCGACGTGAACTGTCGCGACGGTGAACGATTAAGCGCGAGCGCCGGACCCGCCTCCGCGAGCCCGGCTTACCCCTCAGGGGCGGTTGGCGATGAGGTCGTCGACCACGGACGGGTCGGCGAGCGTCGAGGTGTCGCCGAGCGAGCCGAGCTCGTTCTCGGCGATCTTGCGCAGGATGCGACGCATGATCTTGCCCGAACGGGTCTTGGGCAGGCCCGGTGCGAACTGGATCACGTCCGGCGACGCGATGGGGCCGATCTCCTGTCGCACGTGGGTGACGAGCTGCTTCTTCAACGCATCGGTCGCCTCCACGCCTTCCATCAGGGTCACGTAGGCGTAGATGCCCTGCCCCTTGACGTCGTGCGGAAAGCCGACGACCGCGGCCTCGGACACGCTGCCGTGGGCCGCGAGCGCGCTCTCGACTTCGGCCGTGCCCATGCGGTGGCCCGACACGTTGATGACGTCATCGACGCGGCCGGTGATCCAGTAATAGCCGTCCTCGTCGCGCCGGCAGCCGTCCCCGGTGAAGTACTTGCCGGGATAGGCCGAGAAGTAGGTGTCCTCGAAGCGCTTGTGGTCGCCGTACACGGTGCGCATCTGCCCCGGCCAGGAGTCGGCGATGACGAGGTTGCCCTCGCAGGCGCCCTCCAGCACCTTGGCCTCGGCGTCCACCACCTCGGGCTTCACGCCGAAGAAGGGCCGCGTGGCCGAGCCGGGCTTGAGCTTGGTCGCGCCGGGCAGCGGCGTGATGAGGATGCCGCCGGTCTCGGTCTGCCACCACGTGTCCACGATGGGGCAGCGGCCCTCCCCGACGACGCGGTGGTACCACTCCCAGGCCTCGGGGTTGATCGGCTCGCCGACCGAGCCGAGCAGGCGCAGGCTGCTGCGGTCGGTGCGCCTGACCGGCTCGTCGCCCGAGCCCATCAGGGCGCGGATCGCGGTCGGCGCGGTGTAAAGGATCGACACCTTGTGCTTGTCGACCACCTCCCACATGCGCGACACGCTCGGGTAGTTGGGGACGCCCTCGAACATCAGGGTCGTGGCGCCGTTGGCGAGCGGCCCGTAGACGATGTAGCTGTGGCCCGTCACCCAGCCGACGTCCGCCGTGCACCAGTAGACGTCCTTCTCGTGCACGTCGAAGACGTATTGATGCGTCATCGACGCGTAGACGAGGTAGCCGCCCGTGGTGTGCAGCACGCCCTTGGGCTGGCCGGTCGAGCCCGAGGTGTAGAGGATGAAGAGCGGCGCCTCGGCGTCCATCTCCTCGTAGGGGCAGTCGGTGCCGACCGCGGCGGCGAGCTCGTCGTAGTAGCGGTCGCGCCCTTCGACCATCGCGACCTTGCCGCCGGTGCGCTTGACCACGATCACGCTCTCGACGAGGCCGCTCTTCTCGATGGCGGCGTCGACGTTCTTCTTCAGCGGGACGACGCGGCCGCCGCGCAAGCTCTCGTCCGAGGTGATGACGACCTTCGAGTCGCAGCCCGTGATGCGCCCGGCCAGCGCATCCGGCGAGAAGCCGCCGAACACGATGGAATGCACGGCGCCGATGCGCGCGCAGGCCAGCATGGCGAAGGCCGCCTCGGGTATCATCGGGAGATAGATGGTGACGCGGTCGCCCCGCTCGACGCCCTGCCCCTTCAGGACGTTGGCGAAGCGGCAGACCTCAACGTGGAGCTCGCGATAGGTGATGCGGCGCGACTCGGCGGGGTCGTCGCCCTCCCACAGGATCGCGACCTTGTCGCCCTTGTCGGCGAGGTGCCGGTCGACGCAGTTCATGGACACGTTGGTGGTGCCGTCGCCGAACCACGCGATCGACACGGCGCCGGGCGCGAAGGAGGTGTCCTTGACGCGGCTGTACGGCTTGATCCAGTCGATCCGCATGCCGTGCTCGCCCCAGAACCCCTCCGGGTCCTTCATCGAGCGGGCATACATCTCGTCGTAGCGGTGTGCCCCGACCAGGGCCTTCTTCTGAAACGATTCCGGCACATCGTACACGTGCTGGGACATCGATGTTCCTCCCCACCCTGTCGGCTTTCGCGTCCGGCCTCTCGGGGCCGCAGGGTGGAAAGCTTACAAAGTGAGAAGGGTTCTCACAAGGGGACGGGAGCGCGGCTCAGGAACAGTCCTTGGCGACGCGGTCCAGCGCCGGGCCGAGGCCGGTCAGCGAATAGGCGTCGGTCGCGACCGCGCCCTTGCTGCTCGGCGCCTTGACGACGAGGCGGCCGTGCTTCTTCATCGCGCCGACGAGCTGTCCCTCCTGCGCGGAATCCTTCATCCAGGCGTTCTGTCCCTTGGTCACGAGGTCGAAGTTCGTCGTGCCGACCTCGGCCTTGGCGTCCCCGCTGCCCTCCTTGAGCGGCAGGCCCATGATCACCGACACCTCGTTCTTCACGTGCTCGCCGGGGCGGGTCGAGATGAAGATGTAGCCCGCGTCGCGCTTCAGCGACGAGGGGGTGCGCTCCTTCGGCTGCGCCAGCGCGTAGCAGATCTTGCTCTTGGCGCCCTGCGCCTCGTAGGCGCCCCAATCGCCGTAGGTGCCGACGAGCTGGGGCTTCGCGGTCAGGGCCGGCTTGGCGTCCGGCTTGGCATCGGATTTCGCGGCGGCGGCCTTGGCGGGCTTCTTGTGAGCGGCGGCGAAGGCCGGGGAGGCTACGAGCAGGCCCAGAACGGCGCAGCTCGCGACGATCGAGCGGCCTTGCCCCTTCAGCGCACGGATCATGGTGTTTGCCCCTTCACGGTCGGCCGATGACGCGGGTGAACCCTAGCCCGCGATGCGTAAACATTTACCCATCCCTCATGCGGGCGGGTCGCGGCGGAATTCAGGTGAGGTGTTGCGGTCCTGCGCCGCGCGGCGGCGTCGCCCTGGACACCCGGCGCAGGGCGCGCCAGCATCGGCGCTGGCATGCCGTGTGCACGCCCGCGGAGACCTTCGGAGGACGGGCGCCTTGGACCTGAACGGCATCGAGGAGGTGGTCGAGCGGCCGGACCGCGGCAGCCTCGCGGGCTTCCGCCCCGGCGATGCCTGGCTCGGCGGCGGCACATGGCTGTTCTCCGAGCCGCAGCCGGCGCTCACCCGGCTCCTCGACCTCCGCGGCTTCGGCTGGGAGCCGCTGCGCGCCGACGCGGACGGGCTCACCATCGCCGCGACCTGCACGATCGCCGAACTCGAGCGCTGGAGCGCGCCGCCGGACTGGCGCGCCGCGGCGCTGGTGCCGCTGTGCTGCCGCGCCCTGCTCGGATCCTTCAAGGTGTGGAACGCCGCGACGGTGGGCGGCAACGTCTGCCTGGCGCTGCCGGCCGGGCCCATGACGGCGCTGGCGGCGGCGCTCGATGGCGCCTGCACGATCTGGGGCCCGGACCGGGACCGCGCGGTCCCGGCGCTGGACTTCGTCCGCGGCGATCGCCTCACGGTCCTGCGGCCCGGCGAGATCCTGCGCGAGATCCGCCTGCCCGCCGCGGCGCTGCGCCGCCGCTCCGCGTTCCGGCAGATCTCCCTCACCCCGCAGGGACGGTCCGGCGCGCTGCTGATCGGAACGCTCGACATCGACGGCGGCTTCCGCCTCACCGTGACGGGGTCCACGGTGCGCCCGATCGCCTTCCGCCACCCCGCCCTGCCCCCGCGCGCGGCGCTGCTCGGCGAGATGGCCGCGATCCCGGACGAGCTGATCTTCGGCGATGTCCACGGCCGCCCGGCGTGGCGGCGGGCCGTCACGGCCCATCTCGCCGGCGAGATCCTCGACGAGCTGCGGGCCCCATGAGCTTCACGGTCAACGGCAGGGCCGCGGCGGAGGAGCCGCGGCCGGGGCAGTGCCTGCGCACCTTCCTGCGCGGCCTCGGCTGGTTCGGCGTCAAGAAGGGCTGCGACGCCGGCGACTGCGGGGCCTGCACGGTGTGGCTCGACGGCGAGCCGATCCACAGCTGCATCATCCCCGCGTTCCGGGCGCGCGGGCGCGCGGTGACGACCATCGAGGGCCTGGCCGGGGACGGCGGGGACCTGCATCCGATGCAGCGCGCCTTCCTCGACGCGCAGGGCTTCCAGTGCGGCTTCTGCACGGCCGGGATTATCATGACGGCAGCGGCGCTGGACCAGCGCCGCCGCGCCGACCTGGCCGGGGCGCTGAAGGGCAATCTGTGCCGCTGCACCGGCTACCGCTCTGTCGCGGACGCGGTCGCGGGCGTCCGGCACGCCGACGACGGGCGGAACCTCGGCGCCCCCGCCGGCCCCGGCGTGGTGACGGGCGCCGCGCGCTTCACCGCCGACGTCGCGATCGAGGGGCTGCTGCACGCCAAGCTGCTGCGCTCGCCCCACCCCCACGTACGCGTGCTGACGATCCACCGCGCGGAGGCCCTGGCGGTGCCGGGCGTGGTCGCGGTCCTGTCGCACGAGGACGCGCCGCCGGCGCTGTTCTCGACCGGCCGCCACGAGCTCGACGGCGACGACCCCTTCGACACGCGCGTGCTCGACACGGTGATGCGCTTTCGCGGCCAGCGCGTCGCCGTCGTCGTGGCCGAGAGCGAGGCCGCCGCCGAGGCCGGCTGCCGCGCGCTCCGCGTCGACTACGAGGTGCTGCCGGCGGTGTTCGACCCCGAGGAGGCGATGGCGCCCGGCGCGCCGCTGCTCCACGCCGACAAGGCCGCCGGCCGCGGCATCCACGACGCGTCCCGCAACGTCGCGGCGGAGTTCCACTCCGACATCGGCGATGCCGCGGCCGGCTTCGCCGCCGCCGACGTCGTGCACGAGGCGACCTACCGGACGCAGCGCGTCCAGCACGCCCATCTCGAGACTCACTGCGCCATCGCCTGGACGGACGCGGACGGCCGCCTGGTAGTGCGGACCAGCACCCAGGTGCCGTTCCTGACGCGCCGCGCGCTGGCCCGCGTGCTCGACCTTCCGCCCGATCGCGTGCGGGTTCTATGCGAGCGGGTCGGCGGCGGCTTCGGCGGCAAGCAGGAGATGCTGGTCGAGGACGTGGTGGCGTTGGCGGCCCTGCGCACGGGCCGGCCGGTGAGGCTGGAGCTGACGCGCGAGGAGCAGTTCACCGCCACCACGACGCGGCACCCGATCGCTGTGCGGGTGAGGCTCGGGGCACGGCGCGACGGGCGGCTCACCGCCATCGCGCTGCGCGCCGTCTCCAACACCGGCGCCTACGGCAACCACGCCGGGGGCGTGCTGCACCACGGCTGCGGCGAGTCGATCGCCGTCTACGACGTGCCGGCCAAATCCGTTGACGGCTACGCGGTCTACACCAACGAGGTGCCGGCCGGCGCCTTCCGCGGCTACGGCCTCAGCCAGCTCATCTTCGCGGTGGAGTCGGCCGTGGACGAGGTGGCGCGGCGGCTCGGCATCGACCCGTTCGAGATGCGCCGCATCAACGTCATCCGCCCCGGCGACCCGATGGTGGGCACCTCAGCCGACCAGGGCGACGTTGAATACGGCTCCTACGGGCTCGACCAATGCCTCGCGCTCGTCGAGGACGCCCTGGAGCGGAACGCGGGCCTCCCCGTGCCGGAGGGCGACTGGGCCGTCGGGCGCGGCATGGCGCTCAGCATGATCCACACGATCCCGCCGCGCGGCCACTTCAGCGACTCGCTGATCGCGCTCGACGGGCGGGGCCGCTACTGCCTCACGGTCGGGACGGCGGAGTTCGGCAACGGCGCGACTACCACGCATGTGCAGATCGCGGCCGGCGTCCTGTCGGCCGCGCCGGGGAACGTGGCGGTCCGCCAGTCCGACACGGACGGCGGCGGCCATGACACCGGCGCCTACGGCTCGACCGGGCTGGTCGTGGCGGGCCGCGCCACCCTGCGCGCGGCCGAGGACCTGCGGCGTCGCCTGCTCGACGGCGCCGAGAAACTGTTCGGGCCCGCGCGGGACGGCTGGCGCCTGTCGGGCGATGCAGTGACGGACGGCGCACGGCGCGTGCCCCTGGCCGACCTCGCCGCGCGGGCGGGCGAGGCCGGGCTCGCGCTCGAAGGGCGCGGGTCCTTCGACGGCACCCCGCGGTCGATCGCCTTCAACGTCCACGGCTTCCGCGTGGCGGTGCACCGCGTCACGGGAGCGATCCGCATCCTGCGGAGCGTGCAGGCGGCGGACGCAGGCCATGTGGTCAACCCGATGCAGTGCCGCGGGCAGGTCGAGGGGGGCGTCGCCCAGGCGATCGGCGCGGCGCTCTACGAGCACCTCGACATCGAGGACGGCCGCGTCACCACGCCGGTGTTCCGCGCCTACCACATCCCGGCCTTCGCCGACGTCCCCGTGACCGAGGTCCTGTTCGCCGACACGAGCGATCGGCTGGGACCGCTCGGCGCGAAGTCGATGAGCGAGAGCCCGTTCAATCCCGTCGCACCCGCCCTCGCCAATGCGGTGCGCGACGCGACAGGGGTGCGGTTCACGGCCCTGCCGCTCGCGGCGGACCGGATCTTCGAAGCGGTGGCCGAACGGGCCTCGGGGCCGAGCGGGAGAGAGGGCGGTGGACGGGATGGGGACGACCGTGACCGTGGTGGCGCTGACGCATGACCTCCTGGGTCGGCGGTCGCTGGTGACGCTGGTCTGGAGCGACGCGCCCGACAAGCGCGTCACGCTCCCCGTGCCCTACGGCTGCGGCCTCGACCGCGTCGAGGCCGAGGCGCTGGCCGCACTGAAGGAGTTCGCGAGCGAGATCGCGGGCGCCGGAATCCGGACGCCCGCCGACCCCTGACTCACCCCATGTTCTCCTTCACCTTCTCGACGAGGCCCTTCAGCGAGAACGGCTTGGCGAGGAAGTCGTAGACCGCGCCCTCGGGTAGGTTGCGCTTGAAGGCGTCGTCGGCGTAGCCGGACACGAAGATCACCTTAATGGCGATGCCGCGCTTGCGCAGTTCGGCGAACATGGTCGGCCCGTCCATCTCGGGCATCACCACGTCGGACACGATGAGGTCGATCGGCGGCTGGTCGGGGTCGAGCGCGATGTCGAGCGCTTCCGCGCCCGACGCCGCCTCCACCACCGTGTAGCCGCGCGACGTCAGCGCCCGCGCCCCGAAGGCCCGCACGGCGTCCTCGTCCTCGACGAGCAGGATCGTGCCGTGCCCCGTGAGGTCGGCCGAGGCGGCCTTCACCGCCTCCTTCTTCGCCGGTTCCTCGACGGGCGCGGGCAGATGGCGGGGGAGGAAGATGCGGAATAGCGTGCCGCGGCCGACCACCGAATCGCAGAACACGAAGCCGCCGGTCTGCTTGATGATGCCGTAGACCATGGACAGGCCGAGGCCGGTGCCCTTGCCGACCTCCTTCGTGGTGAAGAAGGGCTCGAAGATCTTGGGCAGCACGTCGGGCGGGATGCCGCCGCCGGTGTCCTGGAGCTCGATCAGCACGTAGTCGGCGGGCGTCAGGGTCTTCTCGTGGAAGTCCGCCACCTCCGGTTCGGGCACGTTGCGGGTCCGCACGGTGATCCTGCCGCCGTCCGGCATGGCGTCGCGGGCGTTGACGACGAGGTTCACCAGCACCTGCTCGAGCTGGTTCACGTCCGCTCGCACGAGCCAAAGGTCGCGGCCGTGGACGACGTCGATCTCGATCTTCTCGCCGACGAGCCGGCGCATGAGGTTCTGCAGATCCGCCACCACGTCGCCGAGCTGCAGGTCGACGGGCTGCAGGGTCTGCCGACGCGAGAAGGCCAGCAGCTGGCGCACGAGGCCGGCGGCCCGGTTGGCGTTCTGCCGAATCTGCATGATGTCCTGGAAGGACGGGTCGGTCGGCCGGTGGTTGGACAGCAGGAGGTCGGAATAGCCGATGATCGCGGTCAGCACGTTGTTGAAGTCGTGCGCCACGCCGCCCGCGAGCTGCCCGATGGCCTGCATCTTCTGGGCCTGGAGGAAGCTTTCCTCCAGGGTTCGCATCTCGGTCGTGTCGAGGGCGAAGATGTCGACCGTGGCGCCTTCGCCGCCCCGCGCCTCCGCGCCCGACACGAAGAAGCGGATCGAGCCCTTCGTGGCACCGCCGAGCGTGGCATCGACCGGCGCAATGTCGCTGCGCCCCTGCGCCGCGGCGTCGATGGCGGCGCGCAAGGCCGGGCGGTCGCCCTCGGACACCCCGGCATAGACGGTGCGGCCTCCGCCCCGCAGCGCGTCGCCGAACAGCCTGACGAAGGCCGCGTTGGAGCGCAGAATATTTCCCGCGGCGTCGAGCGACGCGATCGCCATCGGGGTCGAGTTGAAGAAGCGCGCGAAACGCACCTCGGCGGCGCGCAGGTCCTCGGCGGGCTCCTCGCCCGGCGCGCGGCTGATCACCAGCGTGCGCGAGGTGCCGGGCCTGCGGTCCTCGGCGAAGGCGACGCGGTGGAGCAGGCGCACCGGGAGGCTCTGGCCACCGCGGCGGCGCAGGTCGACGTCGAACTGCTCGGTCTTGACCTCGCCGGACGAGCCCGGCACGGCGGACAGCATGGCGGCGCCGTCCCCCGCCATGATGTCGTCGAGCGTGAGGCCGCCCGATCCCACCTGGGCGAGGTCGTAGTCGAGCCAGCCGGCCAGCGTGGCGTTGAGGTAGGACACGCGCCCGTCGGGCTCGGCCGAGAAAAAGCCGGCCGGCGCGTGGTCGAGGAAGTCGATCGCGTGCTGGAGTTCCTGGAACACGTTCTCGTGGCGCTCGCGCTCGCGCGTCACGTCGGCCACGCTCCACAGCACGGCGCGCCTGCGCCCGGCGCGCGCGAGCGGGCGCACCTTCACGCGGTACCAGCTCACGGCGGACACCCCGTCGAGCGCGGGCGACAGCCGGATCTCTTCGGCCGCCTTCCGGTCGTCCCGGGCCGCCTGGGCGAGCCGGTACACGGCCTCCGAGATCTCGGCCGGGCCGGAGAACAGCCGCTCGACGGGCCTGATCTGCGCGACATCCGAGGCGCCCGACATGGCGAGGTAGGCCTCGTTGGCGTAGACCACCCGCGCGTCGCCTTCGGTGACGAGGAGGCCCTCGCCGCTGGTGTCGGCGACCAGCTTGGTGAGGTCGTTGCGCGCCGCCTGGCCGGAGAACTGCAGGACGCCGATCGCGTAGCTGAGCACCGAGATCAGCCCCACCACGGCCAGCGCGGCGAGCAGCACGGAGGTGAAGCGGCCCGCCTGCTCCTGCGGCAGGAAGGAGTAGGAGGCGGCCGCCGCCACGAGCAGCACGGCGATCAAGAGGACCAGAAGGGGGCTGCCGGTGCGCTCCGTGCGGTCCACCGCGGACAGGGGCGCGTCGGTCACGACGCCCTCGGCGATGGCACGTCGACCGTGACGGGCCCGACGGGCGCGCGGTGGCCCGCCGGGCCACGGACGGGACGCAGCGCCGACGCGACGGCTCCGACCGGCCTGATCCCCACGCCCGAGCGGCGGGACCCCATCGCGCCCCGACCCACCGTCACCCCGTTAACCATTGATTAACCTTATTGAAGCGCACCTCGCACCTCGTGCTACAATTCAGCACTTGAGTGGGGCCTGTGTCGAGAGGCGAACAGAAGCATGCAGTCTTTGACCAGCTTTTTCGAGGACAACCGGCTGCTGGCGCCGGCCGCCGTGGTGGCCGCCATCCTCGTCCTGCTCATCGTCGTCTTCGTGCTCTATCGCCTGCTGTTCGGCCGGCGGCTCCGTGCCGCCAGCAACGGGCGGACCCGCCAGCCCCGGCTCGGCATCGTGGACGCCTACGACCTCGACCGGCAGCGCCAGCTCGTGCTGGTGCGGCGCGACAACGTCGAGCACCTCATCATGATCGGCGGCCCGACGGATGTGGTGGTCGAGTCGTCGATCGTCCGAACCCAGTCCGCCGGGGCGGGCCGCGACAAGGAGGGGGGCAGCCCGCTCGTCGGCACCGTGACGGCGCCCGCCGCGATCGTCGCGCCGAACGCCCCGCCCGCGCTGGCTGCCGCGCCCCCGGCCGCGGCCCTGCCGCCCGCCGCCGCGGCGAGCCTGCCCGCCGCCGGCCCGCGCTCGGAACCCGCCCCCATCCGCACCGATGCTCCTCCGCGCGGCGACGGCGCTGCCCAAGGGCGCACCGAGCCCGCCCTCGGCACACCGATCCCGTCGGCGGAGCGGCCCGCCGCGGCGCGCCCGCCCCGGCCCATCGCGGTCCCCGATCCCGCCGCGCCGGCGCCGGCCGGGGAACCGCCCGCGCCCCAGCCGATGCGCCCGGCCCCGCCGCGCCCCGCCGGGCTCCCGCCCCGTCCGGCCCCCACGGCGGCGGCGAACACCGCGCCGTCGGCGGGCGGGGCCGACCGGCCCGCGTCCCCGCGCCCTCCCTGCCCCCACGCCCGCCGACGGCGCGCCCGCCCCTGCCGCCGCGCCCGAGCCTCGCGTCGAGCCTGCCGCCGCGCCCGCCCCGGCCGGCCCCTGCGGCGCGGCCGGAGCCGCAGGTCGAGCGTCCGGCCGCGCCGCCCGTGCAGGCAGCGCCGGACGCCGGGCGGACCGTTGAGGCCGAACCCGAGGCGAGGATCGCCCGCGGACCCGAGCCCGCTCCGCCGCGGGTCGACGAGGCCGCGCCGGCGATCCCCACGCCGAACCGCAACATCGAGTCGCTCGAATCGCTGGAGGAGGAGATGGCGAAGCTCCTCGGCCGTCCCACGCCCCGGCGTGACGGCTGACCCGGTCGCGGGTCAGCCCTCAGGTTTTGTTCGTCAGGGCGTGCCAGCGGCGGGACAGGTCGAGCGAGCGGTTGAGCCCCCGCGTGACGGGGAGCTCGACCCACCGGTGCACCACCAGGGACAGCGCGATCGGCCCGACGAAGCACAGGCTTCCGTAGAGCTTCGGCGGGAGCGACGTGACGGGGACGAAGAGCTCGATCGTCCCGCCGAGGGCGCCGAAGAAGGCGTAATGGATGAGGTAGAGGGAATAGGACGCGTCGCCGAGCCGCTCCAGCGCCGACCGGATCCGGCCGGGGGCGGCGCGGCGATCGGGGCGCCACAGCACCGCGGCCGCCACCACGGCGCAGGCGGGCGGGCCCCACACGAATCCGCGATAGAGCAGCCAGACATCGACGGAATCGATCGTCAGCGCGAAGGTCGCGAGGCCGCCGACGGCCAGCGCGACGGCCGCCCAGAGCGGCAGGCGCCAGCCTCGGGCTTCCGCGACGGCGAGGCCGAGCCCGAGCACGAACTCCAGGATGTTCGTGTTCGTCCACCGGTCGAGCGGCCAGGGCAGCGCCGTCGCCAGGCCGAGGACCGCCATGGCGATCAGGCCGATCGTCAGGACCAGGAGGGCCCGCCTCCGCGCCAGCGGCAGCACGGCCGCGAAGCAGGCGTAGAACAGCATCTCGAAGTTCAGCGTCCACCCCTGCGGGTGGAGCGGGAAGTCGCCTCCGTCGGCATGCGGGTAGAACAGGAAGAGGTAGGAGGCGGCGAACCAGCTCCAGGTTTCCGGCGGGAGTGGCGAGGCGCGTGAGGCCCAGAGGAACTGCACCGCGAACAGCGTCGTGAGGAGCCAGTAGAGCGGGACGAGGCGAATGACGCGGCGCGCGAGGAACAGGGCCGGGGCGCCTGGGGCGCCGAAGGCTCCGGCCGTGGAATGCACCATCACGAAGCCGGAGACGACGAAGAACAGGTCGACCCCCGCGGAGCCCGCCCCGACGTCGGGGAACTGCCCCGGGAAGCCGCGATCCCCGAACTCGTTGCCGATGTGGTAGACCAGCACCATCACGGCGGCCACGCCGCGGAGGATCTGGACGTTCGACAGGTGGCTCGGTGCGGCGGGCACGGACGTGCGGGTCCGCGGCGAGGCGAGGGTCAAGGGCGTGCCGGCTCCGAGGTGCGACACGCCACCTTTAGCGCCGCGAGCTTGCGCCCGGCAAACCGACCCGACCCGCGTTGAGCGGCCCCGCGTCGCGCAGGACCGCGTGCTCGCCGTGTCAGAACGTGGGCATGCCGGCCGGGAGCGGGACGTCGCTGCGGTCCCCGCCGGGCACGACGGGCGGCACGGCCCAGCCCGGCGGGTCCGACACGTCGGCGCCAGGCCGCGGCCCGCCGCCGGGCACGTCGACCGAGTCCTCGCCTCCGACGGGCGGGAAGGCCGGCACGGCGCCGGGCACGGCGGGGTCAGCCGGATCGGCGGGATCGTCGACGGGCCTGGGCTTGTAGTCCGGGGGAAGATCGGTCGGCATGGGATGGCTCCGGCCGGCGCCTCCGCAGAGGCGCCTCGCCCCGTCAACGCGCGGTGCCGAGATCCGGTCCATGGCCGGGCAGCGCCGGACGGTCCAGCACTGAAGTTTCATGGAGGTCTCGCCCGCTCACCGCGTGACGACGAGGATGAACCATGGCGCACCCGTCAGGCTCAAGCGGGCCGGTCACCCCTGCTCTAAGCTGTTGTTTATGCTCATGTAGCACCGGATGTCGAGGAGGAACGTGTCACTACCTGTGATACCTCATCGGCCATGTCGGTTGAGGGGTCGTCCGCGAGCATCGAGTCGCTCTCGTTGCCCGCACTCTCGTTGGCTGTTGACGCTGTCGGGGCCTCGATTGGCTTGAACGTGAGCGGGTCAAGAAACTCTAGCTTGTCAGAGAAAACGTCCTTGACAAACTTGACTCCGCCGAACTCGCTGCCCGCTTTACGGACTATGGCACCGAGAAGGCGTGGACCTCGGACCATCGACCAAGTGTAACGCTGCTCGCCCGCTCCCTTGTTACCGGCGACGACGTTCTTCATGGTGGCTGCGTCCGAGCCGACGGGACCTACTGCCTGGAAGACTTTTCGTTCCAAATCGAATGTGAGCGCAACGAAGTCTTTCGGTGTTATGTTGTCGAGAGCTTTCATTTACTACTCCTTATTGTTCTAGATGCTGAAATCGACGACTTCGAGAAGAGCATACTACCGTCGTCCGAGCGGGCGTTCTGACCTACGCCTTTCACCGCCCTACGAGAGGAGGGCACCGCCAGTCCACATCGGTGCCACGAAGGAACACACCGACCGGCGAAGCCGAACAACAATGCTAGGGTTTACCCGAAACTGCGAACTGGGTGGTGGGGGTCAAAACCTCAGGGTCCCACGGTGCCGGATGGGACCCTAGAGCTATTTCCGATCAGGTTGGGTCGTAGGCATCGTAGCCAGCCGCGGCGAGGTAGTTGCGGCACTCGTCAGGAGTGAAGCGGGTAAAGGCTTCCCGGATGGCGACGCGCAGATCCGTGACGGTGCGGGCCGCCGCTGTGCGAAGCAAGGCCTTCAGCTTGGCGAAGGCGTTCTCGATAGGATTGAAGTCAGGGCTGTATGCCGGAAGGTAGAGCAAGCGAGCCCCCGCTGTTTCGATGGCCTCCCGCACGCCTTTCACCTTGTGAGCGCTCAGGTTGTCCATCACGACCGTGTCGCCGGGCTTGAGGGCCGGGATGAGGACGTCGGTGACGTAGGCCAGAAACCGCGCCCCGTTTGTGGCGCCGTCCATCAGTTCGATCGCAAAGGGACCGCTTCCCCGCAGGGCCGCCGTGACCGTGGTGGTCTTGTAGTGCCCGTGCGGCACCGCGATGCGGCAGCGCTCGCCACGCCTCGCCCGGCCATGGCGGCGGGTCATGTTGGTGGCCGCCGCTGTCTCATCGAGAAAGACGACCCGCTCGGGGTCCACGTCGAGTTGACCCTCGAACCAGTCCTCGCGCGCCTTCATCACGTCGGAACGGCTTTGCTCGGCGGCGTGCAGATCCCTTTTTTACGGCTGATCTTGTGGCGCACGAAGAAGCGGTGCAGCCCGCTCGTGCTCGTGCTGACACCCTTCTCGCGCAAGCTTTCACGCAGCTCGCGCAGGTACGCCTGCGGCTCCGCCTCGCACGCCTGCAGGATCATCTCCGCGTGGGCCTCGATGTTGCGGGAGCGCTGGTCTCCGCCCATCGGCTTGGCCGCGACCACGCCCTCGGCCCGGAAGCGGGCTTGCCAGCGGATCGCCGTCGCGATCCCGACACCGAAACGCTCGGCCGCCTGGCGGCAGGAGGAGCCCGCCTCGACAGCGGCCAGAACACGCTCGCGTAGGTCCACAGACAGGGCTCTTGGCATCAGGGGCATCCCGCAAAGGTTGCCCTCACCGAATCACAACCCGGCCGAACCCGCTACACCGTCCCGACTCAAACCGGACGGAAACAGCTCTAAACGTCCCTGCCCCGTCGCGTTTTCGTTTGCACCACATAGGCCTTTTTGGGGTTCGCCTTCGTCGGCCTTGGGAAGGTCGAGGCGGCCCGCGCGGTCTACATCATCCCCGGGAACGTAATGCCGGGAGATGGTCCCGGCCGTGCATTGGTGCAGCTGCCGGGGCTGAGAGGTCTGAAAAACCTCGTTAGGTCCCCTCATATTTCAGGCGGCCCAGGTTGCCAGCGACGCCTCCGCCTCCGCGGGGTTGTCCCTGATGCGGTAGACGGTCTGGCGGGACAGACCCGTGGCCGCGGAGATGACGGACGGGTTGGCGCCCTGCCCCAGCATGTCGCGCACCTGGGCCAGCGTGTCGGCCGTGAACGAGGGCTTGCGGCCGCGATACTTCTCGCCCGCGTTAGCCTTCGCATGGGCGATGCCAGCCCTCTGGGCGTCCTTCGTTGCCTCGGCCTGGGCCTGGGCGGTGGCGGACATGAAGGCAATGAGCGAGTCTCGCACGGCCATCTGAACGGGGTCTGTGGTGGCGCCATCGAAGACCATGCCGTTGATGACCGTGCGGACAACGACGCCACGGCGCATGAACTCGCGGATGGTGTCCGTCACGTCCTCATAGTTCCGGCCCAGGCGGTCCACCCAACGGACCACAAGGACATCGCCCCTGCGGAGCATGTCGAACAGCCTGCGGCCCTGGGGACGTTCCGCAAGGCGCGTGGTGACGCCAGACACGCCCTCATCGGCCACGACCTCATCGATGTGGAACCCGGCCGCTTCCGCTTGGGTGCGCTGGTGTCCGATGGTCTGTTCGGCCGTCGAGACGCGAGCGTAGAGGATGGTGGTCATGTCGGCCTCCATGTGTCCGCTGAGATGGTGTCCGCATCTAGCAGTGTCCGTTGGGCGAAGCCAACCCATACGGACGTCCTTTTCAGGCCAATCCCGACTGTCCTCATAGGTATACCCGTGCGGACATCAGAGAAGGTGATGAGTGCGGCTCGCGACTGACCCACGGCACCATGCGTGCCGGACCAGGGTGGCCGCTGTCGGCCGGAGCCCCCTTTAGGGGGAACGCCAGTCCCCGCCATGCCGCGGCGGCGCAGTCACCCGTCAGGGCCCAAGCCGGAGGCGAAGGGAGGCAGGGGAATCGCATTTGAAGTTCTGGGGTAGCGTGGTGGTGCCTTGAGTGGTTTGAGATGGCCGATGGAGGCCGTCGATGAACTTTGTGATCTCGATGCTTCGGGACGTTCCCGACCCGCGCACCGGCAACGCGACGCGTCACAGCCTTCTCGACGTGCTGACGATCGCGCTCGTGGCGTCGATCTGCGGCTGCGAAAGCTGCGTCGATTTCGCTGACTTTGCCGAGGACCGAGAAGATCTTTTCCGCGAGTTTCTGGAGCTGAGCAACGGTCTGCCGAGCCACGACACGTTCTCGCGGCTATTCCGTCTGCTCGACCCTGAAGCTTTGTCGCGCTGTTTTGGACGTTTTCTGGACCATGTCGGCACAGACGGGTCAGGCGTGTGCAGATTCCGACGAAGCCGGCCGGGTATTCCGATTTCAAGCCGGCCAGCATTCCAACATAAAGCCGGCCACCGTTCCGATCTGAAGGCGGCCACGGCGGCGGCGTCCCGCGGGTCGGGGTGGTAGATCGTCGAAGGGTCGTTTCGGGTCAAGCCGGCTGGTCGGCAGGGCGGTGCTTGCGCAGGCTGTCGCCGGACAGCTCGATCCGGTAGGCGTTGTGGATCAGGCGATCGAGCACGGCGTCGGCCAAGGTCGGGATGGCGATCATCTCGTACCAGCGGTCGACCGGCACCTGGCTGGTGATCAGCACCGAGCCGGCGTCGTAGCGGTCCTCCACGATTTCCAGGAGATCGCGCGCCTGCTCGGCGCTGAGAGGCTCGGGGCCCCAGTCGTCGAGGATCAGCAGCCTGGCACGCGCGAGCTGCTTAAGGATCTTGGCGTAGCGGCCGTCGCCCCGTGCCAGGCCGAGCGCCGCGAACAGGCGTGGCACGCGGTAGTACAGGACCGACAGGTCCTCCCGGCAGGCCTTCTGGCCGAGCGCGCAGGCGAGCCAGCTTTTGCCGACACCGCACGGCCCGGTGATCACCAGGTTGCGCCGGCCGCGGATCCAGTCGCAGCCGGACAGCTTGAGGAACAGGGCGCGGTCGAGGCCGCGGTGGGCGCGGTAGTCGACGTCCTCGACGCTGGCGGGATGGCGCAGGTGGGCGGCACGGGCGCGGGTCTCGAAGCGCTTCTGCTCGCGCAAGGTCTTCTCGTGCTCGAGGATGATGCCGAGCCACTCGGCATGCGTCAGCGTCTGCGCTTCCGGGTTTCCGTCCAGGGTCTTGTAGCCCTGCGCCATGCCATGAAGGCCAAGGCCGTGCAGGAGTTCGAGGGTGGGATGAGCAAGCATCTTCAAGTCTCCTGTCAGTGGAAGTAACCTGCGCCGCGCAGGTTCGGGTGATCGATGATCTTTGTCGTCTCTGTTTTCCGGGCTGTCTTGTCGAGGTTGTTGGCGATGATGGAAGCGATGCTCTTGTAGGTGAAAGCACCGTTGGCCGTGGCGCGCGCCGAGATGGCTTCCGCCCTGGCCGGGGCGAGGCCGCGATACAGGCGCAGCACTCCCAGGCAGGTGCGGAAGCCCTGCTCGGGATGAGGGCGCCCGTGCAGGATGGCGATGACGAGTCCCTCGGTTTCGGGGCCGATCTCCCGCCCCCAGCGCTCGAAGCGGGCCGGCGTCCATTCCGCGTAACGGCGATGGGCGCTCGGCATGTGCGCGGCATCGGTGCCGTGCCGGGCGCCGCCGTAACGCCGGTCGTGGGCGGCCACGCGCTGGCCGCGGTGGAGCACCTCGACGGTTCGGTCCGTCAGGCGCACGTCCACCTGCTCGCGGATCAGGGCGTGGGGCACCGAGTACAGGAAGCCGGCGGCCTCGACGTGGTAGTCGAGGTTGACCCGTGCCAGGCGCCACTCGGCGAAGGCGTAGGGCGTCGCCGGCAGGGGCAGCAGGGCAGCCCGCTCCACGGCCTCGAACAGCGCTCGGCGCGTGGTGCCGAGGCGGCGCATGGGATGGGCGTCGATGCGCTCCACCATGGCCGCGATGGCGGCGTTGCACTCGGCCAGCGAGAAGAACGTCTGGGCCCGCAGGCGCCCGAGAATGTAGCTCTGGGCGAAGCGGACGCCGTTCTCCACCTTGGCCTTGTCGCGCGGCTTCCTCGGCCGGGCCGGCAGCACGCCGATGCCGTAGTGCTCGGCCATGGCGCCGTAGGAGCGGTTGATCTCCGGATCGTAGAAGGACGCCTTGTTGACCCCGCTCTTGAGGTTGTCGGGCACCACGAGGCGCGGCACGCCGCCCAGAAAGCCGAACAGGCGCACGTGGGCGCCGATCCAGTCCGGCAGCGCCTGGGTCCACGTGGCCTCGGCATAAGTGAGGCTGGAGGCGCCCAGCACGGCCACGAAGATCTCGGCCTGCCTCACCACGCCGGTGGCGGGATCGACGATGGGCACGCGCTTGCCGGAGTAGTCGACGAACACCTTGTCGCCGGCGGCATGGTGCTGGCGCATGACTGGCATGACGCGGCGTTCGAACTCCCTGTAAAGATCGCAGAAGCGCGAGTATCCGTAGCCGCCTGGCTCCGTTCCGCGGTACTCCTCCCAAAGCACCATCAGGTTGACGCCGGGCCGGCGCATCTCGCGGACCATGGACGGCCAGTCGGGCTCGACCCGACGTCTGACGCCCTGCTTCACGCCGACGCGATTGAACAGCCGCTGTTCGAGGATGACGTCGGTGATCCCTTCATCGATCGGCCAAGCCAGGCCCGCAGCGGACACGCGGGCGAGGTTGTCCTGGACGGTAGACCGCGCGATGCCGAGCGTTCGGCCGATCTCGCGGGCGCTCACCCCGTCACGGGCGAGCCGGAGCATGTGTCGAATCTGTCGCATCGTCAGCTCTCTCCTGGCCGGCATCCCGATCTCCTCGCGTTGGGGCGAGGCAGGGTGTCGCGGTTGCTGACCTGCGGGGACGCTCTTGCCGGATCAGGGTGGCCGGCTTCATCTCGGAACGGTGGCCGGCATCAAATCGGAACGGCGACCGGCTTCATCTCGGAATCAGTGGCCGGCTTCAGTCGGAATCCGCAGGCGTGCTGGCCGTGGACGGCAAAACGCTGCGACGTTCCTTTGACCGGGCGGCCGGCGCCTCTCCGCTGCACGTCGTCACGGCCTTTGCGGCCGACGCGCGGCTCGTGCTGGGTCATCGCGCGATGGCGGCGGGCGAGAACGAGATCGTGGCGGCCCGCGCCCTTCTGGGCTGCCTGGATCTCGGCGGCACGCTGGTGACAGCCGACGCGATCCACTGCCAGCGCGACACGGCCGCGGCCGTGCTGGAGCGGGGCGGCGACTATCTGTTCTCGCTCAAGGCCAACAGCCCCGCCATGTTGGCCGATGTCGAAGCCTTCTTTGCCGCGCCCGACACGCGGAACGCGCTGAACTGGCACAAGACGGTGGATGCCGACCACGGACGCATCGAGCGGCGGCGTCACGCGACCACGCAGGATGTGTCCTGGCTGTTTTCCGACCGGCGCTATGCGGGCGAACCCGCCATGCCGGGCCTGACCACCGTCGCCGTGGTGGACAGCACTGTGGAACGCGACAGACAGACGAGCCGCTCGCGACGCTACTATCTGTCCTCGGCGTGCCTTGCGCCCGAGCGTTTCGCCGCTGCCGTACGGGCGCATTGGAGCATCGAGAACAGCCAGCACTGGGTGCTGGACACGACCTTCGACGAGGACCGCGCACGCAACCGCAAGGACAACGGCCCGGAAAATCTCGCCGTGCTGCGTCGCTTGGCCCTCAACGTCCTGCGCACGGCGAGGCCGGACATCTCGATCAAGCGTAAACGCAAAAGGGCCGGATGGTCCGACGCCTTCGCACGATCCATCCTCGCCCAAATACGATAGCCCTGACATGGGGATTTATCCCGGTTGTCGGAGTCGGTTACATCTCCGCAGGTGCCCCCCTGCGTGTCTTTCGCTTCTGCTCGGGCGTTCGACGAAGCGCTCGCGACGACCACCGCGCCCTCGCCCGCTGTCGCGACCTCGGTCGACGAACCACGGCGGCGGCGCTTCACGACCGCACAGAGCGCCTTCATGCCATCGATCCTGGCCGTGGTGTAGGCTACGACACGGGTCTCGTCTCCCCCTACTGTCGGTGCGTCCTGGCGACTCCTATGGCCATGGCGCACCCTGTCCTCAATGTGGATCACGCCATTGCCACGATGGAGCACCTTATCGCGAGTTGCGCGGCGAAAGGCGGCGAAGGAGCCGAGCGGCCGAAGGAGCTGCGAGCGCGGCAAGTTCCAAAGCTCAACAACAGCATCGATAGGCCATTCTGGCATACTGCGATAATCAATAACTCCAGACATTATATATTTGTTGAGAGCGCCGGGCTTTCTTATTTACTCGGGTTCCTGCCAGGCATTCGCAAAACGCTTGACCATAACTTTCCAAGCGTCTGGCGCATCCCCGTCCAACATCGTCCACAGAACATGCGCATGTAGATCCCACATGCTATATTTTTTGTCGAACCGGACATGGATGGCGACCAGAAGTGGAGCTACTTTGCGGGCGGTGACAAGGCGTCCCAGTTCCCGCCCTAAGGTTTTCGAGAAGGCTCGGAGGTCTTCGCTAAGCCTACCAAGAGGTGTCTTGCCCGTCTTGGGACGAAGACGGATGTGGCGGAGACCGGAGAGATCGGCGCCGTGCTGCACGAAGGCGTCGAAGGTGAGCGCGCCCTGGACAGCACGCGCGTGCCCGCATTGGAAAGACGCCCATCGCTCGCGGCACTGGTCGAGAGCGATTTCTCTATCGGTCCCGACCACCCGCAGTCGCGTCTCGACAGGCGGGCGCGCGTCGATGCCTGCCGCGGCGAGCACGGCCACGGTCTGCCGGTCGAGGTCGCGCCGAGCGCCGGATGACAGCGGCGGCCGAGGGACGCGGCCTTCCGAAGAGACTCCGTCCCTTTCATGCCGAGGAACAGATTGGGCGTTCTGACGAGGAAGCACGGGCGACAGCGGAGGTACGACCCGGACGGCGTCCGGGTGTTACCGACGGTCCGCGATTCCCGAGCATGAGTCCATGAACCATACCGCGGCATGCGGATCTGGTTCAAACCGATCTCAAACCGCCGACGGTGCAGACGTCTGGTTTGAGATCGGGAAAGAGGCGTGAGGCAGCCTCCGTTGTCGTCAACTTTCCTTCTTAACGCTGGGCCGCCCCCGGGTGCGACGCCCCGCGGCGAGAGCGTCGAAGTCGAGTCCCATGAAAACCTCGGGTTCGATCTCGACGGGGAGAGGTTCCGTAGCCAGTTGACGGCAGGCCTCCGCGCTCAGAGCACGATGGCCGTACTTGTCGTGATCGTTGTTGAGCTCGTGACCGGCCTGGAGACGCCGCGTCCGGTCCTGTACGTTGGCATCCCGCATGTCCTTAATGGCGTCGCCACGAAGGCTGTTAAAGACATCAGCCTGGCGCCCCGCCGCACCGCAGCTGCGCATGAGCTTGTTCATGACCCTGGAAGCTTCCTTCGAGGGATCGGGGTAGGTGTGAGCTTTCGCAAATAGGAATTCCTCTTGCTTCATCGCCCATTCGACAAACCCGATCTTCGACAAGAAGTCGTGCAGGACGAAGTAGGTCATGGATTCGTCAGTTTTGTGAGGCACGCGCTCCCACCGACCGTCTTTAAGGACGATCCCTCCGGTCTGAGCGATTACAACCCCGTGCTTTTTGCGGATGTCGCCTCCTCGAAGGTAAAGGAGCAGACTAAGAGCCTTCTCTGATTGGGGCTCTGGAGGTCAAGCGCTCCTGTCAGGTTTTTTGTCCCGTTCCCGCGGGTCACACGCTTCTCTTCGCGGTCGGCGTTTCGCCGCCGCATGATGGGGTCAGTCCGGCTCGGTCCCTCGATCTGTTTCACGACCTCGCGACGTCGCCGCGGGCTCAAGACTCTCAACGAGGTGGCCTTACCGATCGTCCCCACGGGAACGGTCCACATCACCCTTTCAGGTGAAGCTCGTGCGGGTGGCGGCCCGCGGTGTCCTCCGAGCGTCAGGCAACTACGGTGGCGGGCGCGGTGGTCGGCCCGGTGCCGAACCGAAAGTCGGTACCGTCGCTCCACATCCGGTGCAGGACCACGGCCAGCTTTCGGGCTACGGCAACGCGCGCCCGCGCCATGCCGCGATGCTTGGCGATCGTCATGCCCCAGGCCCGCAGGCTGGACCATTTCTGGCTGCGCACGAGCAACGCGTTAGCGGCCTCGTACAGGGCCGTTCGCGCCAGTTCGTCGCCGCATCGGCTGATCTTGCCCTGAATGTCGGTCTCGCCCGACTGGTAGCGCGAGGGCGTCAGGCCGAGATGGGCACCGACGTCGCGCGAATGGCCGAACCGATCGGGTCGGTCGATCGTGGCGCGAAACGCCAGGGCGGTGATCGGGCCGACGCCGGGTGCGCTCATCAGCCGCCGACAGATCTTTTCCTCGCGCACGATCTTCAGCACCTGTTTTGTCAATCGGGCGAGCTGCTGGATCATCGTCGACAGTACAGTGAGCAACGGCTCCACCATTGCCAGCAACGCTGTGTCGTCCGAGCAGAGTTCGCGCACACGCTTGTCGAAGGCCGCCCGGCTCGGCGTGCCGACCTTCAGCCCGGCTTCCCGAAGCATGGCCCGAACGACGTTCTCGATCGACCGCATCTCGTTCAGCACCGTGCGGCGTGCGACCAGCAGCGAGCGCCACAGCCGGCACTGCTGCGACTTGACGTGCACCTGCCGGAACCAGCCGGTGCGCATGATCTGCGCCAGGGCACGCGCGTCGTTGCGGTCGGTCTTGTTGGGCATGGTCTTCATGGCGGCGTTGGCCTGCCGTGTCTCGATGCAGACCGCCGCCAGCCCCGCCGCGCGCAGGCCCTCGTGCAGCCAAGCCGTCAACGAGCAGGCTTCGAGGCCGATCCGCTCGATCGGCAGCTTCAAGCCCTGCAGGGCCGCAACCAGCGGCCCTGGCGCGCTCGCGGCGCGCAGCTCCTTCACGATCCGACCCGCGTCATCGACCACGCAGATCGCGGTCTCTTCCAGGGACACGTCCAGTCCGGCATAGTACGTCATGGTTGCTCCTGTCGCGATGCTTGTGGCCGCTCGACACGGACCACGTTGAACCATCCGGGCAGGAGCAGCCACCGTTGGGCCTGGGCTGGAGCCCCAATCACCCCATCTGTTTGACCTTTCTTTGATCGGTTTGCGTTGTCGTTTCTGGTGGAGGCGACGATGTGGACTGCCGAGGCTCGGGATCGCTACAAGGATGACGGTCGGCGCTATTCGAGAGATCTGACAGACAGCGAGTGGGCAACACTTGCGCCGATGATGGGCGTGTACAGGACGCTGACCGCTGACCTGCGCGAGATCGTCAACGCCTGCTTGTATCTGGAGAAGGCCGGCTGTCCATGGCGTTTTCTGCCCAGGGAGTTCGGTCCGTGGCAGACCGTGCGCTCCTGGCACGACCGCTTCCGCGCCGACGGCGTGTGGGCCGACATCGCAGCCGTGCTGACGCGCGCCGAGCGGGCTCGCCGCGGACGCGACCCCGAACCCGCGACGGCGATCATGGACTCGCAAAGCGTCGCGTCAGGGCCGCAGGCGGGAGAGCGCGGCGTGGACGGCAACAAAAAGGTGAAGGGCATCAAGCGTCACGTGCTGACCTGCTCGCTCGGCTTCGTGCTCGCCACGTCGGTGACGGCCGCCAACGTGCACGACACGGCCGCCGCGGCAGAGTTGCTGGACCGCGCCGCTGCCGAGGGCTGGACGCCTCGACGCGTCAAGGTCGACGGCATCTACAGCGGTGCCCGCATGGCGCAGGCCGCCGCACCTCACGGCATCGAGGTTCAGGTCTCTACGCGCGAGCGGGACGTGAAAGGCTTCAAGCCCTTGCCCGTGCGATGGCGCATCGAGGGCACCTTCGGCACCCTGACCAACCGCTATCATCGCCTCACGCGCAACCTGGAACAGAGCACCACGGCAGCCGAAGATGCCGTCAGCATCGCCAACCGCCACCGCCTGATCCGAGCCTATAACAGCTAAGACAGGTCAAACAGGCTCTGAGACGACGACTCGTGAGCACGGACAGTAGGGGTAACATCGCGGTGTCAAGCATTCCCGCTGCCACACCCTTCCTAAAAACCTTGCGGAGTACATCACCGTCGACTCCCTCTCTGGGCGTCGAGGCTTTCAGGACTGAGAGCCAGATAATCTTCACGCCCGCAAAAGGGTCTCTATAGCTGTATTCCGTCATACCATAGCGCATCATCGTTCTGATGTTCGCGACATAACCATCGCAGAGCGTCTTTTTAGCGAGGGGGCTCTTGAGACAAATCACGGTTAGCATTGAGGACTTGCTGTATGGTTTTGTCCTTCATCGCGGCGCGCTTGGTATTATTTGCGGGCCAAAATTTCATCTCATTGACATAGTGCTGGAGGTCGCGCGGAAAATACGCATTGACCGGGCGGTCGCCACAGAGGTCGATGAACGTCCTCCGTCGCATGCGAAGGTACTTGATGTCAGGGTGGTCTTCACGCGTCGCGCCGATGCGCGTGGTGATGTATTCTGAAGACACCTGACCGAAGGTGGGCATGGCTCCGCTACCGAGCATCACGCTCATGGGGCCCTCCGCAGCCGTCGGAACATGCCGTGGCCTCACGGAAGGTACGGCTCCAAGGGCCGCGAGGCCCGTAGTCGGATCCGACATGAACCGGAGCACGTCGGAGCAGGCGGCACGGGACATCGAGTCGGCGTGGTCGACGACGAACTTGTTGCCGCCCTCCCCTTTGGCGACTTCAGTGTCGACCAACTGGAGCGTGGAGAGGGCCCCCTGGAAGCCGCGCGCGATGTCGAACGCTTCCGAAGGTTCTGCGAGAGCCCGGCCGATGGCCGCCTGACAGGCGGCGACCACTTGCGCAACGAGGTCGGCCTCGGGGCCGGTCAGAGAAGGATCCTGCATCAGATCGGCGTCGCTCCGCATCGTTCGAACGATGGCGCAGACCGCTCGACAGAGTGTCGCCAAACGCTGCGCCAGCCTCTCCGCATCACGGCGAGGCCGTGATCCGAGTGACGCACGAACGGTAACCCGAATCGGACGAATGCAAGAACCCTGCGCAACCTGACCGGGCGGAAGTCGAATCTGAAATCGCCATGCCGAGGGATCACCAGTCAGATAACGGGGCATGCGGGAGGAAAGTCCCCCTTCGCCCCGACGCCGCCGAACGGTCGTCAAGGCTGGTACATTGATTGGTACATCGGCCAGTTCGGCCATGGTGAAACCCCTATGGAAGGGGGCGGTCACCAAGGAGGGAGGAGCGCCGAAGCTGCCAATTTAATTGGCGGAGAGGGAGGGACTCTCCGCCCAGCGGACATTATTCAGGAAGGGCAACGACTTAGTCGAACGCTACTGTCGCGGTCTGTATCACCATCCTGCATCAACGCGCAAGCCGTGTGGATTGCCTTCCCTGGCCCGCGGACCACGGCGTACGCCCAGGCGATGCGGCCCCCTCAGCAGCCCGGCCCGGGACGGTCGGACGGCTCCGGGAACCACGTTGGGCGGACGGTCAGGGATTCGAACCACGACGGATCTCTCCCGAGGTCCGGGCAGTCGTCTTCTCGCTGCCCGACCATGTCCGGAACGCGCGCCTCGCGCGGCAGCACCGTTGCGATGGCCACCAAGCCCTGCGCGGAGGTAAGAGGTACGACGACGTGCCGGGGGTTCGAGCGACGATGGCGACAAGGGGTGAGCGCGCCGTGCTGCGCGGCGGCGGGGCCTTGGGCGACCGCATCCGGTCCTTCGACTGGGCGACGACGCCCCTGGGCGCGGTGGAGTCCTGGCCCTCGCCGCTGAAGACGCTGGTCCGCGTCATGCTGGCGGCCAAGCAGCCCATGTTCGTCGCCTGGGGGCCGGACCTGACGATGCTGTACAACGACGGCTACGTCGACCTGCTCGGCAGCAAGCACCCCGGCGCGCTCGGGGCCCCGTTCTTTCGGGTCTGGGCGGAGATCCGCGACGACATCCAGCCCCTGGTGGATCAGGTCTATGCCGGCGAGCCCGTGCACATGGACGACATCGCGCTCCTGGTGGACCGCGAGGGCCGGACACCCGAGGCCCACTTCGCCTTCTCCTACACCCCGGTGTACGACGACGACGACGACGGCGAGGTCAGGGGCTTCTTCTGCCCGTGTGCCGAGACCACCGAGCAGGTCCTGACCGAACGTCGCCAGGGGTTCCGCCTGGCGCTGGAGGAAAGCCTGCGAGGCCTGGAAGACCCCGAGGCCATCGTCGGCACCGCCGTGAACGCCTTGGGACGATACCTCGGGGTCAGCCGCGTCGGCTACGGCGAGGTGCAGCCGGACGGGACCAGCGTGGTCCTGACGACCGGGTTCACCGATGGCGTCGCCTCCATTGAGGGGACGTTCCCGCTCCGCGACTTCGGCGAGGCCTCGATAGCCCGACAGCGCGGGGGCGGGACAAGCCACAGCGACGACGTGCTGGCGGACCCGGCCTTCGAGGCCGCCCCATGGACGGCCATCGACACCCGGGCCTTCGTGTCGGTGCCGATGATGCGGGACGGCGACTTGGCGGCCAGCCTGTTCATCAACCAGCGCGAGCCCCGCCGCTGGACCGCCGACGAGGTGGCCCTGGTCGAGGGCGTCGCGGCGCGGGTGTGGGACGCGGTCGAGCGGGCGCGGGCCGAGCGGGCCCTGCGCGACAGCGAGGCCCACCTCAGCGGCATCTTCCAGCAGACCGGCGCCGGCTTCGCGGAGCTGGACACAGACGGAGGGTTCCTGTCCGTCAACGGCCGCTTCTGCGCCATGGCGGGGCGCAAGCCGGAGGAACTGCTGCGCCTGCGCATGCGCGACATCACACACCCGGACGACCGGGCCGTGAGCGAGGCCGCCCTGCGGCAGGCCGCCGTCGCGGGCGAACCCGCCACCGTCGAGAAGCGCCTGGTGCGGCCGGACGGCACGACGCTGTGGGTCGCCAACACGAAGAGCGCCATCGCGGCGGTGGCCGGGCGCCGCACGGTGCTCGTCGTCGCCATCGACATCGAGGAGCGCAAGGCGGCCGAACGGGCGCTGGCCGACGCCAAGCTCGCGGCCGAGGAAGCCAACGTCGCCAAGTCGACGTTCATCGCCAACATGAGCCACGAGCTGCGCACGCCGCTCTCCGCCATCATCGGCTATTCGGAGATGATGCTGGAGGAGATCGAGGACGGCGCGGAGTCGGCGGACCTCGCCTCCGACATGCGCAAGATCGAGGGCAACGCCCGCCACCTGCTCGGCCTCATCAACGACGTGCTCGACCTCAGCAAGGTCGAGAGCGGCAAGATGGAGGTCTACGCCGAGGAGTTCGACCTCGCCGCCGCCGTGCGCGAGGTGGCCGACACCGTGCAGACCCTGGTCGGCAAGAAGGGGAACAGCCTCCGCCTCGACCTCGCGCCGGACCTCGGCAACATGCATTCCGACCTGACCAAGGTCAGGCAGATGCTGCTCAATCTCCTGGGTAACGCCGCCAAGTTCACCGAGGGCGGGACCATCACCCTGTCGGCCGCGCGCGAGGTTGGGGAAGCGGGGCCTGTCGTGTGCCTCCGCGTGTCCGACACGGGCATCGGCATGACGCCGGAGCAGTTGGACAAGCTGTTCCAGCGCTTCCAGCAGGCCGACAGCTCGACCACGCGGCGGTTCGGCGGCACGGGTCTCGGCCTCTCGCTGACCAAGGCCTTCGCCGACATGCTGAACGGCAGCGTGTCGGTCGAGAGCACGGAAGGCAAGGGCACCAGCTTCACCCTCAGGCTGCCCTCGACCCACGTCGAGGCCGGGATGGACGATACCATCCTCCTTGCCGACGAGGTGCGGGCGGGGGACGACGCCGGCGAGGACGCGAGCCTGGACCTCGTCCTGGTCATCGACGACGACCCGGACCAGCGCATCCTGATGACACGCTTCCTCAAGCGGGAGGGCTTCCGGGTCCAGGTCGCCCCGGACGGTCGCAGGGGGCTCGAACTCGCGCGCTCGCTCCGCCCCCGCGCCATCCTGCTCGACGTGATGATGCCCGGCATCGACGGATGGTCGGTGCTGAGCATCCTTAAGGCGGACGCGGACGTGGCCGACATCCCGGTCGTGATGGTGACGTCGGTCGAGCAGCGCGGCCTGGCCGCGGCGCTGGGCGCCACCGGCTACGTGCAGAAGCCGGTGCGCTGGGACCGCTTCAAGGCCATCATGGACCGCTTCCGCCCGCCCGAGGAGCGGGTGCTCGTCATCGACGACGACGCCGACACGCGGGAGCGGCTGAGGGCGTTCCTGGAGAAGGACGGTTGGCGCGTCTCCGAGGCGGAGAACGGGCAGGACGGCCTCGACAAGGTGGAGGCGGCCCGGCCCGGGGTGATCCTGCTCGACCTGACCATGCCGGTGATGGACGGGTTCACCTTCCTGCGGCACCTCCGGACCCGCGGCGACGGGAGCGAAATCCCGGTGGTGGTGCTCACGGCCCTGGACCTGACGCGCGAGGACCGGCGCCGGTTGGCCGGAGCCAACCAGATCCTGCACAAGGGCGACGTCAGCCTGCGGTCCATCGCGGAGCGCCTGCACCGCCTCGTCGCGCAGGGCTGAACCGCACGCACGTCCGGCGCAGCCCGTACGCCGGGCTGCGCCAGATCGGCCGTCAGGCCACCATGGGACCGCCCGGCACGTTCGGGACATTGGGCTCGTTCCCGGGCACGCCGGGCATCCCGACGCCGGGGTCGATCACGTCGGGCTGGGTCACCGGATCCTCGACCGGCGTCGGCACGTCAGGCACCTCGGGCGGGTTCGGCGAGGTGCCCGGCATCGGGAAGGGCTCTGCCGGCTCGGGGCCGGTCGGGGTCGGTCCTGGCATGCTCATCGTCGCGTCTCCCCCTCACATCGCGGATGGTCGCGCCGATGTAACGGTCGAACAACCCGATGGGTGCCGACCCCACGCCTTCCGCATGGCGCAGGCCGGCCCGACGCTCGCGACGGGTGAACCTCGCCCGTCCGATGCCGCCTCAGATCTCGACCGCGGGCGGCGGCCCCGGCGGTGCGCTCTCCGGCACGGGCGCGTGCGGCTCGACGACCGGCTGCGTCGGCAGCTCGCCACCGACCCTGCCACGGACGAGGTCGTGGATGAACCCGAGCTTGGCGATGATCGCGGGGTTCAGCACGAAGGGGTAGAGGTCGCCGAGGCCCATGGACCGGTTCAGGCTGTTGAAGGCGAAGGTGAGCGGCAGCCACGCCTCGACCAGCGGCGCGATGCTGTCGGCCTGCTCGGGGCGGAAGTTCACCCTCGCCGCCAGCGCGTCGCCCTGGGCGACGTCGCGTGGGTGGATCGTCACCCCGAACGCCCCGGCCGTGTCGAGCGTGTCCACGATGTGGAGGTAGTGGGCGAAGGTCTCCGCGAAGTCCTCCCACGGGTGCGTGGTGGCGTAGGCGCTGACGAAGCGCTCGCGCCAGCCCGCGGGTGGCCCCTCGCGGTAGTGCCGCTTCAGCGCGTCCTTGTAGCTCGCGCGCTCGTCGCCAAAGATCGCCCGGCACGGCCCCAGGGCCGGGGTACCCCGCACCAGGCGGTCCCAATAGTAGTGCGCGACCTCGTGCCGGAAGTGACCGAGCAGGGTGCGGTACGGCTCCCGCAGCGCCTTGCGCCGCCGCTCGCGCTCAGCGTCGTCGGCCTCGGCGAGAGCGATGGTGATCCGGCCCTTGCTGTGGCCGGTCATCACCTTGGGCCCGGTCGCTGGATCCGACCTGAACTCGAAGACGAGGCCCCGCTCGGGATCCTCCTCGCGCGACACGATGGGCAGCCCCAGCTCGACCAGCGTGTAGAACAGCCTGTGCTTGGCGGCCTCCATCAAGCGCCACAGGTCGAGGTTGCCCGGCTTCGACAGGTTGGGGATGGTGTTGTTGTGGCGGCACGCGAGGCAAAGGCCGTCGCCCTCGCCCGGCGCGAGCAGCCAGTTGCAGGCATCGTGCCGCGCGTTGGCGCAGAGGACGAAGGTGCGCGCGGCGTCGCCCGCCACCTGCCAAGCCTGCGCCGCTCCCGCCCCGACCGGCACGATGGCATGCAGGTCCCGGTCCTCGGGAACGTAGCCCAACCGGCTGCCACAGCCCTCGCAGCGCGTGTTCTCGAAGTGGAGCGTCTGGCCGCAAACCTGACAATCGAAGAGTTTCATGGTGGGCGGAAATCCGGGATCGGCCCCTCACGCCGAGCAAGACGCGTTCCCGTCCGGGCACGGGCATGGACGCAGGGCGACGGCCCCTCCCCCGGCGGTCCCGGACCCCGGAAACAAAGAGGCCGCCTGCCTCGCGGCAAGCGGCCCAAGTCTAGGGAGGAAACGCCCAATGAAGGGCATGCGCCCGAAGGCGCAACGACAAGCTATGCTGCACCGCAGCAGGGCGCCACCCGGTCGCGTGCATGGCTCCATCCCACCCACGCGCATCCCGGCGTCGGCCCAGTCGGCCCGGCAGGCGGCTGTCCTACCGGTCGGTCCGAGCACACCTGATGCGGCTTCGTCCATCGTAGCCCGAGCAGGCCATCGCGAGGTCGGCCTTGCGGGTCAGCGACCACGCGGGCCTGCAGCGGGCACCCTCGGCCGTGACGGTCGGTCCCGGATCCCGTGCGGCCTGGACGATCTCGCCGAAACACGCGGGTGGCGGCCCAGGCGTACGCCTTGACGCAAGTACCTCCGACACTCGTCCAACGGCCCCGCGTCGGAGTTACCCCCGGCTTCCCGGGCGTCCTCGCGCCCCGTGGCCAGGAGCGTGATCCTTGACGACGGCACATGACGACGCGACGCGGACACCGGCCGGGGATGCCGACCCGGGGAGGATCAGGGCCGCGCTGGCGGGCGCCGGACCGGGCACGGACCCGTTCGCCGTCGCGGTCCGGGCCACAAACATGCCCATCGCCATCTCCGACCCGCGGCAGCCCGACAACCCCGTCGTCTTCGTCAACGACGCCTTCTGCGCCATGTCCGGCTATGAGGCCGCCGAGATCCTCGGGCGGAACTGCCGCTTCCTGCAGGGCGCCGACACGGACCCCGAGACCGTGCGCCGCGTGAGGCTCGCGCTCGCCGCCGGCGAGCCCGTCGAGGCCGACCTGAGGAACTACCGCAAGGACGGGCAGGCGTTCTGGAACCGGCTCATGGTCGAGCCCGTGCGGGATGCGGAGGGCAAGGTCTCGTTCTTCGTCGCGAGCCAGGTCGACGTCACCCTCGAACGAGCCCGCATGGCCGGGCTGGAGAACCGCAACGCCGACCTGGTCGGCGAACTCGGTCGCCAGCTCGCGGCCCTGAAGGACAGCGAAAGCCGGCTCAGGCTTGCCACCGAGGCCGGTCGCCTGGGCATCTGGGAACTCGACCTGCGCGACCGCGCGCTGACGACCTCGGCGTCCGTCAGGACAATGTTCGGACACGACCCGGAGGCGGACTTCCACTACGGCCACCTCACCGCGGCCATCCACCCCGACGACGTGGGGCGCATGGAGTCCGCGGTCGCGGCCAGCGTCGCCTCGGGGTCCGACTACGACATCGAGTACCGCGTCAGGGGGGCCCGGGGACGGCCCGCATGGGTCCAGGTCCGCGGCCAGGTGTTGCGCGGGGAGGACGGCTCTCCCGTGCGGCTGACCGGGACCGTGATCGACGTGACGGAGCGCAAGGCGGCCGAGCTGCGCAACGAGGTCCTGGTCACGCTCGACGACACGTTCCGGACCCTGGACGAGCCATCCGACCTCGCCTTTGCGGCCGCCGAGATGCTGGGGCGCACCTTGGGCGTCAGCCGCGCCGGCTACGGAACCATCGACAGCGCCGCCGAGACGATCACCATCGAGCGGGACTGGAACGCACCGGGCATCCGCACCATCGCCGGCACGCTGCGGTTCCGGGACTACGGAACCTACATCGACGACCTCAAGCGGGGCGAGACCGTGGTCTGCGCCGACGCCTACCTGGACCCGCGAACGGCGCCGCGGGCGGACGCCCTGAAGGCGATCAGCGCACAGTCGTTCATCAACATGCCGGTGACCGAGGGGTCCGGCTTCGTCGCCCTCCTCTACCTCAACCACGAGCACGCGCGCACGTGGGCTCCCGAGGACCTTTCCTTGGTGCGCGAGGTCGCCCAGCGGACGCGCATGGCGGTCCAGCGCCGCCAGGCGGAGAAGGATCTCCGTGACTTCGCCGGCACGCTGGAGGCGCAGGTGGCCGCGCGCACGCGGGAGCTGATGGAGACGGAGGCGGCCCTCCGGCACTCGCAGAAGTTGGAGACCGTGGGCCAGCTCACCGGCGGCGTTGCCCACGACTTCAACAATCTCCTCACGGTGCTCCGGTCGTCCGTCGACCTGCTGAGGCGTCCCAACCTCGCCGAGGAGCGTCGGCGCCGCTACCTCGACGCCATCTCGGACACGGTCGACCGCGCCGCCAAGCTGACCAGCCAGCTCCTGTCCTTCGCCCGGCGGCAGGCGCTCAAGCCGGAGACCTTCGACGCCAAGGACCGCGTCCGATCCATCGCCGACATGCTGGACAGCGTCACCGGCGCCCGCGTGCGCATTGTCGTCGACGTCGCCGACGAGCCCTGCCACGTCCGCGCCGACGCCAGCCAGTTCGAGACCGCGTTGGTCAACATGGCGGTGAACGCGCGCGACGCCATGGACGGCGAGGGCACCCTCACGTTGCGCGTCCACGACGGCGGCCCGCTCCCGCCCATCCGCGGGCACGGGGGCAGCGAGGGCGCCTTCGTGGCCGTGTCGCTGACCGACACGGGCGCGGGCATCGCGCCCGAACGCCTGCCGCACATCTTCGAGCCGTTCTTCACCACCAAGGGCGTCGGCAAGGGCACCGGCCTCGGGCTCAGCCAGGCGTTCGGCTTCGCCAAGCAGTCGGGGGGCGACATCGACGTCGCGAGCACGCCGGGACGGGGCACCACCTTCACGCTCTACCTGCCCCATGTGGTCCCGGACGAGGCGGGAACGGGCTCGGCCAGGCACAAGGCCGTGCCCGCCGGCGGTGGCCGTCGCGTGCTCGTTGTGGAGGACAACGTCGACATCGGGCGTTTCGCGACGCAGATCCTGGATGACATCGGCTACCAGAGCGACTGGGCCGCCAACGCCGACGAGGCGCTGGCACGCCTATCCGCGTCACCGTTCGACGTCGTGTTCTCGGACGTGGTCATGCCGGGGATGAACGGGGTCGACCTCGCCCGGGAGATCCGCCGCCGCCACCCCGACCTGCCCGTGGTGCTGACCTCGGGTTACAGCCACGTCCTGGCCGAGGAGGGCCCGCACGGCTTCGACCTGCTGCACAAGCCGTACTCGGCCGAGCAGCTCTCGGCGGCCCTGCGCCGTGCCACGGCATCCTGAACCTGGACCGGGGCGGCGCGACCGTTCGGCGGTGTCCTGGCTGCGGCGTCAGGACACCATGCGACGCATTGCGTCGGCGACCCGCGACCGGTCGTACGGCTTGCCGAAGAACACCCCGCTCACGGGCAGCTCGCGCGACTGCGGACGGCGCCGGCCCGAGGTGACGATGATCCCCACGGGTGGCCAGCGGTCCCGGATGACGTGCGCCAGCCTCAGGCCATCCGCGCCATCCGCGAGGTCGATGTCGGTGAACACGAGACGGATGTCGTCGCGGGTTTCCAGGAGCCGCACGGCATCGTCCGCCCCGCGCGCCTCCAAGGCCTCGAACCCGGCCTCCTCGACGAGGTCCACCGCCATGAGGCGGAGGATGGGCTGGTCCTCGATGACGAGCACCACGGGCCTCGCCTTCCACGCTTCGCCCATGCCCGGTCCCTCACGCGCCCTGCAACCGTGCCAGGGGCGCGCGCATGGTGGCCTCGAACCCCGACCGGGGATAACGCAGGTCGACGTCCCCGGCTCCCGCCAGACCCAGGCGGATGAGCCGTGAGCCGAAGCCCGTGCGCCCGGGTTGCGCCGGGGTGACAGGGGGCGGCCCGCCCCGCTCCGCCCAGTCCAGCACGACGGAACGGTCCTCGCCCTCCCCCTCCAGGCGCCAAGCGACCGCGACGCTCCCCGTGGGAGTGGACAGCCCCCCGTACTTGGCGGCGTTGGTGGCCAGCTCGTGCAGCAGCAGCGAGATCGAGAGCGTCGCACGGGGCCCCAGGTCGAGGTCCGGTCCGGATGCGGTGACCCGGTCGCCGTGGCCGGTCGCATGGACGACGGCGGCGACCACGCCCGCGAACGGGGCGCCCGTCCAGGTCTTCTGCAGGAGCACGTCGTGTGCGGCCGACAGCGCGTGGACGCGCTGCTCGAACGCCTTCACCGGCGCCCTGTCCGGCACGCCCCGCAGGGTCTGCGTCGCGATGGACTGCACCATCGCCAGGGTGTTCTTCAGCCGGTGGGCGATCTCCTCGTTGAGGAGGCGCTGGTCCTCCTCGGCCCGTACGCGGGCCACGCCCGCCTCCAACCGGTCGGCGACGTTGCGGAGGAAGATGAGCGTCTCCGGCGTCCAGGCGTGGGGCTTGTCGTCCTGGACGATGAACACCGCGACCGTGCGCCCTCGGTCCCGGACCGGGACGTTGACCAGGGCGCCGATGCCGAGGTCGAGCATGGGGTCGGGGTCGTCCCGGGTGCGTGCATCGGTGCGCACGTCGTGGATCACCAACGGTTCCCCCCGCCGCAGGTGCCCGCGGATGTCGCCGAAGTCCGCGAAACGGTGGCGCCCGGCGATGCTGGTCACCCCGGGCGCGTTCCAGCCGGGCTCGATGTCGACGTGCGTGATGTCGGGGTCGACGCGCCCGAACCCGACGCGGGTGGCCCCCAACGTCCTGCCCACGATCTCCGAGGCCGCGCGGATCATCTCGGGGACGGTCGTGATCTCGCTGAGGCGGTCGCCGAGGGCGAGCTGGGCGGTCCGCCGGGCCTCGGCGTGGATACGGTCGGTGACTTCGAGGAACAACGCCGCGAAGCGCCCGGAGCCTACGGAGAACGCCCGGCCCTCATACCATCGGTCGAGGGTCCCGACCTTGCGCAGGAACGCCACCGGCTCGCCCGTCTCGACGACGCGGACGAACTCGTCAACCCACTCGTCCTCGATGCCCGGGAACACCTCGCGGACCGTACGGCCCTTGGCGCAACGGGCGTCGACGCCCACGAGGTTGCCCCAGGCCTGGTTGACCTCGACGTACCTCCAGTCCGTGGCATGGCCCGCATCGTCACGCACGACCTCGCCGACGACGAACCCCTCGCTGAGACGCTCGAACAGGCTGCGCCAATAGGCCCCCGTCTCGGCCAGCGCCTCCTCGCCGTCGAGCCTCTCGTGGACGCTGGTCACCATCCGGGCGAGCGTCTCGAAGAACGCCACCGTCTCGGCGTTGAACGCAGCACCCTTCGCCGAGGCGAATGCGAGCACTCCGTTCAGTCCGTTGCGGCTGACCAGGGGAAAGCCCGCGTAGGCATTCAGCCCGAGGTCCCGCAGGACGGCATGGTGCGGGTCCGCCGCGTCCTGCAGGCCGGAGAGGAGGATCGGGCGGCGGGTCTCGGCGACGAGACCGCAGGGTGGCGCACCAAACGGCAGGCGAGCGTACCGCGACCGCGTCTCGGTCGATGCGCCGACAGCGTGGCTGAGGCGCAGATGTCGTCCATCGGGCCCCACGTCGTAGAGATGGGCCCAGTCGAACCCGAGCACGTCGGCAGCGTCGAGGAGGATGGGGACCAAAGCCGCCGCAGGGTCCGTCGCGACGAGCAGCGCGGCCGATGCTTGCGCGAGAACGTCGAGCCTCCGCGCACGGCGGAGTTCGTCACCCTGTTTGTCGATCAGACGGTCACGCTCGGAGACCGCGCGCCGCAGCTCCAACTGGTCTACCACCTGCGCCGCCAGGATGCGCAGGTCCTCGGCTTGCTCGGGGGTGAGGCCGCCGGGACGGGGTACGGTGTCGATGACGCAGAGGGAGCCGAGCACCTGACCGTCCGGCATGCGCAGCGGCGCGCCCGCGTAGAAGCGGATGAAAGGGTCCCCGGTGACGAGCGGGTTCCCCGCAGTGCGTGGGTCAACGGCGAGGTCCGGGATGACGAGGAGGTCGGGTTCGGCCAGGGCGAACTTGCAGACCGAACGGTCGAGGTCGGTCTCGCAGTGCGGGAAGTCGACGCGCGCCTTGAACCATTGCCGGTCCGCGGCGACGAAGCTGACGAGGCCGACCGGCGTCTGGCAGAGCCGGGTGGCGAGGCGCACGATGCCGTCGAAGGCCGGGTCGGGCGGGGTGTCGAGGATGCCGAGGTCATCGAGGGCGGCGAGCCGCGGCCCTGGATCCAGGGGATCGTCCGGCGTGGTGTGGATGTTCACGCCGCCCTCCGCGAAGCCGTGCCTTCCATCGTTCCCTGGTGCCGCGCACGATGCCGCTGCCGTCACAGCGGGACGGCCCCGCTCGCGACGTCGATGCGCCGGCACGCTATCCTTTGTTCATTTCGAAGTCGAGGTGGCCCCCTGTCGTGCCCCCCTTCCGCAGTCCCCGCGAGGTTGGCAGGGTTCCGTCGAGGTGCACGTACGTCGACTGACCTGCGCGCCACGGCGACGAACCAGGACATCCACGGTCCCGGACACGGCGTGCGGGGGCGAGGACGCTTGGGCGAGGCCGAGCAGGGGACCCGCGGGGCAGCCGGAGGCGAACGCCCGGACGAGTGAACCAACGCTTTCGTAGGACATCCGAGGTGGGTGGGCTCCTCTCCCTTCGATTGACTACGCGACCTGCGCCGCGAGGCGTTCCTTGCCGACGCTGGCCAGGATCATGCCGCCCTGGGCCCCTTCCGCCCGCGCCACCGCCAGGGCAGGGTGCACGCAGGGCCGATGAGTCGACGCTTCGGTGACAGGCGAGGCCCAAGATCGCCGAGGCCATGGCATGCCGGGAGTACGCCTGGCCTGCGTAGCCACGGGACCTGGGCTCGGCGCCGTCGCTGCTGCACAGGAACCGACCTGGTGCACCGATGACGCCGGGCGGTCGGCACCGCCGAGGCGGTTGGCCACAGCCTTGCGGTAGGCCGTGCAGGCCCTGGCGTGGCCGTCCCAGGTGAAAGGCACCTCGAACATAGCGATGTGGAGCTGCCTTACGCCTCCGGCCACGCGGACCGTGTCGCCCTGCAGGGCCCAGGGCTGCGCAGGGGCGGCGTCGCGGGACGCCTTGGCGAGTTCTCGGTACCGCTGGAACCCGTCCCATCCCTGGATGGCCAGCGACGGCGTCAGCGCGATGGCGACGAGAGACAGCAGGCGTGCGAGGAGGCTTAAGGTGTGTCCGGTCGGCTCGGGCTAGGCAGGGCAATCGCTACCATGGAACCTTGTGGTCGTGGTGTTGAGGTCAAACTGGCAGGAAGCGCTTCCCGCTTTCGAAGGCTAAAGAATCAATCTACGCATCCTTCGATGCCCCACGCCCTCAACGGAAGTCACGGTACCGCTCCGGCAAGGGTCGGGATGGGCGTACGCCCGGTCAAGACAGCAAGCCAAATCGCCGGGTTCGCCGTTATTTCATCAAGTATTGACTCACAACCCTATACTTGCGCGCTATCGGGCGCAGGCAGCTCGATCGGCACCATCAGCATCTTCTGAAAGCGCCCGAGGGCCGAAAAATTTTTTCACGTTGTCCACTTTTTCGCATCCTCGGCTCGACCGCATGAAACCCAAGATTTAATCCGCCGAAACCAACCTCAACCATGGCGTACAGGGTAGCTTATTGATGTGATCCGGACTGAGCGTTTAAGGAAAGCCGGCGACCGTTTGCATCCTGGAAGCGCTTGGTCATTGCGTGTCGAACCTGTGCGACCTCCGACGTGGCTGGGGCGTCCATAGAGCGTCAGACACACCGTCGACGAGCGATTGAACAGCGGGACTGATGTGCCAGAATGGCACCGGGAAGATGGGCACCCTGGCGACCCACGCGCCCGGAAGCCCTCGGGAAACGGCCTCCCGGGGCCTTCGCGCGTGACACGCACGCGCACGCACGCGGGCGCACGGCCGGACGGGATGCCGACCTCGGCGCCGCCCGTCCGTCCGGCGGCCGGGACGCCGACGCGGCCGCGCCGGTCTTGACCGCCGCCGCCCCGCGCGTGCCGGTGCGGCGCCGACGGGCCCCGCCGCGGGGACCCGCGCGCCAGGCGAGGCCGAGGGGATGGACGAGCTGTCGGAAGTCGTCGCACGTGCGACGGAGGCCGTGGATGCGGGTTACGTGAGGCTGCGCATCGATGGTGGTCGCCCTGCCTACCGCGAGCGCGTGTACTGCTACGAACTCTACCATCAGATGCGAACGGTCTGGCCCAGGGAATGCCCGTACACCTTGAACGGCGAGGTCGACAAGCGCGCCCACCCGATCATGGCCGACCTGGGGCTCGGGCAGGTCCCGGACCTTCTCGTTCACAGGCCCGGCAGCATGGCTGGCAACCACGCGATCATCGAGGTGAAGCACGGCGGGGGATCGACGGCGGGCTTCGCCAAGGACCTGGAAACCCTGTCGGGCTTCCGGCACAGGGCGCGCTACAGGCGCGCCATCCTGCTCGTCTATGCCACGTCGGGCAGGCCGGGGCTGCTGGGCACCATCGAGGCGCTGTACGACCTCATGGACGAGCCCGCCGAGGTCGAGGTCTGGTTCCATCGCCGGGCGGGCGAGGCGGCGCGGCGCGAGTGCGTGCTCGCGCCCGACGGTGGGAGCGGGCCGTGGCCCAGGTCGCCGCCGCGGGGCGCCCGGAAGGCTTGACGGAAACCGTGCACGGCCGAACCGCGACGTCGGGCGGCACTTGCGCCGGCGCGCGCGCATGCGATCCTGGGTAGGACGCGGGTCGGAGTCGGTGGATGTGGGCAAGGCGGTTGGACAGGGCGAAGCGGTATGCGGGGTGGCTCGCCGGCGCGGTCGGGATCGTGCTCACCTACCTGTCGAGCTTCGACCTGCTCAAGAAATTCTGGGGCGACCAGGACCCGCCCGCCCTGGTCGCGGACGCCTACGTGTTCGTTGGCCTGCTCGCCGGCTCGGCGTACGTGTGCTGGCGCCAGTGGGCCCTGATGCGCAAGGAGCGCTATGCGGGCGCCCTGGCCTCGCTGCACCACGCGTTGCACGAGGTCCGCGACCTGCAGACCTACATCGAGCGGAACGAGAGGAAGGACGGTTTCGACGCCGACCACCACAGGCGCTTCCGGGGGGACTGCAAGGTCATCGCCTCCAGGGCCCTGGACCACGTCTCCAAGGCCTTCGGCACGGTCACCTCGACCCACTGCCGGGCGTCGATCAAGCTGTTCTACGAGAAGGACGGGCAGCTCTACATCTACACCCTCGCCCGGGACGGGGCGTCCTCGCAGCGGCTTGAACGGATGGACTTCAGGCGGGTCGAGGAGAACCACGACCCGTTGAAGGGCAACCGCAAGATGGCGGCGCTGTTCGACGACGCCAACGAGAACTGGCGTTACCTTTGCAACGACCTGACCCGCGAGGGCGACTTCGCCTCGACCAGCATCACGGCCTACAAGCCGGACAGGGCGACGTCGGTGGTCCCGGACCGGCGGGAATGGCCGCTGCCATACAGGAGCACGCTCACGGCCGTGATCCGGCAGGGGCCGTTCACGCTTTGCGAGGAGGTGTCGCGCACCATCGGCTTTCTGTGCGTGGACAGCGAGGCGCGGGGGGTGTTCGAGGACCGGTGGGACACGCAGTTCCTGTTCACCGTGGCCGACGCCATGTACCATCCGTTGAAGGGCTATTCCGAGGCCGTCCAGCGGGCGGCCGCCGCGGGGACCCCGGCGCGGTGACGACGGACGGAAACAACGCCGGCCACGCCGACGTTCGACCCCATTGACGGAGGGAAGGCAGATGGACCAGCCACGCGAGGTGCGGACGTCCGAGCGGGCCGACGCGGCCCCCGAGGTGGAGATCACGGTGACCCCGTCGCGGGACGCCGACCCCGGCGTCTTCGACGTCGTCGTAAAGTGCGACGGGCACCCGGGCTCCCGGACGCAGATCAACACGACGCCGCGCGAGTTCGCGTTCCCGAGGGGCTGAGCGCCGCCCAACGTCGGCGCCTACCCCGATGACCGGCAAGCCCCCGGCCCCGCCATGGCGGGGCCGGGGAGGTCTCCCGAGGGACCTGCGGCAGGGCTCGACGCGGTCGATCCCCACGAACGCAAGCCGCCCGCCCGCGGATCACGCGGGCGGGCGGCTCCCGGGTCAGGCGAGGCCGGCCTCCCTGAGCATCCGGTCCGCCCTCTTGTGGGCGCGCATGCCGGTGAGCGCGTCGAGCACCCCGACCTGCGAGTGGCGGTCCCACTTGCCGTAGCGCCGTTCGAGCGTCTTGGTGGTGCAGCCGATGAAGTTCGCGGCGGCCCACAGCGTGACGTTCTCGCCCTTGAGCCACATCGCGCAGGTGTGGCGGAACACGTGGACGGTGACGTGCTTGCCGATGCCCGCGTCCCGCTCGATGTCGGCCCACTCGACGGAGTCGATGTGCCGCGCATACCCCTTGCCGTCCGCCCTGTGCACGATGCGGTCGATGCCGCGGGCCTGGTCGTTCCTGGCCCAGTTCAGGAGGAACCGGACCAGCTTCGGCAGGAGCAGCGCGGCGGGGCGCCGCTTGGTGGTCTCCAGCTCGCCGGGCGCCATGCGCAGCAGCTCCAGCGACACCCAGTCGACCGAGGCACCGCCCGCCTTGTGGGACGCCTGCAGCAAGGTGCCGTGCCTGCCGCCCGTGTACACGCCGAGCAGGAAGAGGCGGGCGATCCGCCGCCTCCGCGCGACCTCCTCCGGGTCGCGCAGGAACGGCCTGTCCCCCTCCAGGCCGACCAGCGACGGGTCGATGTCGCGCATGATGGTCATCCTGCCGGCCTCCCCGTTCCAGACGCGGCCGCGGCAGGCCCACAGGAGACGGGCCATGTCGGACCGGGTGAGCCAGACCGTGGCCGGGATGGGGACCTTGGGGATCGCCACCCTCACGAGCAGGTTGATGCGCGACTGGCTCGACTGGAAGTTGAACGCCGCCCGCAGCACCTCCAACTCGCCGGCGACCGTCTTCAGCGACACCTTGCGGGGCGGCTGGAGGGGCCCGTTCTTCCCCATGGCGTCCTGCGCCAGGCGCCACGCCTCGTATGCCTTGACGAGGGCGTAGTCGACCCCGCCGAGGCGGTAGACGCCGAAGAACTCGATGAGCTTGCGGAGGCTCCGCCGATAGTTCCTGATCGACGAGCGCGAGAGGCCGTCCCCGCCCGCGTCGATGAAGTGCAGATAGCCGCGCAGCACGGTCGTCATGCCGATCTGCGTCGGCAGCGCGTGCCCCAGCACGGCGTTCTTGAGCTGGTCCGTGAACACGCGGAACGCGAGGACGGCCTCGTCCCGCTCGTCCACCCCGCACCCGGTCGTGAGGCGGATTCGCTCGGGCTCGCGCCCGAGCAACTCGCACTCCCGCCGGCTGGGGCTGTGGTGGATCTGCCAAGTGCCCCCGCCCTTGTCGTCCCTCAGCCAGAGGTGGGGCCGTCCCCGGGGCGGGCGCTGGCCCGGCATGACGAAGGTGACGGTCTCCGTGTCGCCGAGGTAGTACCGGGCGAGGAGGTTGATCGCCACCTCGGGTACGATGGATCCTGCGTGCAAGGGCATGCGGCCCTTGTCTTCCGATCCGCGATCAGTCACTGTGAAGCTCCTTAAGGTTGGTTCCTTGGGTGTCGTCGCCCTTGCAGGGGCGGCATTCGGGCCCGGCCGGCCGCTAACCGGTCGGGTCCCTTTGGTTTTCAGTCCGGCGGCCTCTTCGGCGGTCCGCGGTCGAACTCGGCGAGCAGCCTCGCCCGTTCCGCTTCCAGGTCGGTGACCGGAGGAGGGACGGGGGAAGCCCGGCGCCGCCTGCGGGATGCGGCGGGTTCCGACAGCCGTGGCCGGATCATCTCCCTGACGTGGGCGATGGTGGTCCAGTCGGCCCCGGCGATCCGCCTGGTCGCCAGCTCCCGCTTCCTCTTGGCCGTCCTCAGTGTCGAGATGGTCACTGCACCATCCGGGAACATGAGTGCGACGGCCTCGAACAGCGTGAGGATCTCGTCCTCGTCCCAATCCGTGACGGCGGGCCTGGCGGCGACCCGCGTGAGCGCCCTGTCTGTCATGTCATACGGCGGTGTGCCCCTTTCCGGTGTCGCGGGGGGCCATCTGCCCCCCGGCGGCCTCGCCTTCCTGCCCGGAGGCGGAGCGGCGCGCAAGTCCCTGCCACCGCTGGTCCCGGACGCCGTTCCGCATATGCGAAACCCGGCTTCGGGACGCGTTTCGGGATCCAGTATAGCCGGGAAGTATAGATCCGACGGCGGCATCCGTGCGTCGTCCGCGCCCTGCCCCGAACGGGAGGCGTACGCCTCTCCGCACGGGCCATGATGCAACGATGTCCCCGAGGCGCCGGCCGAACCGCGGCCGGGCGGTGCGCAGGGAGCGTACGCTCCCGCGACCGCGAACCTGCCCGGGGCGTCGCCGGACATGTCGGTCCGACGCGGACTCATGCCCGGCCTCCCATGGCCGCCGCCGGTCCGGCGCCGTTTCCGTCGAGGCCCGTCCCGGGCGAGGGCCGACCGTAGTCTTCCCATGGGCCGGGCATGCAGGCCGACAAGAGTTGGCCGAGGCGTTCTCCTGGAGGCACCAAGCATCTCGCGGCGACGAGGACGCCGTCGCGGGGGTCGCGGACGAGCACGGCCTCGACGTCGTCGGCGTCGACGACGACGGTGGCGTTCCCCGCCCTGGCGAGCGTGGCCCGCAGGTCGGCCGCCAGGGGACGGTACGGCAGGCCGAGGACGTGGACGGCGCCCGACGCATCGACGGGGCACGTCGTGGCGGAGGCGTACGGGTGGGCAGCGATGTGGGCGTGGGTCATGACCTGTGTCCTTCGTCGGCAGTGGTGTTCGGTGTCCGCGCATGGCGGGGCGTTCGCCGCGCGGGCGTCGCGCGGCGGGGAGCGTCGGTATTCGGGATGGCGGCGCCGCGCCGGGCGCCGCGGGCCGTCAGCCGGCGGTGGGAGGCCTGCGCTTGCCGGGGCGCCGGGGCCGCTTCGGTGCGAGGCACCCCTCGACCGCGGGCCCGGGTTCGCCGAGGAACCCGCGCACGACGTCGCCGGACAGGACGCGTTCGACGAGGAGGCGTGCCGTGACACGCTCCAGGGCGTCGCGCCGCGACGCGAGCAGCGTCATCGTCGCGCGGAACAGGCGCTGCAGGTCGTGCTCGACGGCCTCGGCGACGTGCGGCGCCAGCCTGCCGACGTGGCAGGGGACGTAGGACAGCGTGCGGCCGAGGCCCTGCTCGCCGTGGACGCAGGCAAGGATCGCCGTCGCCTGCGCGAGGTCCGAGGTGGGCGAGCCGCCGCCGCCGGCGGAGCGTACGCCCAGGACGACCTGCTCGGCGGCGAGGCCCGCGAGGAGGATCGACACCTCGCGCTCCAGGCCGGCACGCAACATCGCGCCCGGACGCCCGCGGTCGACGGTAACCGTGCCCGCGTAGGTCGCCGTCTCGACCAGCGACACGGCGGTCACCCGCAGCCCCAGCATCGTGGCGACCACGGCGTGGCCGGCCTCGTGGACGGCGCAGGTCCGGTCGTCGTCGGGCGTACGCCTCACCGGCGGGGCGGCCAGCGCCATCAGGTCGACCACGCCCAGGGGACGTCCGGCGACGCGGGCGCGGCGACGGGCGTCACGGACCAGCGCCATCAGGTCGGCCCCCATCGCGCCGGCGGTCGCCAGCGCCACCGGCGAAAGGTCCTCGCCGGCGAGGTCGCCGCCGAGGTGGCTGCGCATGATGGCCTCCCGAACCACGGGGTCGTCGGGCGTGCGCACCTGGATCACGCGCTCCAGGCGGCCGGGACGCACCAAGGCCTCGTCCAGCATGCCGACATGGTTGGTGCAGCCGACGACGACGAGGCCGTCCGTCACGCCGGAACACGCGCCGTCGAGCGACAGGAGCACGTGCGTGACGACAGGGGTCCACCAGGTGCGGTCGCGCGCCTCCATCCCGGCACGGTTCGGCAGGGCGTCCAGTTCGTCGATGAGCACCACGGCCGGGGCGACGGCACGCGCGCGCTCCCAAAGGGCGTCGACCTGCCGGAGTACGCCGTCGAGGTTGCCAGACGAGTTCGTGAACCAGGACGCCATTGACGTCGCGACGAGCGGCATGCCCGCCTCGCGGGCCAGGGAGCGGACCAGTTGAGTCTTCCCGGTGCCGGGCGGTCCGGCGAGCACGGCACGTGCGCTGCCATTGGGGAACGGTGTACGGCCCGCGCGCCACTCGGCGAGGTCGCGCAGCAGGTCCTGGCACCACGCCATCGCCTCGCCGTAGCCGTGCAGGTCCGCGAGCCGGGGCGCGTCGGCGACGCCGGGGTCGGGCGCGAGCCGCGAGGCCCTGGCGCGCTCCAGGCGGACGAGGCACTCGACGGGGGTCGAGTTGAGCCGGATGGCGGCGACGATGTCCGGCAGGTCGAGGCCGGTGGCGTCGTAGGACTCCATCGGCAGCGGGTGGCGTCGGCCGACGGCCGAGCGGACCACGGCGGCGAGCAGGTCGGCGTCGGGGAACGCGACGTCGATCCTCAGGTCGCAGGCCGAGACCAGGGTCGGCGGCAGCAACCGCTCGGGATCCGGGGAGATCCCGAGCAGCCGCATGCCCTGCGCCAGCGCGTTGGCGATGGTGCGGTCGTGCGTGTCCTCGGCCGAGCGTCGACGCTGGACCGGCGCCTCGTACACGTACCCCCACTCCGCCGAGCCGCGCAGGATGCGGGCCACGGGGCCGACCCACGCCGCAGTCGGCACGCGGACGACCGCGGCCAGCCCGGGAGCGGCGACAAGCCGTCGGCGCTGGGCGACGGTCGTCACGCCGCGGATGGAGTGGGCGACGAGGGCGCGTTCCGTGGCGCGGTCGTCGCCGCGCAAGGCACGGCGCGTGACGTCGAGGAGGTCGGGTCGGGGCTGCCCGGCCTCGGCCGGCTCGCCGTCGAAGTCTTCGTGGGCGTGCTGGGCCGCGAGTTGAACGATGTCCATGGTGGTGTTCCGCTGGATGGCGCGGGAGGTCCGTGACCGTGGCCGCGCGCGATGGGTGTCGAGGGCTCGGAGGTTCAGGCGCGGCTGCGCTTGACCCTGGTCTCGGGACTCAGCGGGGCGTCGAGCGCGAGGCTGACGAGGCCCCGGCACGCGAGGGCGAGGATGGTCGTCACGCCGTCGTGGGAGGACGTCGTGGCCTGCGCGAGTTCGATGAGCGGGCACTCGCCGCCGCAGACGTCGAGGTAGTGCAGGACGCGCACCTGGTCGCTGGCGTGCACGTAGCGGCGGCGGCAGGCCCAGACCATGTCGAGGGCCCGGTGGTTGGCGTCCAGCATGGGCCGGGCGTACGCCAGCCCGGAAGCGTCCAGCCCCTCGGCCAGGACGTCGTCGACGATGCGCAGCGGTACGACCTCGCCGAAGGCGTCGACGACCATGGCGACGCGGCCCGGCGTGCCGGCGCGACCACAGCCGGAGGGTACCGGCTCGATGGCGGACACCTCGGGGTCCAGCGACGCGCGGACGAGCGCGAGGCGCGCGACGTCGGTCACGTAGGGGACGGGCCTGACGGTCCGCGGGGAGGTGAAGAGGGGGACGTACTCGTTCATGACCAGGGGTTCCGCGACGCACGCGTCCCCCGGCGGGTCCATGGTCCGTCGCGGGCTACGCGGGGGGACGCGCGCAGCCGGCGCCGCGCTGGCGTTTTCGCCAGGCGGGCAGGAGCCGCGAGAGTTTGGACAGGTTCGTCATGGTCGAACAAATAGAGAACATGCTTGGACGGTTCCAGCCCCGGTAGGGCCGCGATGGCCGAAAAGTCCGCGCGGCGATGTCTGCTCGACGCGCGCCGAAACCGGAAAGTCGAGCGTCCGCCGTGACTTGGGCGAGCGTTAACCAACGCGCACGGTCGACTGCGCGGGCCGCCTGCCGACCTTCGATGACCGTCGCGGGATATGTCGTGGCAGGCATCGTCAGACCTCGAACACGAGCGCGGGGTCGAACGTGACGGCGCTCGTCTCGTCCCAGTGGCCACGGGCGTTGCAGACCACTCGGGTATCGCCGACGCGGTAATCCGCGCGGCCGTGGACGTGGCCGTGCACCCACAGGTCGGGCCCGTGCCGGAGCATCGTCGCGGACAGGTCCGAGGCGTACGCCCCCGCGAGCAGGTCGTAGGGGTCCGTCAGCGACATGGGGTGGGGGGCGTGGTGCGTGACGACGACCGTGGGCCCGTCGTGCGGCCGGGCCAACTCCGTCTCCAGCCAGGCACGGGACGCGTGGTGGCGCGCCAGCAGGTCGGACGGCCGGACGTAGTGGTGGCGGCCGCTCCTCCTGCGCCTGACGCGTCGGTAGTCCAGCATGCCGCGTCCCACGACGCGGGCCGGGTCCATCGTCGTCAGCCGCGCGGTCAGCCTGAGGTCGGACCACAGCGTGGCGCCGAGGAAGCGTACGCCCGCGATGACGGCGGCGTCGTCCTCCAGCAAGCTGATGCCGTGGCGCGCTGCCAGCCCGCGGCCGCGCAGCATCTGGTCGTCGAGCGTGTAGCGGTCGACGGCGTCGGGACCGCACCAGGCGTCGTGGTTGCCGGCGACGTAGACCACCGGCACGCCCGGCAGGCGTTCGTGCAGCCAATCGAGGGCCCCGGTCAGCGGCGACGACAGGTCGCCCGCGACGACCACGGCGTCGAACGAGGCCGGGGCGCGCGGGAGCGGGTCGGGGGCGTTCCCCCCCGCATCGAGGTGGAGGTCGGAGAAGGTCCAGAGGCGCATGACGGGAGCCGAGGCGTACGCCCGCCGGTGATGGCCGGGACGGGGCGATGACACGGAAGGCCGGGCGCCACGTCAGGGATGGGGGCAGCCGGCATTGACGCGCGCGGCCGCGGGCCGCGTCAGGCAGCGTCCTTGATCTTCCCGTGTCGCGCGAACGTCATCATGGCAGGACCGAAGATGTGCCTCCGAGCTTGTAGGACAAGCTCGTCGCTTCGGTAGGGTGAGCGAAGGGTGAAGCCAGGCCGGAGGTTGTCCACCTCAGGAAGCTGACACACGTCTCGCAAGCAAGGCGAGGTCGACCTGCCCATGAACCCCGAGCTTCTGGTACGCAGTCTTCAGGTAGACGCGGGCCGTATCGAAGGTCAGATTCAGGCGTGCGGCCGCGTCGCGGGGCGTTCCCCCCGAAGCGATAACTCGCACCACCGCCGCCTCGCGCGGCGCGAGCCCGCCAGCCTGGATCATGAGCGAGAGTGCCTCCTCGTCGACGGGAGGCGGACGCGACGAGTCGATCAGGATGGCCACGGCCGCGGTCAGGTCGAACAGGTCCAACGCCGCACCCACCACGGGCATGAGCAGGAGGCGAACGGTCGATGCCCGTTCACTGCCCATCAGCGTCGTCATGGTGGGCCTGCCGTCCTGCAGGGTGATCCGGAGGGCGGCGTCGAGCCGGGACTGGTCCGGTGCGAACGGCGCCACCAACCGTCCGGCCACCACCTGGATCTCCAGCCCGAGCACGTCCCGCGCCGCGGGGTTCAGGTCCAGCACACGGGCGTCGTGCCCGAGGTGGATGACCGGCTCCCCGCGGCGCTCGAACGGCTCCGCCACGCGCCGTGCGCCCGCGCGCATGAGGGAGCGGGAGGCCATCACGGCGGCCCGCAGGTAGGGCAGCATCGTGCCAAACGCCGTGAGTTCGTCAGACTCGTAGTCGCCCTCGCGCGCGGACCTGTACGTGATGAGGTTCAGGTCGCCCTCGTCCGTTCGGTCGAGGAATGCCGATGCCTGGTGGACGCAGTGCCGGGGAACCAGGAACTCGTTGTAGAACGGGTCCCTGCGGCGCCCCTCCGGGCCGAACGCCATACCCTCGGTGATGAAGCCGGCCGCCGGGTCGGTCCGGATGTGGCTACGTCGCGTGAGCGGTGGGGTCCGTCCGGACTGGAAATCCAGGAACTGCTGGCGGACGCCGCTGGACGGGATGGCGAACATGCGCGGCGGCGTCGTCCTGGCGACCCCACCGCCCAGGACGCCCATCCGCTTCATCAGGTTCTCCAAGGCCGGCATCCAGGCCCCATCCGACATCGCCGCGCCCAGCATCTCCTGCGCGGCCCTCAGCAAAGCGTCGCCGTCCATCGATTCCTGGATCCGGGGTTCGGGGGCCGATTGGGAGTCGAGACCTTGAGCGGCCGGACTCGTTCGATGGTAGCAGCCGACTGTTCACGTCGGCTTGCCAGGGGTCCGCCTCAGAGACGGTAGGAGGCGTCGAACGTCTCCAACGGCAGCAGGCGCCTGAAGGCGACGGCGAAACCACCGTCGAACCGGCGGACCACCCGGGCCGGCGTTCGCCCGACCGTGACATCCTCGTACTCACGGGGCAGGGTCACGGACCTGATGGCGGCGCCCGAGCGGGACAGGTCGACCAGCGTGGCACGGATGCGTTCACCCGTGCCGCGCACGATCTCGACGGCATCGACGTCCGGCCTGACGCGATGCTGACCGCGCAACTCATCCCGGCCATCGGGTGGCAGGCGGGCGAGTTTCGCGAACTGTCGTGCGAGCCGGACGCGCTTGTCCGGCGGGGCCGCGATGCCGAGGCTGAAAGCGTCGTCGGACGTCCACACCGCCTCGCCCTCGATGCGGCCCACCAAGTCCAGGTAGACGACGACCCGGCCGTCGTCGGCCATGCTGCCGACCTTATCGGTGCTCATGTTCAGGCGTCCCCGGTAGTGCGAGACCAGGGTACAGGGGCGTTCCCCGACGCCTTGCGCCAGGAAACGGCCGGGGAGCCGGACGTCGTGCACCGCGTCGAGGGCATCGGTCGTGATCTCGTGGACAGGGAGCATCGGGCTGGTCTCGGTCGGGAGCATCGGATGGCGGGCGTGGCTCACAGCGTGACCCACTCGTCGAACGTCCCCCGGTCCAGCGGCTCCGTGAACTGCATGGCGAGCCCGCGCTCCCATGTCCGCACCACGCGCGCCATCCGCTGGCCCACGCCCACCATGTCACCCACGCCGACCCGAGGAAGGGGTTCGGAGAACGCCACCCCCGACAGCGAGACATCCTGGATGCTGCCGGTCAGGCGACGCCCGTCGCCCGTCGTCACGATGACCTTGCGCATCCTCGGCACGATGCGGGCGTGCCGTGCCGCGGCCCTGCGGGCGTGGCCCTCGCGGGCCGTCGCCGCCACGGATTCCGCCTCGGCCTCGACGGCGTCCAGCATGCCGCGCGCGAGGCGCAGCGTCGCCGACGTGGCCGGACCACCATGGGCCTCGCGGAGTTCCCGCAGGAGCCGGTTGCCGAGCGTCACGACCGCGCCGGCACGGGCCGCGGCGGCGGCCAGGAGCGTGTCCGCGGTGTCCTCACGCGCTCCGGCGCCGCAGGCAGCACGGACGGTGGGCAGCGCGAGGAGGAGCAGGCCGGCGATGGTGGCCAGGGACTGGCAGTCGCCGCCCCACGGCGCCTGCACCGCGGCCATCGGCAGCGACAAGCAAGCCAGTCCGGCCAGCCCTGCACCGGCGACGGCGGTGTCGATCCGGCACGCGCGGGCACGTTCCGCGGAGAACGCCTGCCGTGCCACCCTCGCCCGCGACGCCGCCTGCCCGATGGCCGCCCGCGTCCGTTCCGCGGTGGCCGCGTCAATGGGATGGGTCGTGCCCGCACCGCCATGGGCCTGTCCCGTCTCGGCGTCGGCGCCGTCCCGCGCCGACCACAGCATCGACCTCGCCGCCACCGCGCTCATGGATTGCCCCTCACTCGACAGTGCCGTCTCGCCCGGGGGTGGAACCCGAATCGGGAGATACCGGCATGCAGAGGACGATAGGTCGAGGCGTACGCTTCGGGACGCTCCCACCTGGGAAGGGGTTCAAGGCGTCGGTCGTCGGAGGCGTACCGCTCAGTTGACGCGAGATGAATCCATTTTGGTACGGGCGCCTGCGGTGGCGACCGCCAGCCACTCGCCCAACTTCGACCATCGCCGGCGTTGCCCGCCATTCCTGACCGCCATGGCGATGGCCTTGCGCTGGCCGACCAGCACGACGAGGCGCTTGCCCCGCGTCACGCCGGTGTAGAGCAGGTTGCGGGCCAGCATGGTGTAGTGCTGGGTCATCACCGGGATGACCACGGCAGGGTACTCGGACCCCTGCGCCTTGTGGATGGTGGTCGCGTAGGCCAGCACCAACTCGTCCAGCTCGCCGAAGCCGTAGGTGACCTCGCGGCCGTCGAACGTGGCGACAAGTTCGCCCGCCTCCGCGTCGATGCGCGTTACGATGCCGAGGTCTCCGTTGTAGACCTCCTTGTCGTAGTCGTTCTCGACCTGCATGACCTTGTCGCCCGGCCCGTAGGTCCAGCCGAACCTCTCCACACGTACCTCGCCGGGTGGGTTCAGCACCTTCTGCAGCTCGGCGTTCAGCGCGCGGGCGCCGACGCCGCCGCGGTTCATGGGGCACAGCACCTGGACGTCGCGGACCGGGTCGAGGCCGAAGGCGCGCGGGATCCGCTCGCGCACGATGGCGAGCACCTTCGCCACGGCGGTCTCCGGCTCGGCCGCGTCCACGACGTAGAAGTCGCTCCGCTCTGCCCCGGCCGGCGTCGCCTCTGGCATCTGCCCCGCGTTGATCCGGTGCGCGTTGACGATCACTCGGCTCGTCGCGGCCTGCCGGAACACCTCGGTCAACTGCACCACCGGCACGGCGCCGGAGCCGATCACGTCGGCGAGCACCTGCCCCGGCCCGACCGAGGGGAGTTGGTCGACGTCGCCGACGAGCAGCAGCGCGGCCCGCGGCGGCAGGGCGCGCAGCAGCGCCTTCATCAGCAGCACGTCCACCATGGACGTCTCGTCGACGACGAGCAGGTCGCACGGGAGCGGGTTCGCCTCGTCGCGCTTGAAGCCGCCGTTCTTCGGGTCGGTCTCCAGCAGGCGGTGAATCGTCTTCGCCTCGACACCGGTCGACTCGGTCAGGCGCTTCGCCGCGCGGCCTGTGGGGGCGCAGAGCGCGACGGCGACACCCTTCGCGACCAGCATCTTCAGAATGGAGTTGACCAGCGTCGTCTTGCCGACTCCCGGCCCCCCGGTGATGACCAGGGCCTTGCTCGCCGCGGCGAGGCGCAGAGCCTCGCGCTGGCTCGGGGCGAGCGTCAGGCCGCCGCGGCTTTCCAGCCAAGGAACGGCCCGGTCGATGTCGATGGATGGCCAGGGCGCCTCGCCGGCGGCAAGAGTCCGCAAGCGTTCGGCGATGTCGCGCTCGGCGTGGTATAGGCCGGCCAGGAACACGCAGCGCCGTTCCCCAACCGTGTCGGCCACGACGGCACCGTCCTGCAGCTCCAACGCCAGGGCGGCCGTCAGCCGCTCGGCCGTGACCTCCAATAGCTCGGCCCCGGTCCGGAGGAGATCGTTCTCCGGCAGGCCGCAGTGGCCCTCGTCCATGGCCTCGGCGAGCGCGTAGCTGACGCCGGCGCGGACGCGGACCATGGCGTCCTTGGCGATGCCGAGCTTGCCGGCGACCTGGTCGGCCGTCTTGAAGCCGATGCCGCGGATGTCGCGTGCAAGCCGATACGGGTTCTCGGTGATGGTCGCCACGGCCTCGGCGCCGTACGTCTTGTAGATCCGCACCGCCCGCGAGGTCCCGACCCCGTGGGCGTGCAAGAACAGCATGATCTCGCGCACCACCTTCTGCTCGGCCCAACCGGCGGCGATGCGCCGGGCGCGGACGGGGCCAATGCCCTCGACCTCGCGCAGGCGCGACGGGTCGGCCTCGATGACGTCGAACACGGCTTCGCCGAACGCCTCCACCAGCCGCTTGGCGTAGGCCGGGCCGATGCCGCGGATCATGCCCGAGCCGAGATATTTCTCGATGCCCTCGACCGTCGTGGGTGCGGTCGCCTTGAGGAAGCTGGCCCGGAACTGCAGGCCGTGCGTGCTGTCGTTGGTCCAGGTGCCGGCGGCCTGGACCCACTCACCGGCCGAGATCATGGCGGCGTGGCCGACGACGGTGATCAGGTCGCGCTGCCCCCGAGCCTTGAGCCGCAGCACGCAGAAGCCGTTCTCCTCGTTGTGGAACGTCACGCGCTCGACCAGCCCGGCGAGGTTCTCCCTGGGAGCCCCGGACGACGAGGCAGGCGTCGACGCTGGGCCCACGTGCCTCGTCGCCTCAGGTCATGGACGGCGCGGGGACGTGGACGCGACGACGGCTTCGCGGAAGGTCACGCCAGAGCGTGGATCCCAGCAGGAAGCCCAGACCCTGGACGAAGTCCGATACGGTCGTGAGCGCGTCCGTGAGCGATGCACCCGCGAAGAGGTCCCATGCGTCCCAGGTAAGGAAGGCAACGATCATCAGGATCAGGGGAAGGTAGTCGTCCCGCCGCAGGGCGCTCGCCGTGGCGGCCCCGAAGCGGGGCGGTCGACGCGCAGCCACCGCCGTCAGGTTCGACCAGATCACGCAGACCCAGCAGAAGATGCCGGCCATGGCGACGTCGAACACGCTTCCGGCTTGCAGATGACCCGAGATGACCTTGGTCGTGATCGTGGCCGCTTGCAGGACGGCAGCGGTCCGCAACACACCCGTCGCTACCCCGAACGGCCCGACGCGAAAATGGGCGACCATCAGGTCCGCCGCACCCTGTGCGATACGATCCCGGATGAACAGGGAGGCCGCGGTCATGCGGGAACCGAGATCCTTCAACCAACCACCTCCGGATGTCCCGGCATCATGTAAGGGGTCACGCATGCCACGCCGATCCGACGCCGCCGGGGGCACGATGATCGACCTCATCGGGCGAGCCATCGCGAAAGCCGATGCCGCCGACTTCGGGACGGACACCGAACGGTATCGGCGGCTGGCGCTCGCCGCACTCGGGCCGCTCGCGAAGCCCACGGAGGCCATGGTCGATGCAGCCCACGATGCGGCTTCGTTCGACGCCCATTGGGCCATCAACAGCCGGCGCGACTTCAGGCGAGCGGTGAAGGCGATGGTCGCCCAAGCTTCCCGTGAGTGAAGGACGCATGCCGGACGAACATCAGGCTCGCAAACCGACGACGATATTCACTGGGTCGTGGAGTGTATTGGCCACCGGCGACCAGAGCACGGCGTAGTCCACCACCGACTTCAGTGCGTCCCGCGGCACGTCTGCGTCGATGAGGATGTCGACGGTTATGGATTGGAATCCGAGTGGCCCGGGTCGCCTCGGACCGGTCGCCCAGAGGGCGGAAGCGTCGATGTCACCTCCGGTGTGGACCTCCAGCTTACGGAGCGGGATCCCGCGCGCCACCGCGTTGGCCTGGATGCCGACCGTGAGGCAGGCCCCCAGGGCCGCCAGCAGCATCTCGGACGGGTGCGGCTCCTCATCCTCGGACAGCAGAGTGCCATCCTCCGCGGCCTCCGCCGTGCCGCTGCCGAAGGGCTCCAGGTGGCGGACGTGATGCCGCTGCCGAAGCCTCGTCGTGGCGACGGTCCTGCATGCCAGACGGCGTAGGTTCTCCGGCGCCGGGAGCGGATGGCTCGCGTCGGGCATCGTTGCGTCGAGGGACACCGCATCGACCCTCGGCTCATGATCGGTCAGCTCTGTCACGTCGACGCTCCTCGCGATGCCTGCCCCGACCGACAACGGTTTCGGTTCACCGGAAGGCCGGAGTAGAAACGCTTTCTGGAAATGCGAAAACGCATGGAGCCGGGATGCTGGATTGGGACGATCTGCGCTTCTTCCTCGCCGTCGCCCGCCATGGCAGCCTCACCGCGGCCGCCAAGGACCTGCGGGTCGCCCAGTCCACGGTGGGGCGCAGGCTCGCGTCGCTGGAAGAGAACCTGTCCGTGCGCCTCCTGCACAGGACGCCGGACGGGTACCGCCTGACCCTCGCCGGCGAGGCGGTGCGAAGCCAGGCCGAGCGCGTCGAGGTCGAGGCGCTGACCATCGAGCGCGCCGTGGGCGGCCACGACGGGAAGCTGCAGGGCACCGTGCGGGTGTCCTGCACGGAGACGCTGGCCGTGCACGTGCTCGCACCCTGCTTCGTGGCGCTCCAGCACCACCATCCGGAGATCCGTGTGGAACTCGTGCCGAACCCGCTTGAGGTGAGCCTGGCGATGCGCGAGGCCGACATCTCGGTGCGCATGGCCCCCTCCGACCGCAACGACCTCATGGTGCGCCGCGTCGGGCGCGTGGCCTTCAGCCTCTATGCGTCGCCGCTCTACCTGCAGCGCCACGGCCACCCGGACTTCGCGTCGGGCTGCACGGGCCACCGCCTGATGACGTCGATGGACGACGTCGACGGCGACGAGCAGGAACGGTGGGTGATGGAACTTGCGTCCCGCGCCCGGCCCGGCCTGCAGACGAGCAGCCACGAGGCCCTGGTCGTCGCCGCCCGCAGCGGCGGCGGGCTCGCCTGCCTCGCCCGGTTCAGGGCGGACCGCGATCCCTCCTTGACGCGGCTCGAAACCCCGACCTCACCCCCGCCGGCGGAGGTGTGCATCCTGGTCCACAAGGACAGCCGTTCGACCCCGCGCATCCGGGCGACGTCGGCCGTCATCGCCGAGGCGGTGGGAGCCTTCCTCCCCGACTGAGGCCTGCGGTGCATCGATGCATAGTGGGTCGGCGAATTTCGGCCGCATCCAGGACGGCCCGCCCCGGTTTATGCGTCATCGCCGCACCGACGATGCCCAGGGCGGGCGCCGGCACGGTACGGCGGTCGAACGCCGTCTCACACACGACACATCCATCGACCTTCCCCCCGGGAGGGAACGGACCCGTGCGCGCCGACAGGGCCCGAGGTTCTCGACGAGAAGCCGAACGACGTGACCACGCCGTTCGGGACCTTCCATCCTCACCCACCGAAGCTTTCGCCCCCGAGGGGAACACCATGGCCACCACCCTGCAGAAGCACACCATCACCGCCTTCTATGAGACCCGCGACTACGCCGACCGCGCCGCGGAGAAGCTGCGCCAGTCCGGCATCCCGGCTTCCGACGTCATCGTCTCGCCCGACACCGCCCGCGACGAGTACGGCCTCTACGGCGACGACCGCACCGCGGTCGACACGCCGCGCAAGACCGGCTTCTGGGCCTCGCTGGAGGAGCTGTTCGGGGGCACCGACGACCACCACGTCTATGCCGAGGGCGTCCGCCGCGGCCACGTGCTGCTGACCGCCCACGTCGCCGACGCCCAGCTCGACCGAGCCATCGCCATCGTCGAGGAGCACGGCTCCATCGACCTCGACGAGCACGAGGAGACCTGGCGCAGCGAGGGTTGGACCGGCGCCCCGGCGACCTCCGCCTCGACGGCCGCGACCGCAGGCGGCGCGATGGGCATGGCCCTGGCCGGCCAGACCACGCCCGCCCGGGTCGTCGAGACCGAGACCGTGGCCGAACGTGCCCCGGTCCTCGCGCCGAAGCCGGTCGTGGCGCCGACCCCCGTGGCCAAGGCTCCGGTCCCCGTCGCCCCGAAGCCGGTGCTCGACACCGCCACGGCCGGACGCGCCGGCGAGGACGTCGTGCAGGTCGTCGAGGAGCGGCTCAACGTCGGCAAGCGCGCTGTCAGCCGCGGCAAGGTGCGCCTGCACAGCTACGTCGTCGAGCGTGAGGTGTCCGAGGACGTCACCCTGCGCGACGAGACGGTCAGCATCGACCGCCACGCCGTCGACCGTCCCGTGACGGCCCTGGGTGAGGACGCCTTCCGCGAGCGCACCATCGAGCTGGAGGAAATCGACGAGGAGGCGGTGGTGGCCAAGACCGCGCGCGTCGTCGAGGAGATCGGCATCCGCAAGGACGTGTCGGACCGCGTCGAGACGGTTCGCGACACCGTTCGCTCCACGAAGGTGGACATCGAGGACGGGCGTACGCTCGGCGCGGCCGCGACCGCCGCGGTAGGGACGACGGCGAACTTCCTGTCTCGGCTCGTCAAGGACGTGGAGGTGGTCGGCTCGGACGGCGTGCACGTCGGCATCGTCGACCGCGTCGAGGGCGCGATGATGAAGCTGAAGCGCAAGGACGCCGCGGCGGACGGGCAGCATCACCTCCTTCCGACCGACCTAGTCAGGTCCGTCGACGGCAAGGCCATGCTGAGCATCGCGGCGGCCGAGGCCATGCGGCGCTGGAAGGCGGCCTGATACAGTCCCGACCTCCGAGGCATCTCGGGGGTTGGTAGGATGCGGTCGGGCCGGACCGCCCGACCGCGTCTTGAAAATCTATCAGGCTCAGGAACCCGACCATGCCCGACCTGCCGAGAACGACCACCGTACCTGGGCCGGGCGAAGACGCTGTGCGGCTGGCCAGCGTCGTGGAGGTGGTCGAAGCGTTCCCGACATCGCATGCCGAGCTTGGGGAAGGCGGGACGCTCCAGGTCGTCGAGGAGCGCCTGTCTGTCGGGAAGCGACGCAGGTCGACCGGCGGCGTCCAGGTCGGCACCCGCACCGAGGTCGTCGACGCCGTCGCCGAGGTCGAACTGGACCGGTACCGGGTCGAGGTGACCCGCGTTCCCATTGGTCAGGTCGTCGATGCGGCTCCGGCCGCCCGCGCCGAGGGCGGCACCACCATAATCCCCGTGGTCGAGGAACGTCTGGTGATGGTGAAGCAGCTCTTCCTGGTGGAGGAACTCCACGTCCGCCATGTCCTTGAGCGGGAGACCGTGAGGGAGCCGGTGACGTTGCTGCGTCAGCACGCCGTGGTCCGACGCCTCGACGGCCGGGACGCGGCGCCACCTCTGCCCATGACCGACGATCCAACGTCCCCTGCAAGTTGACACCGACCGGACTGGACGGCTGTTCCCAACCAAACGGCCGAGGTTTCACCTGACCTTCAGGGCGCGGGCGACCTTGTCGTAGATGACGCGGCATCGAGGGCTGAAACCCTGCCGCTTGCCGGTCATGCAGGCGAGCCCGTGGTCCGGGGCGGTCCACACGTCAGGGCAGATCTGGGCCGCCTCGCCGACGCAGGTCATGGCCTCCTGTTGCAGGGCGTCGGGTACGGCGACCTGGGCCGACACCGGCCGGATTGATCCGAGTGCGACCAGCAAGGCGCACGACAGGGTTAGACGAAAGGTGGTCATGGTCAGGTCACGTTGGTCGGGACGCCGCCGAGCGAACCTCATGCAACGCAGTCACCTCACGACCCCGGTGAACCGACGCTGAACCGACGCGCGTCGTTGACCTCGGACGTCCGGCACCTGAGGGTTCTCCGGGTCACTGGGCCAGGCTTTCACCGTCGTCCTTCGGCACCAGCGCGGAAAGCTCCGCCGCCACGTCCCGCAGGCTCGTCGTCTTGGCCAGGATCCGGTCCGCGTCGTGCAGGCGCCTGCGGTCCGCGGCGGTGATGTCCCGGGCGCTGAAGACGATGACGGGGATGTCCGCGCATCCGGGCTTCTCGCGCAGGTCGTGCAGGAATTGGAAGCCGTCCATCACCGGCATGTTGAGGTCGAGCAGGATGGCGCGCGGCGGCCCGTGCATGACCTTGACCAGCGCGTCGCGTCCGTTGACCGCCTCAACAACGCTCCACCCCTGGCGTTCCAGGGTGGAGCGCAGGCGTTCCCTTACGCTCGGGTCGTCGTCGACGACGAGGACGTCGCCCTCGGCGTCGCGGAACCGCTCCATGACGGACTTCAGCTTGTCCCACCGGACCGGCTTGTCGACGTGGTCGGCCGCGCCCAGCGTGGCGCTGAGGCTGTTATCGTTGTTGAAGGTGACCATGATGACCGGGATCTTCGCCAGTTCCGGGTCGCCCTTCAGTGCGGTGAGCACCGCCCAACCGTCGACGTGGGGCATCATCACGTCGAGCGTTATGGCGCGGGGCTTCACCGCACGGGCCACCTCAAGGCCGCTCGGCCCGTTCGACGCCGTGCGCACGTTGAAGCCCTGCCGCTCCAGGAACTTGACCATGAGGTCGAGCTGAGCGCGGTCGTCGTCGATCACCAGCACCGTCTGGCGTTCGTCAGCTCCCTCCTGGCGTACGGTGTCCAGCGAGGTCGTGCCGTCCTCTTCGAGGTGCTGCTCGGGCATCAGTGCGGGCAGGCGCAGGGTGAAGGTCGTGCCCTCGCCGTAGGTGCTCCGCACCGAGATGTCGCCGCCGAGCAGGTGGGCGAAGGCGCGGGTCAGCGCGAGGCCGAGGCCCGTGCCGCCGAACTTGCGCGTCGTCGTCTCGTCGGCTTGGGCGAACCTCTGGAACAGGCGGCCGAGCTGCTCCTCGGTCATGCCGATGCCGGTGTCGGCGACGCTGAAGATCAGGACGGAGTCGGTCCCCGCTCCCTCGCGACGGGCCCGCAGCGTGATCGTCCCGTTCTCGGTGAACTTGGAGGCGTTGCTCAGCAGGTTGAACAGGCACTGGCGCAGCTTGACGACGTCGGTATGCATCGTCTCGACGTCGGGCGCGACCTCGACGGCGAGGCTGTTGTCCTTCTGCGCCACCAGGGCCCCCACGGTCCCTGTCACCTCCTCCACCAGGGTCGCGACGTCGACGTCTTCCGCGAAGGTGTCCATCCGGTTCGCCTCGATCTTGCTGAGGTCGAGGACGTCGTTGATCAGGCTGAGCAGGTGGCGGGCGTTGGACTTGATCTTGGCGAGATCGGTCAGCAGGCCCCGCTCGCCGAGGTCCTCGACTTCTTCCTCCATCATCTCGCTGTAGCCGATGACGGCGGACAGGGGCGTCCTCAGCTCGTGGCTCATGTTGGCCAGGAAGGAACTCTTGGCGCGGTTGGCGGCCTCGGCGGCCTCCTTGGCGGAGGTCAGAGCCACCTCGGCTTCCTTGCGTTCGGTGATGTCGACGTCTGACCCCACCCACTCGCGGACGGTTCCGTCCTCTTCCAGCACCGGGGCCACGTTCAGGGACATGTAGCGCCAAGCGCCGTCGTGGCGGCGGAGGCGGTGCTCGGAGATGATGGGGGTCCGCGACACCAGGGCGTTGCGCCAAGCGACCCTGACGGCGTCGAGGTCCTCGGGGTGGAGGCAGGCAAGGCGTCCCCACCCCATGGCCTCCTCGGTCGATTGACCGGTGAAGCGATTCCAGTTCGGCTGGGACGCGACGAAGGCACCACTGGCGTCGGTGGTCCAGATCACCGCGGCGCTGGCCGCGAGCAGCGTCCGGAAGCGCTCCTCCGCTTCCTTGGTGGAACGTTCGGCCCGCTTCCTCGCAGTGACGTCGGCGATCACCATGCCGATGCCGTCACCCGACCCCGCGTCCCCCGGCCGTCGCAGCGGGTAGAAGCTGGCCTGGAAGGACCTGACCTGGTCCTGTCGGAGGTTGCTGGCGGCCTGCACCTCGACGTTGGCGAGGGTGCGCCCCCCTTGGAGGACCTGCTGGAGCTTGCCTTCCAGAGAGGCGCGGAGCTGCGGGATCACCTCCCAGATCAGCATGCCGGGCGCGGCGCTCAACGCCCGTTCGCTCATCCTGGCGAGGGCACCGTTGACGTGCCGGATCCGCAGGGAACCGTCGAGGAAGCCCAGGCCGATGGGGGCGTTCTCCAACACGCCCGTGAGCAGCGCCTGGCTGGCGCGGTGCGCCCGGCGCCGCAGCAGGGCGACCGCGGCCAAGCCGGCGCAGGCCACCACGAGCCCGATGACCGAGAGGGCTCGGAGGACATCGTCCAAGGCCCGGCTCGCCTCGGCGGCGGCGATGCGCTCGTCGGCTATCTTCTGCTCGCGGGCGACCGCGGCCCGGACCCGGTCCATGTCGGCCTTCCCCGTCCCCGATTGTACGAAGGCCGCCCCCGCGGCGGCTCCCTGCGTCCGGTAGACGTCGATGCCGCGTGCGGCCTCGTTCAGCCGGCTCTCGACGAGGGTGCCCAGGGTACGCCCATCCTCGCCGTCGAGCGCCTGTACGGTCTTCAGGTCGGGCCCGACCGCGGCCACGCCCGACTCGTAGGGTTCGAGGTACTGCTCCTCGCCGGTGATGACGAAGCCGCGCTGCCCCGTCTCGACGTCCTTGAGGCCGGACAGGAGGCGCTCGGTGGCGATGACGAGGGCGTTGTCGTGCCGCACGGCCGCGTCGATGCCGCGGTCGCGCTGATAGGCCCAGACCGCACCGGCCAGCGATGCGAGGAGGATGAGCGCCGCGAGCCATGACAGCGGAAGCAGGCCGTCCCGCTCTCCTTCCAGAGTCATCCCCGTGGACGGCGTGCTCGCGTCCTCGACCATCGACATTCCCTCGACGCGTGCCTGGGTTTCCGTCACTGCCTAAGTGACGGGAACGGGCTCATGTTGAGCGCCGACATACCCCTTCCGGACCTACGCGGCCAGGACGATGGGGGCCGAACCCTGCCGGGACTGCGGCACCTTTCCGGCACGGCTGAGTTGCGCTCATTGGTCCGCGATGGCCGAGTGAGCGGCACGGCGGCGAACCTGGAGTGTTTCCGATGGCTGGCATCGACGTCGTGCAGTGGCTGGAGCAGTGGGTCGAGATGAACCTGCACTCGCAGGGGCACGTTGAACGCAAGGCGGAGATGCACGACCAGGCCAAGGCCTGCGCGGAGGAGGCCAAGGCGGCCGGCATACCCATCGTCGAGCTGAAGGACGCGGCCGATGGCGACCTCGAAGCCTTCCTGGTGCGTCGGCAGAACGCGGCCCATGACCGCCGCGACGGCGGCAACGGCGGCCTGACCGGGACGGGCGAGAAATCCGAAGTCGGCGACGTCATCAAGCTCTACGAAGAGCGGCTCGACGTCGGCAAGCGCGAGGTGAGCCACGGAGCCGTCAAGGTCCGCTCACATGTCGTCGAGACGCCGGTGGAGGAGCAGGTCTCGCTGCATGACGAGACCGTCCGGGTCGACCGCCGTCCGGTCGACAGGGTCGTCACCGGCGCTGACGCCCTGTTTCAGGACCGCACCATCGAACTTGAGGAGTTCGCCGAGGAAGCGGTCATCTCGAAGGAGGTCCGCGTGGTCGAGGAGATCTCGCTGCGCAAGGAGGCGCACGACAGGATCGAGACGATCCGTGACACGGTGCGCCACACCGAGGTCGAGATCGAGGACGGGCGCACCGGGACCGGCGTCGCCGGCGCGCGTGGTGTCCGCGAGGGCAGCGACGACGGCCGCATCGTCGAGCACATGGAGGTGTACGCCTCGGACGGCACCAAGGTGGGCACCGTCGACCACATGGACGGACCGGACAGGTTCAAGCTCGCCAGGAGCACGTCCCCGGATGGGCAACACCACTTCGTGCCGCTGACGTGGGTGGACCACGTCGACCGGCACGTCCACCTGAACAAGACCGTGTCGGAGATGAAGTCGCCTCTTTGATCGGTCGCCACGACCAGCCTCGGGACAAGACGCCCGAGGCCGGCCGTCACGCCTTCGCCATCGAAGATATCAAGGGCTCAAACTTACGCTGGCCCGACGTCGAGCAAACGAATTGGGAACGCACCTGGCACCTCGGCCGGGGTGGATCTGGCAGCTTCCGACCATGGAGCGTTCACCCGTCGTGCCTGGACGGCCGCTGCGGCACGCATGGTCGTCACGTCCCCCCGCAGCGTGGCGATGCCGCCGGTGCCGGTCGGACTCGACCTATCAGCCACTATACCGCTTTCGTGGTTTGCCATGGGAGCCTCCCAGTCGGGATCCCATCCGGTTTCGCGAGAACGTCCGGGGAGCCCTGGTAGGAGATGGCCGGCAGGGTGCTGAACGGTCGATGAGCGAGGCAGTTCGGCCTGGAACAGCAAGCCAAGCGTGCGGTGGCTACTTCGGATGCCGGCGGCCCGAACTCCCTCGCCAGCGAAGACCATCGCGGCGTGGCCGACGACGGTGACGAGGTCATGCAGCCCCCGCGCCTTCAGGCGCGGCACGCAGGAGCCGTTCTCCTCGTCGTGGAACGTCACCCGCTCGAATAGCACGGTGGGGTTCTCCGTCGGGGGTCAACGTCGCATTGGCGGAACCGATGCTCATGTCGGCGAGCGTCGCACGTGCGGCCGTGGCGGGACAGGCCCGCCCGGATAGGGGCCTGCAGTTCGTGCCAACCCGGATCAGCCCTCTCCCTGGGGCGGCCGGGTGGCCACCCCGCCTCGCACGTCAGCCCTGGAGGATGGATCGAACCCGAACAGCTCATGTGGCGCAGCACAGAGACAGAAGGCACGCTCCCCTGGATCGGGTACCCAGGTCGCGAGGTCGTCGAGGGCGTCCGCCGCCCTGTCCGCCCCTTCGAAGCGCGTATGCGGCCAGTCGGTGCCGAACAACAATCGCCGGCTCGTGAATGCCTCGCGCAGCATGGGCGCCAGACGGCTCGCCAGTGTCGCCCCGTCTGGCCCAAGCCTGTAGGAACCGGATAGCTTGAGCCACATCCGGGGCTCGTCGACGGCCCGCGCCACCATGGCGCGCCAGGACGGGTCGTCCACCCCAAGGGTGGGGTCGGGGAGGCCGAAATGGTCGACCACCACCGCAGCGCCCGCATCGAGCAGCGGCGGCAGGAGGCCGGCGAGACGCGCCGCCTCGCTCTGCACCTCGACGTGGAGGCCGGCCTCGACCACCCGCCGCATTAGACCACGCCAGGGCTCACGGGCGAGGTCGGGTGTCGGTGCGCCGATCAGGTTGAGCCGGATCCCGGCGACGCCGGACGCCGCCAGCCGCTCCAGTTCGTCCCGCGGCACGTCGGGGTCGACAACCGCGACGCCGCGCAGCCGCTCCGGCGCGGCCGCGAGGGCGGCCAACAGGTAGCCGTTGTCGGTGCCCAGGAAGGACGGTTGCACCAGGACGCCGTGGGTGAGCCCGAGGGCGTCGAGCATCTTCAGGTAGGCGTCGAGCGGGGCGTCGTAGTCGGGCGCGTAGCGGCGCCCCTCGGCCAGCGTGAGGCCACGCGCGAAGACGTGGGCGTGTGCGTCGACCCTCATGCCTTCACCCGCGCGGGCCGGCGGCTGGGGCAAGGTCGCCGTCCCCGAGGTGGACGGGAGACTCCAGGCCCTCGGTCAGCACGGTCGCCTTCGTCTCCGGCAGCATCAGCAGCGCCACGACCACTAGGCTGTAGCCGATTGCGGCGTCGATGCCGATGGCGGCCCCGAGGCCGATGCTCTCGCTCCAGTGCCCCACCAGGAAGGGGAAGGCCGCCGACACGATGCGGCCGGCGTTGTAGCAGAAGCCGACGCCGGTGCCGCGCACGCCCGACGGGTAGAGTTCCGAGAACAGCGCCCCCATGGAGGCCGGGATGCCGGCGGCGCAGAAGCCGAGCGGGAAGCCGAGGAACAGCATCGCCGTGTTGCCGAAGGGGATGAACACGTAGGCGAGCACCACCACGACGCAGGAGGCCGCGAACAGGCCCATGGTGAGGCGCCGCCCGATGCGGTCGAGCAGCGCGGCCGCGGCGAGGCAGCCGAAGAAGAAGGCTGCGATGATGACCGCCAGGTAGGCGCCGGTGCCGAGGGTCGACAGGCCACGCTCGGTGCCGAGGTACGTCGGCAGCCAGCTCGTGACCGCGTAGTAGCCGCCGTGCGCGCCGGTGCCGAGGAGCAGGCCGACCAGCGTGACGCGGAGGTTCGCCGGCGAGAACACGCCGAGGAGCGTGGTGAGCGGCGACGGTCTTTCTCCCGCGAGGCCGGCCGTGCGGGCCGGCGACGCCTCGGGCTCGGCGATGTTCCGGCGCACCCAGACGACGAGCAACGCGGGCAGCAGCCCGACCGCGAACAGCACTCGCCAAGCGATGTCGTGCGGGACCAGCGAGAACACCAGCGTGAACAGCAGCACCGACGCTCCCCAACCCACGGCCCAGGCGCTCTGGACGCCGGCCAGCGCCTTGCCGCGGTGCTGCGGCCGGATGGCCTCACTCATCAGGGCGACGCCCCCGGCCCACTCGCCACCGAAGCCGAACCCCTGCAGGGCCTTGAGCGTCAGGAGCTGCCAGTAGCCCTGCGCGAAGGCGGACAGGAACGTCGCGCCGGCGAACCACAGGATCATCCATTGCAGGGCGCGCACGCGCCCGACCCTGTCCGACACCATGCCGCCGGCCCAGCCGCCGACCGCCGAGGCGACAAGCGTGACGCTGGCGATGAGGCCGGCGTCCCCTTTGCTGATGTGCCACAGGCCGAGCAGCGTCGGGATGACCAAGGAGAAGAGCTGGACGTCGAAGGCGTCGAGCGCCCAACCGCCGAAGCAGGCCCAGAAGGTCTTGCGCTCCGCGTCGGAGCCGGACCGGTACCAATCCATCATCTGTCGTATTTCCTCGGTGTTCCGCTCTTGCCGGCGGTTCTGATGTTTGTTCGGGACGGAGGTCAGCGGATCTCCACACGATAGCGGAAGCGGTCCGCCGGGCCGCGCGAGCGGCGCCACTCGATGGGGTGGCGGTCGTAGCCGCGCGCCACGCGTTCGATGACGACGACCGGCGCACCGGGTTCGAGCCCGAGCGTGCGGGCCTGGCCGGCATCCGCGACGTCGACGGTCAGTGTCTCGTCCGCGACCGCGACGACCTCACCGCAGAGCCGCTCATAGAGGGGGTAGAGCAGGTCCCCAAACTCATGGAGCGCCAGTGCCTCCAGGGGCGCGAACCGGTCCGAGGGCAACCAGATCTCCTCCACCAGCAGCGGACGCTCGCCGTCGAGCCTGAGCCGGTCGAGGCGGATGGCCGGCTTCCCGGGACGCAGGCCGAGCGCCGCCGCGGCCTGCGGCGGACAGGACGCCCGTGCCCGTCCAAGGATGCGCGCACGTGGCAGGGACCGTACGTCGTCCCCGTCCGACAGCCGGAAGAACCGGAACAGTGACCGGTCGAGCGACGGTCGGCGCACGAAGGTGCCGCGCCCCTGCACGCGGTCGAGGACGCCCTCGGCGACGAGTAGGTCGACCGCCTTCCGCACCGTGCCGACCGCCACACCGGCATCCCGTGCCAGCTCGGCCTCGGTCGGGATGGCATCACCCGCCGCCCACGTTCCCTCCACCACCTTCGAGACGATGGCGTCCCGAAGCTGTTGGTAGCGGGCGAGACGCGGGTCGGCGGCTGCGAGCAAGGACATCGATTCATCCATTCATCTATATGAATGTGCCGTCGGAAATATGCTGGGTCAAGCGGGGCCGACGCCGGCACTGCGCGTTCACTGCACGGCGTAGAACGGTCCGACCAGGCCAGGCGTGTCGCCCATACGCCTGCCATCCATCACCAGCGAGACCCGCCTCCCGAGGAAGAACGGCGCGCCCCACACGAAGGCCGTCGACTGAGCCTCTGCAGCCTCGGCGACATCGTCGGACGCCCCGGCGTGACGCTCCCGGACGCCCTGGTAGTTTCCGACGCCGAACCTCGTCGGAATTTTTTTCCCGTCGATGCCGACCATCTCCGCGTCTAGCGTACGCCTGGGCTCGACGCAGTACGCCCAGGCCATGTCTCGGCACCGCGGCAGGCTGTCGTCGCGCAGGATGTACGTCTCCGTCCCGCTGTCGATGTAGCTGGCGGGATAGCTCCTGCCGTCGAGCACGGTCGTGAACCGGCCGGCCGCGTCGAGGTGCAGGATGCTTGCCGTGCCGGCCCCGTCGCCGGACACGGCATCGACCCCGAACGTCAGCGTGCCGGCGACCTCGCGAGCGCCCCCGGCAGGCGATGCCGGCAGTTCGATGATGATCCCGTTGTCGTGCCCCGGCAGGTACGAGACCGGGTTCGGTAGGCGGTAGGCGGGCTCGATGGCTCCCTCGCTGGGCGACCATTCCGCGCCGTCCCGGACGAACACGCCGGGCGCGTTTGTCCCCTGCTTGCAGGCACCCTGACAGTCGAACAGGTGCTGGCCGACGCCCAGGGTGCCGTTCGACGTGGGCCGGACATCGGAGTGCGGACACGCCTGTGGCTGTGGCTCCACCTGGTCGTCGATGACCTGCAAGGGAAGCCCTTTCGCGGTCAACCCGCCCAGGCGCACGTCGGCCCGGTGCAGGGGTCCCCAGGCCGTGTCGTGGACGAAGCGGAGGCACTCGGCGAGCAACTTGCCGTCCGGACCGGGGAACGCCGGCAGTCGCAGCCATGTCGGCACCGCCGACGACTCCAGCCTCAGGCCGGTCGAGCCCGTGTCGACCATCACGTCGTCGACCGTGGCGCATCGCTCGGTGCCCGGCTCGCACACGGTGACGCTCACGACCATGCGGTTGAAGCCGCCGTGCGGGGTTCGCATCACCAGCGGCAGGACGTTCGGCCGTTCCATCGCGTGCGAGGGCGTGGCGGTCGCGGCGAAAGCCATGGCGAGGACGGCGAGCCCGGGCCAGCCTCGCGGGTGGTGAGGTCCCGTCCGATGCATCCCGAGCGGACTGGCGTTCGCCTTCATGCCTGCGCCGGCACGGCACTGGACGCGCCCATCCGTCCTCGACCGGCGACCTTGAGGCCGAGCAGGCCGCCCACGGCCAGCGCCGCGGCGATGAGCAGGATGCCGGCGTCGTAGCTGCCGGTCGCGTCCTTGATGCGCCCAACGAGCGGGGGCAGGCCCATGCCGGCGAACTGCGCCATGGCGTTGATGAGGGCGATGCCGGCCGCGGCGGCCAAGCCGGAAAGCTGGTCGGTCGTGGCGGCCCAGAACACCGGCGTCGAGGCCCAGTTCAGCCCGACGGCGAGGACGAGCAGGATGTAGGCGCCGAGCGTAGCCCCGGCCTCGGCGCACCACACCGAGCCGGCCAGCAGCACGCCGGAGGCGAGCAGCGGCAGGCCGAGGTGAAGGGCGCGCTCGCCCATGCGGTCGGAGCTGCGGCCGTTCAGGTACATGAGCACGCAGGCGAGCAGGAACGGCAGCGCCGACAGCAGGCTGACGAGGAAGTTGCTCTGCCCCGACAGGCCCTTCACGATCAGCGGCATGAACAGGGTCACGCCGATGGTGCCGAAGGCCTGCAGGAGCCAGAAGGCCGCGAGGGCCCACACGCGTCCGCTGCGCAGGGCCGGCTTCCAGTCGTGCGAGGGAGCGGCCTCGCCACCACCGTGGGCATCCGCCGCGAGACTCGTTTCGAGCCAGCCCTTCTCGGCGTCGGACAGCCAGCGCGCGGCCCGCGGCGTCTCGGGCAGCAGCAGGAGGACGAGCAGGCCGAGCACCATCGCCGGCAGGCCCTCGACGAGGAAGAGCCAGCGCCAACCCGCCAGGCCCGCGACGCCGTCGAGCCCGAGCAGCGCTCCCGATATGGGCAGCCCGACGACGGAGGCGAGCGTCGCCCCGATATAGAAGATCGACATGGCGCGGCCGCGCTCGCGTGCCGGGTACCAGAGCGACAGGTAGTAGATGACGCCCGGGGTGAAGCCGGCCTCGGCGGCGCCGAGCAGCAGGCGCATCCCGTAGAGCTGCCACGGCGCGTGGACGAGGCACATCAGCGCCGCGACCGCGCCCCAACTCACCATGATGCGGGCGATCCAGCGCCGAGCGCCGACCCGCGCCAGGGCGAGGTTGCTGGGGATCTCGAACACCGTGTAGGTGACGAAGAACAGGCCCGCGGCGAGGCCGTACATGGCCGTGGTGAGCCCGAGGTCGGCGTTCATGGTCAGCGCCGCGACCGAGATGTTGGACCGGTCGAGGTAGGCCACCAGAAAGCAGGCCATGAGGAACGGCATCAGGCGCCAGTTCAGCTTGCGGATGGCCGATGCTCGATGGCCGTCATCGGTGTCACTCATCCGCGTTTCTCCCTGACGTCCTTGCGGGCCGCCAGGCTGACCAGGCAGCGTCGTGTGACTGTCAATCGGCGTTGAAATTTGACCCCCTATCGGCGTCCAATGTTGACCCCCTTGCTGCAATCTGAGGCGGTAGCGGCCGCCCGGCGAAGCGGGTCAGGGTTGCGCAGCCGGGCGGCTGCGGTGGCGTGATGCTCAGGCCGAGGCGCGGTTTTTGAAGCGCCAACTCTCGTTGCCGGTCTCGACGATCTCGCAATGGTGGGTGAGCCGGTCCAGCAGTGCGGTCGTCATCTTGGCATCGCCGAACACGTTCGGCCATTCACCGAAGGCCAGGTTGGTCGTCACGATGACGGAGGTCTGCTCGTAGAGGCGGCTGATGAGATGGAAGAGGAGTTGCCCGCCAGACTGGGCAAAGGGCAGATAGCCGAGTTCGTCGAGCACGATGAAGTCCATGCGCGACAGGTAGTCGGCCATGCGGCCGTGGCGGCCGGCGCGGCCTTCGGCTTCGAGCCGGTTCACGAGGTCGACGACGTTGAAATAGCGGCCACGGGCGCCGTTGCGGATGCAGGCTCGGGCGATCCCGATGGCGAGGTGAGTCTTGCCGGTCCCGGTGCCGCCCACCAGGACAGCGTTGCGCTGGTGAGCAAGGAACTCGCCGCCGGCGAGATCGCGCACCAGCATCTCGTTGATGAGCGTGCCTTCGAACCGGAAATCCTCGATGTCCTTGGCTAAAGGCAGCTTGGAGATGGTGATCTGATACTTGATCGAGCGCGCCTGTTTCTCGGCGATCTCGGCCTGCAGCAGATCACCGACGATGCGTTGCGGCTCGTGCTGGCGCTTCAACGCCGTGGTGATGATCTCGTCGTAGCCGGCCTTCATGCCGTAAAGCTTCAGGTCCACCATCGTGGCCAGGATTTCGGAACGTTCCATCACATGATGCTCCTCAGAGTGTCATAGCGCGCGCAGTCGGCGACGGGCTCGTGCTGCAGGCGCAGCGCGTCAGGGGTATCGATGGTGATGACGCGCGCGGGTTCGCGGCGTCGGGCCAGGATGTTGAGGATGATGTCGGCCGAGTGGACGCCGGCTTCGAGCGCCTCCAGGCAGGCAGCCTCGACGGCCTCCAGCCCGTCGTCCATGGCGGCCGTCAGCAGGCCCACCATCTGGCGATCGCCATCGTCGGCGCCGGCGAGCTTGCGCCGGACGCGCTCGAAGGCGGGCGGCAGCACCCAATCCTTGAACGGCGCCCCGTTACGCAGGGCGCCGGGCTTGCGGGCCAGCACCGGCACATAATGCCAGGGCTCGAATACGGTCTCGTTGCGGCCGAACCTGCGAACATGCTCGCCCACGACATGGCCGCCCTGGCGCAACTCGATCCGCTCCGCATAGGCCCGCACTTCGACGGGGCGGCCGACGGCGCTCGCCATCACCGAGTAACGGTTGTTGTCGAAGCGGATCAGGCACGTCTTGGACACCGAGACCGGCACGGCGTGGAAACCGTCGAAGGCGCCGACATAGGGCACGAGGCTCGGCCGCTCCGCCTCGAACGCCTGCCAGACCGTGATCTCCTTGTTCTCGGGATGGGGATGGCCCTTGGCGTAAGCGACGCACTGATCGAGGAGCCACCTGTTCAGCTCCTCGATGCTCTTCACGCGCAGGCGGGGCGTGAAGAAGCGCTCGCGCACCGAGCCGACTCGGTTCTCGACTTGGCCCTTCTCCCATCCCGACGCCGGCGTGCAGGCGACGGGATCGACGAGATAGTGAGCGCACATCTGCTGAAAACGGCGGTTATATTGTCGTTCCTTGCCGACGAGGATCGTTTCGACTGCCGTCTTCATGTTGTCGTAGATGCCGCGGCGGCAGGCGCCCTCGAAGAAGGCGAAGGCCTTGTCGTGGGCGTCGAACACCATCTCCTGGCTTTCGCGCGGATAGGCCCGCGCAAACAGCATGCGGCTGTGGCAGAGCCGGACGTGGGCCACCTTGATGGTGACGGTGGTGCCGTTGATCAGCACGATCTCGTGGCTCCAGTCGAACTGGTAGGCCTCGCCCGGATCAAAGCTCAGCGGCACGTGGGCGGCGGCCGTCACCGCGACCCGCTCGCGCCGCCAGCCCCGGGCGTAGCGCCGGACAGCGTCGTAGCCGCCCGCATAGCCGCGGCCGCGCAGATCCTCGAACACGCGGATCATGGTGAGCCGCTCGCGGGCCGCCTTGCTGTCGTTGGCGGCCAGCATCTCGTCCAGATCAGCCCGCCACTGCCCGAGCTTGGGCATCGGCTGGACCTCACGCTCGTACTCGAACGCGGTGCGGCCGGTGCGCACCACCTTGCGCACGGTGTTCCGGGACACGTGCAGATCCCGGACGATCTCCTTGATGGACCGGCCTCGAATGAAGAACTCGCGCCTGATGCGCGCAATCGTGTCCACGCCTTTCATCCCCCCCACCGCCCGTCCCGCAACAAGGACGTGCAGCTTGCTCGAATTGCACTCGAGGGGGTCAAAGTTGGACGCCGATCCCCCTCACATGGGGGTCAAAATTCCACGCCTAATCACAATCACCGACCTCGAAACCTGCTCTCGACAGGAGGAGCGCTCGATCCGCAACGCCGACGGGTACCGCGAACCGAGGAAGGGCGGCACGGGCACGGAGTTTGTTGTCCGGGCGCAGGCTTGTGCCGGATGGTTCGCCACACCGATGCGGATGCGCCGCGTCCTCGAATGGCTCGATACCGAAGGGTTCCTCGACCATGGCCGCGACCGCACGGCGACACGCTCGAACATGTGGGCGCAGAAGCAGGTGACGTGGCCCGACGGGACGCGGGTCCGATCGATCGCGATCTACCTGCCCCGGGGCCTCGCCGATCTGACCCTCGACGGCTGAAGCGCGATCAACCCCCGATGAGGCCACAGAGTGCCGCGCTTGGCGTCACGTAAAGACTGCCGGGAGGCCGATCTCGGCCTCCCCCCAACATCATCAGAACTGGAGCTCACCATGACCCGTCTTGAACAGGCCCACGCTGCACGCGCGAAGCGACACGAAACCCTTATGGCCGTCCGCGCCATGAGCCAGAAGCTCGTGCAGAGTGCGGGCCACAAGCCATCGACCACCATCGAGATCTCCCTCGAGTCAAACTTCGAGGACTTCATCGACGTCGCCGGAGCGCGCCGGGCTAGCGATCTCCTGCGGAGGCTGGAAAAGCGCCTCACACGCGGCGGCTTAGCCGAGCGTTGATGTAGCGTAAGCTGCACGACGGACGTGCGGCGCTGGGCGACGATGTTGCTCAGCGCCACTTGAGGCTGCCGATGCGGTTCGCACACACCTTCGCCGACCGGCACAGCGACGGCCTCACGTTCGCCGCTGGGGACGGCCGGGCAGTGCTCCGCGACGTCAATCAGGCCGCCCTCGCCGAGTTCGCCCGTTGGGAGGCGCGCCAGCCCTACACGCTGGCGGCAGCCCGGCGGTGCATGGAGGGGTAGGTGAGGGCGGAAACGGGCCCACCCCCGTGGGCGAGATCCTGAGGGCCTTGGCGGGGCCTTCGCACCGGCCCTCGATGGTGGCTGCGGGGCTGGCCTCGCCCCAGGGAGCCTGCGGACGGTCCCGTAAAGGGTGGGGCACGGCCTCGTTGCCCGCCACGGGTGTTCGGCGTGGCCCCGGCGCTTCCTCATGACCGGACCTGAACCATGATCGCCAACCTTGCCGCCATCCTGCCGGACCACCCCCTGTTGAACGAGCACCGCCGCCTCCTCCGGGACCGGCCAAGCCTGACCGACCTCGACTCGGTGTTCGCCCAAAGACTGGCCTTCGTCAGCCTGCTTGACCACCTCGCGACAGCGGCGCCCTTCGTCGGCATGGACGACCTGATCGAGTCGGTGCTCGATGACGTCGTCGACGCCGCCTTTGACCCCGAGCCGGATGAACTGTGCGGCAGCGCGCTCGACGTCCTGTCGTGGATCGAGCCTCCGGCCGAGGAAAGCGGAGGGCGGCGGGGTGTTCGTCGTCGTCCGCTGCGACGATCCCGAGACGTGGGACGTGCTGCGCGGCAAAGGGCACGTCGTCAGTCGCGACCGCCGGCGCGCCTGCATCTACCGCCCCTACCACCTGCTCGGCCTGGAGACGCCGCTTACGATCCTGTCGGCGGCCCTGCACGGCCGCCCGACGGGCGGCGTCGATCAGGGCGCGCGAGCCATCATGGTGGCCGAGGCCGAACGCGACTTCGCGGTCGGCGACCATCTCACCTTGGCGGGCCACCACCACATCGTCGAGGGGCTGCGGGCCAAGCTCCTGCCGCTGTTGGCCGAGACGGCGCGGCTGGCGCCTTACTATCTCGCGGCCGACAAGCAGCTTGTTACGCCGGTTCGACGAGGCGAGCTGCTCACGCCAGCGATGGTCGACTTGGCGGGGTCGGCGCTCGCGCCAGCTTGGCGGGCGGCGGTCTCCCCCAAACTGGACTCATAACGACGACACGGTGTGAGTGGCGACGTGCACCGACGTTGGAGGCGTATGGGTCGATTTCAGACGCTTTGCAGGCAGCGCCTGTAGCGCCAGCCCGTCGCATCTGCCTTGTCGACGGCGACCAATTTATGCGACACTCAGGCGCCGAAGCTACCTTTGGCGCCCCATGCTGCATCGTGACCTTGAGAGATGGCGAACTACGAGCGGCCCCGACCTCGACCGTCCAAGGCTGCCCCTGCCTCGCAGGCGATGACGCAGGTCGACCGCGACTCACTTTCCAAGGACGCAGTCTATGTCGGCAGCCCTCATCATACAGATGTGCCGAAATATGGGCTTGCCGCCCATCCGCGAAAAGGAGCGGCGACGATCGCGGATGCCGCGGAACAAGGACTCAAGAACCCATCCTGCATGGTCTGCCCCCGTAAATGGGTTCGTCGTCAACACGACGCGACCAAGCTTCTGCAGGACGCCATCAAAGCAGGACACTTCATCCCCGAGGATGCTGGTCAGAAACCATCTCGACTTTGGGCGCGAGATCCCGAGGATGCGAATATCGTGTACGAAGCGAAGCTGTCTGATCCGCCTGATGGATATAAAGCCTATCCGTTAACACCATTTCAGGTAGAATTTAACTTGCCGTTCGAGTTGCCATGACCACATTCAAGTTCATTAGAGAAGGTTGGACGGACAGCGACGTCGGGGATGCCGATGAGCGCGCGACTTTCACACGTCTTCGGATCATGGCTGGCAATGCCATAGTTACTCGTGCTTTCAGCAAGCGCGGCGGCGGTGAGACGGAGGCACTGAACGTCCCGCTTTTTCCGTTGGCCGATTTCATCGCAAAGCAATGGTGGCCGCTTTTGTATGAGCCTGTCCGCTCACAGCCGCAAGAAGCTTTTGCAGCCCGGCATCGACTCGACCTCCCCATGCACGGCTACGCCTTCCCGGCTCTGGGACTTTGCTCCGCCGGTGATGACGCTTTAGTGGTTGATTGGGCGGTTATAGACAGCGAATATTCACCACTCAAATTTCTGACAAACCCTTTTAGAGAGCCGCTTCAAATATCGCGCGACGATGTCGAGCCCGAGTTGATGGATCTAATTGAGAGCGCGCTGACCCGGCTGCAAGCCGGTACGCGCGCGCACGCCGCTCTAGCGGACAATTGGAAGCGGGTCCGGGAAACCTTGGAAAGTCCTGACCAGATAAATTACTGCATGGCCGCAGGCCGTCTTGGTATCGATCCCTACGACCCGGATAGCGTCGATGTCAGTCAATTTGTCGGAGATCTGCCGGAAGATTTATTCAACGACATATCTGAGGCGAGCGATCTGTCTCGCATAGCAGACACGACGAAATGGGCTCAAGAAGCCCGCGATACCCTTAATGGATGTCCGACTATCGATGTCCAGGCTTTCGGACAGCCACCGCGTGACGATTTGCATGGCCTTCCCGGTGATCTAGGCTTCCGTGCGGCGAGAATGCTGCGGCATCGGCTGGGCTTGTCCGATAACGACCCCAAACGGGCAACAGCGGCTATCCTCGGCGATGCGGACTCTCTCGCGGGTGTGCTGACAAAACGAGGGCCCGACCGAATGACTGGGCTGACGCACCGCACGAACGGCGTCGCCCATATCGGCACCATCGCAGCCTCGGCGCGGCAGCGGCATTTCAGGGCGTGCTCCGCTGCATACATCGCGTGGTGTTCGGACCCTGGCGACTTGCGCGCGGGCACCGTCGCACTGACGCGCCGGCAACAGGCGAGCCGCGCATTCGCCGCCGAAATGGTCGCGCCGGTCAGCTATCTGATTGAGCGTGGTGGCAACTCCGGCTTCACAGAAGACGACATCGAGCAGGAAGCGGGAACGCTTATTGCCCCGCATGATACGGTCATGTGGCAAGCGTTGCGCGGTGGCGTGCCTCTTCTCGATGTCGAGCCCCGCTCCCCTCGGCGCAATTCATTTTTCGACACTGTTTCAAAAGACGAAGGCTGATTCTGCATTGAAAGTCGTTGCGCGTTTAGCCTACGGTAGCTGCTTTCGTGGTTTATGCCTCAGGACTAGACGGGTTGACTTGCGTCGATAGCGGCCAGCGTCGATCACCCCCTTGACGTGCCTAAACGTCGGGCTGCTAGGGGCCAGCGATGCCCCGCCCCGCACCTACCCCCAACCGTATGAGCACCGGCGACCTCGCGCATCTCGCCCGCGTCGCCGGTCCGGCTCTGCATCTCGCACCAGTCGAGTTTGTCGAGGAGATCGCGTCACGACTCGCTGCGGCTGGCATTCAGGACGCGGTGGCCCGGCGCGACCCGGCGCCGATCTATGACTGGCTCATGACCCTCGTCGCCCTTCAAGGCATCAGCGACGATGTCGCGTTCGGCTGGGACGAGCGCCATGGCGGGGTGGCCTGGACCGAGGTCGACGGCGCCCTGCGCGCCCGGCCCTCGTGCCCGCGCCTGCAGAGCTATTGGCACTTCCACGCCTGCGGCTACCGGAAGGGCACGGGGGCCTGCGCTGAACCCGGGCATCTGCCACGCTGCCCCCTACCGCGACTGACGCTCCGCAAGGGCGGGCTGAACCAGAGTGCCTTTCACCTCGCCTTGTTCATCCGCGACGTGTGCGGCGGCGACCTCGTCGGCTGGCTCGATGCGCGGCTCGCCGGGGCCGATCCGGGTCGTGGTGCACCCGGCCGTGCCGCCGCGCTCGGGAGGGCCGTAACAGCTCCGCTGACGGGGGTGATCCGGGGCGGAACGGCGAAGACTACGACGAGCACGCCTGTTAATTTCCACCAAGATCTGACCCAGGCTTTCCACTGAGAACTGACCCGTCCTGATGGTGGCTGGTTGGTCAGCGAGCGGTCAAGTCCTTTGCTTTCTCCTTGGTGGGTTTGGAGGCCTTTGCCGAACTGTTCCTGAAACGGAAGCTGTCGTTTCCGGTTTCCAGGATATGGCAGTGGTGAGTGAGGCGGTCGAGCAAGGCCGTGGTCATCTTGGCATCTCCGAAGACTGTGGCCCACTCCGAAAAACTCAGATTAGTGGTGATCACGACGCTGGTACGTTCATACAGTCTGCTTAGCAGATGGAACAGCAAGGCACCACCCGAGGCGCTGAACGGCAAGTATCCCAGTTCATCGAGGATAACGACATCCGAATGGACAAGTCGGCCGGCGATCTGTCCGCCCTTTCCTTGAGCTTTCTCCTGTTCAAGGGCGTTGACGAGTTCCACGGTGGAGAAGAAACGGACTCGCTTGCGATGTTGCTCGATGGCTTGGATGCCGAGGGCTGTGGCGATGTGAGTCTTGCCAGTGCCAGGACCTCCGACCAGAACGATGTTGTGAGCATCGTCCAGGAACTCGCAACGATGGAGCTGGCGGACGAGAGCTTCGTTGATCTCGCTGCTGGTGAAGTCGAAGCCGTTGAGATCGCGGTAGCTCGGGAAGCGGGCAGCCTTGAGCTGGTAGGCTGTTGAACGGACTTCCCGCTCGGCTGTTTCTGCCTTCAGGAGCTGCGACAGGATCGGCATGGCCGCCTCGAACGCCGGCGCGCCCTGTTGGGTCAGCTCCTCGACGGCTTGGGCCATGCCGTGCATCTTCAGGCTCCGCAGCATGATGACGATGGCTCCGCTGGCCGGGTTATGGCGCATGACGCACCTCCCTGGCCCGACGCAAAGCGTCGTAGCGTTCGACGTTGGCCCGCGGTTCGGTGACCAGCGTGAGCGCCTGGGAGTGTCGACCGTCGGCGCAGTCGGCGGTGTGCCGTCGATCAGTCGGTGCAGCAGGTTGATGATGTGGGTCTTGGCCGGCACGCCGGCCTTCAAGGCCAGTTCGACGGCCGTGAGCACGGCTTCCTCGTCATGCTGGAGGACCAGGGCCAGGATCTCGACCATCTCGCGGTCGCCACCTGGCGTCTTGAGCAGGTGCTGCTGCAGGGCCCTGAAAGCGTCCGGCATCTTGGCGAAGGGCGCGCCGTTCCGCAGTGCACCAGGTTTGCGTTGCACGACCGCCAAGTAATGACGCCAGTCGTAAACCGTCTCGCTCCGACGATCATGGGACCGAGCGAAGACGCGACGGTGCTCACCGATGGCTTGTCCGTCGGCGACGAGGAGGATGCGGTCGGGATAAACGCGCAGACTGACTGGGCGGTTGGCGAAGGACGCAGGCACGCTGTAGCGGTTGCGCTCCAGATGGACGAGGCAAGTCGGAGAAACGCGTTTGGTGTACTCGACGAAGCCGTCGAACGGTCGAGGCACAGCCATCAGATGCCGGACTTCCTCGGCCCAAATTTCGGCGATCGTGCCGGGCTGCGATCCGTGCGGCGTCACAGCCCACAACTCCCTGCATCGTTTCTCCAGCCAGTCGTTGAGCGCATCCAGGGAAGGGAAGCTCGGCATGGGCTGCCAAAGCCGATGACGGGCGTCCTGCACGTTCTTCTCGATCTGCCCCTTCTCCCAACCGGAGGCTGGATTGCAGAACTCAGCCTGGAAAAGATAATGGCTGACCATGGCCGAGAAACGGATGTTGACTTGTCGTTGCTTGCCGCGGCCGACCTTGTCGACGGCAGTCTTCATGTTGTCGTAGATGCCGCGTTGCGGCACTCCACCCAGGACGCGGAACGCGTGGACATGAGCGTCGAACAGCATCTCGTGGGTTTGTAGTAGGTAGGCCCGGAGGGTAAAGGCACGACTATAGGACAGTTTAACATGAGCGACCTGCAACTTGGTTCGCTCATCGGCAATCAGAGCCCAGTCTTCTGACCAGTCGAACTGGAACGCTTCGCCCGGCGTGAACGCCAGGGGCACGAAGGTGCCGCGACCACTGCTCAGTTGCTCACGCTGTCGGGCAGCCTTCCAATCACGGGCATAGGCGGCCACCCGATTGTAAGAGCCCTCATAGCCGAGCCCGACGAGATCGACGTGCAGCTGCCCGATCGTCCGCTTCTGTTTGCGCGTCTTGGCCGACTCGATGCGCAGCATCGCCGAAAGTTTGTCAGCATATGCGTCGAGTTTACTCGACCGCTTGGAAGCTTTGAAGCGGGGTTCGACGTTTTCTGAGCGCAGATACTTGCGGACCGTGTTTCGCGATAGCCCGGTGCGTCGGGCGATCTCACGGATCGAAAGCTGGTCCCGGTAGTGCCAGCGTCGGATGACGCTCAATAACTCCATGTCGATCACTCCGATGCCCCCCACACAGCCGCGTGGGAGGAGGTGAAAACATGGGTCAAATCTCAGTGGAAAAGTTCGTGCCCCCTGGGTCACTTCTCAGCGGAATTCAACACACGCCGTCATGGTGATCGCACCCGCGGGGCGGACGGGCAATCGCGAGTTCGAGTTCCCGGAGCGCGCCAACGCCGTGCGGCGGGTCGGCCCCAGCTCGTGGCAGATCGACAGCTCGCACACCGTCGACGGGCTCGAGGTGCCCGAGATCTTTAGCACCATCACATATACGCTGACCCGGGACGGGCTCACGCTGACGCGGGAGGGAGGTGCCTCGAAATGGGTGCGCTGCCGGTGAGAGGGATGCAAGGGATTAGTGGCAACACAGCCCTCCCGCCGGAGATCTTCGATGTGGTCGTGGTCGGCGCAGGGAAATAAGTATTACCAAGAGATAAACCAACTTCGTCGGCTCCATCCCCAACGCTGGATCGCGGACGTAAGTTGGCTCGGTTGGGGTGAGAGCGGACAGGCGAGCATCGAATATTGCCCGCTCGGCGAAACGCATTTCATGACGATCGATAAGATCACTCAGTGCTCCGTCGTTGCGAGCGGTAAAGATGGAAACCGAACGCGCTTCAGGCCGCTTCGGTAAGTGAAAAGCGGCCGAGGAGGTCCATGTCGGGAGCGACGGTATAGGCGGCGAGCAGGCCCGCCAAGGTCGCGCTGGGCTGGATCGCGTCATCCGGGATCAGCGCATATCTCCATGGCTTGCCGCCTGTCGGTTTGGCGTGGTGCTCGGTAGCGACGTGGCACCACAGGGTCGCCGAGCGAGTTTTCCGTAGCACCTCCGCATCCTGCATCTCGCTCTTCCGCTTAGGTTCGAGGATCAGCTTCTCGGTCTTCGTCTCGACTACGAAGTCTGGCTGGTAGGGTTCGCCGTTTTCGTCCTCGATGCGAAACTGGCCGGGGCCGGGCTTCATCCACTTCTCGACGCTGAGCTCCTGATCCAACAGCACGGCGAGCCGCCGCTCGGCGTCGCTGTCAAACTTCGAGAGGGCGAAGCAGCCGCGCTTGGCGCCCGTGAACACGAACTGCTTAATGGTCGAAAGCGGCGTTGGCGTCATGGTGAGAGGAAGAGCCTTGCCCGCGCTCGCGTCATAGGTCTGCGGGCCGAGCACGCTAAAGGCGCGGGTGACGGTGAAGCGGTAGCCCGTCCGCGTCCGCCCCATATGCTCCAGCATCTGCGCGAAGATTGCGTCGTCGATGGCGCGCCTATGCGCGCGCAGCACCGCCCGCACCTCCGCGTTGTCCTTGAGGTAGCTGCGAAAGCGGGCGACCACCTGTCCGGCGAGGTCGTAGAGCAGTGTCGAGTGCGTATCGTAGTCGATTTCCGGCCGGTCGATCAGGAGGCCGACAATGATGTCCTCCGGCTGCTCCTCGATGTCGCCTTCAATCTCCGAGCCGATCAGCGACTGCTTGCCCTCCCGCAGCGTCTCGACCTTCAGTTCGCGCGCGAGGGGCTGGTAGTTCCAGCTACCGAGCCCTTGCAGCTTGAAGGGCTCGAACCAAAAGGCGACCTCCTGCATCGGCGATTGCACGATCTGCGGAATGTCGATGGTCTTGGCCGCGAACACTTCGCACAGTTCGGCGACGACGGCCTCCACGCGCTCGGGAGTGATCTCCGTCTTGAACAACCCCTCCTTGGCGTGCAGCGCGGCGAGCGCGTCCTTTGCCACCTCCCGCACTACCTTGGGCGAGGTGAGGTCGGCCATGGTCTTGACGCGGTTCGTGAAGGCGGGCAGCACCGTCTCGTATGCGGCCTTCCGCACCTCCACCTCGGCGGGAGCGTTAAAGGTGAAGGGCGAGGCGGGCGCCTCGGCGACGCCGGGCGGCAGGGGCACGTCGGCCGGGGGCGGCGCGATCCACTGCTCGATCAGGCTCGGCGCCTCCACCATCACGGGCTTGGCGATGGGCACGTCGCCACCTTCGCCGATGATGACCGCCTTGTGAATCAGGCCGCCTGCCGTCTTCGCGGCGTTGATGATCTCGTTGAAGCGGTCGTGGGCGATGACGGTCAGAGTGTCAACCGCCTCGACGCCCGTGCGCTTTCCGTAGGGTAGCCGCAGGCCGCGCCCCAGCGTCTGCTCCGTCAGGATGTCCGAGGCTGCGGCGCGCAGCGGCACGATGGTGAAGAGGTTGGTCACATCCCACCCCTCCTTCAGCTTGTTGACGTGGATCACCACGTCCATCTTGCCGGAGGTCTCCACGCTCAAAAGCTGCTGGGTGGTCTGCTCCGACTCCTCGCCGCTCTTGGCGGAGTGGACGGTCAGCACGCGCCCGGCATAGCGGCCGTCGAAGAAGGCGGCGGATTCGATTAGTGTCTTCAACCGCTCGGCGTGCTGTATGTCGCTGGCCACCACCAGCATGAAGGGGTGCACGATGGGCTTGTTGTTCTGCCGGGCGTAGGTCTGAAGCTGCACCTTCACGTGCTCGTGGTAGTGCACGCCGTCTTCGAGCTTAATTTGTTCCAGCGTGGCCTCGTCTACCTTCTTCGGATCGAAGTTGGCGCGAGTGCCCACGGCGGGCTCCTTGACGTAGCCGTCCTCCATCGCCTCGGGCAAATCGTATCGGTAAATAACGTTCTTGAACGCTGTCCCGCCTGCGCCCACCGCCTTCGGTGTCGCCGTGAGTTCGAGGCCGAGGATCGGCTGCAGTTCACTTATCGCCTTCACGCCCGCCGACGCCCGATAGCGATGCGCTTCGTCCATCAGGAGCACGAGGTCAGGTAGCTCGGACAGGTAGTTAAAGTAGCTGTCGCCGATGTACTCTTGAAGCCGTTTAATACGAGGCGACTTGCCGCCGCGCACCTCGCTATTGATCTTGCTGATATTGAAGATGTTGATGATGGCTGCTTCGCGCCCCAGCAGGTCGGCTCCTCGAACGCCGCGTCCTTCCTCGTAGTTGTCGGCGTTGACGATCAGCGGCGGCTGTTGCGCGAACGCCTCCACGCCCCGAAAGACATACTTGGGAGACTGTGGTTGGAAGTCGGCCAGCAACTTGTCGTAGATTGTCAGGTTAGGCGCGAGCACGAAGAAGTTGCGGCTCTTCCCCGTCATGAACAGGTAGCTGATGAAGGCGCCGAGGCACCTCGTCTTGCCCACCCCGGTAGCGAGCGCAAAGCAGACACTCGGGAAGTCGCGTTCGAAGTCCTGCACGCTCGGGTAGCTGGCCTTCACCGCATCCAGCGCTAGGCTCACGTCCGTTTTTTTGGAGGGGTCGGTGAGGTCGAGCACGGCCGCCAACCGCCGCAGCGACTCCTGCTGCGGCTTGCGGAGCGACAGACGCGCGCTGATCTGCGCGATGGCGCGAATGTCGCTCACTTCGCGCCCTCGGGCGCGAACAGGTTGGATTGGGCCGGATCAGCTTTCGCCGACGCCTTGGACGTGGGCTCCAGCTCCAGCTCGTCCTCCGCCATGGGCAGGTTCGCAATCTTCAACGAGTAGTCGTCTTTGCCCCACTCACAGCGGTCGAGCACCGCGCCCGGAATTTTGCGGACAGTTAGGTTGGCGAAGGAGTCCACCTTGGCGCCTTGGAACGCCTTGCAGCAGATCAGGAGCGTGCGCTCCGGCCCGACCTCTTCGGAGATCACCTTCAACTGCTCGTGCGTCAGGCTGTTGGTGGTGACGTAGATGAAGTCCGTCTCGGACGAGCGGCCCTGCATCCAGTAGTGCTCAGGGTGCGGCGCGTAGGTGAAGCCGAAGTGCACGCATATGGCTTTGGCTAGCATCTCGGCGTTGTAGGCCGGGCTGATGACCCACTGCCCGAAGGCATCCTTTTCCATCAGCGACGGCGCCAGCCGGTAGTAACGGTAGCCCCCACCACCTTCCCAGCCGACCGCCTCGGTAATCCCGCTTCTGTCGGTTCCATCAACTACCGAGTTCATACGGGGAGCGATGTGAGTTTCACAATGATCTTTCAACTCGACCATGACCCAGCGACGGCCCATCTTGTGGGCGACTGCACCTGTAGTTCCCGAACCAGCAAACGAGTCCAAAACAATATCGCCGGGCGTTGTTGAGAGTTCTATGCACCTTTTAATCAAAGCCTCCGGTTTTTTTCCTTTCGGGAAATGCACACCCCCTTCCTTGTGTAGATTGTTCGACAGAAGGTCATCCCAGAGTGTCGTCAGTGGTTCGCCAGACACATAAACGCCATCAATCAGCTTAAGCTTGGATGCGTAAAACAATGCTCGCTGTCCGTCTCTTATAAAGAGATCGTCATGATCAGCTCTTTCAACAATATGCCATACGCGGGGACTAGCTCTAGAGTCGTCTATCGCCTTTTTGATGTCTTTTCCGACAGCATCGTAGTCAGGCTGAGCCCAACGAATCACATTTCTAGCATTACTCATCACGAAATTATCAAGCAATTCCGGATTATCTTTCACTAATTTTCGAGCCTCACGTTCCAGTAGACCATTTGAATCCGCAAAGGCTGTCATGAGCGGAACAACTTGCCACTCTTTGAACGAAGATGATACATTAGTGATATACTGATTATAGCGTAGGTCGCGATCCCGCGCGGAATAGACACGGTTCGGCGTCCACATAGATCGGTCTTTTGCATACACCAAAATGAAGTTGGTCGTACTAACGCATCCAGGATTGATAGATTTGTGTCCGGTCGCCGAACCCTGCTTGAAGGTGACGATGTAGGCGCGATTTTCGCGACCAAATATCTCGTCGCAGAGAACAGTCAAATAGGCTAGCTCATTGTCATCTATATGGATGAATATTGTTCCATCTGTTGTTAGTAGGTTACGCAAGATGCTGAGGCGTTCCCGCATTAGAGACAGCCATATCGAATGTTCAACGCCATCATCATAATATTCTAGAGCTTGAAGTGTATTAAACGGTGGATCGATGTAGATGCACTTGACTCTGCCCCGCATGCTCGACTCTATAGCCTTCAATGCAAGTAGATTGTCGCCGTGGATCAGCACATTATCAAAAACATCACCGTGGCGCCTTGAGGTTGCGTGATAGGACCTAGCAGGCCGCTGAAAAAGGCTTCGGGGTCTGGCCAGTTCGTGATTCACTCCGCCTTGCTCATGGGGGGAGTATCGAGTGCGCGGACAGGACAGCCGGAGCGGCTCGCTGTTTTCCTACGTGGACCTGGAGCAGCGGGTCCGTTCGGATCATCCCCTGCGTACGATCCGGGCTTTGGTGAACGAAGCTCTGGCGTCGCTCGACGGGCGCTTCGGCGAGATCTACTCGGAGATCGGCCGTCCCTCGATCCCGCCCGAGCAGCTGCTGCGGGCGATGCTGCTGCAGGTCTTCTATTCGGTGCGGTCCGAGCGCCAGCTGATGGAGCAGCTCGACTTCAACCTTCTGTTCCGCTGGTTCGTGGGCTTGGGCATCGACGATCCCGTGTGGGACGCCTCGACCTTCTCCAAGAACCGCGACCGCCTGCTCGACGGCAGCGTGGCGGCGGCGTTCCTGAGTGCGGTGCTGGCCATCCCGCGGGTGAAGCGGCTGCTGTCGCAGGACCACTTCAGCGTGGACGGCACGCTGATCCAGGCCTGGGCCTCGATGAAGAGCTTCAGGCCCAGGCACGGCGACACGCCGCCGAACCCGCCCGCTTCTGCCGAGCCGCCCGCGGGCGGGCGCGGTGGACGCGGTGGACGCAATGCCGAGGCGGACTTCCACGGGGAGCGCCTGAGCAACGACACGCATCGGAGCGTCACGGATCCCGAGGCGCGGCTTTACCGCAAGGGACGGGGCCGGGAAGCCAGGCTGTGCTTCATGGGGCATGCGCTGATGGAGAACCGCCATGGGCTGATCGTGGACGGCTGCGTGACCGAGGCCAACGGCCACGCCGAGCGCACCGCGGCCCTCGCCATGATCGAGAAACGCGCCGATCGGCCGGGCCGCATCACGCTCGGGGCCGACAAGGGGTATGACGCCGAGGACTTCGTCAACGAGCTGCGGAGCATGAACGTCACGCCGCACATCGCCCGCAACACGGCCAAGCGCCGCTCGGCCGTCGACGGGCGCACGACGCGTCACCCCGGCTACGCCGTGAGCCAGCGCATCCGCAAGCGCATCGAGGAGGGGTTCGGCTGGGGCAAGGAGTTCGGGCTGCTGCGCCGCATCCGGATGCGCGGCCGCGAGCGGGTCGACATGGCCTTCGCCGTCTCGGCCGCGGCCTGCAACCTCATACGCCTGCCAAAGCTGCTGGCCGAACCAGCGGTGGCGTGAGGTGGCGTGACATGGGGCCCTGTCCCGTCGCGACGAGCGCCAGCCCCGTCGCGGCGGCAAAGGAGCGGACAGCAAAAAGACCGACCCTCACGCTTTCCATCGTCCACCCGCCAAAAACGACGCCGGATGAAGCTCAGGGGCTGAACGTCGACCTTTTTCAGCGACCTGCTAGGGGGCTCCTCAACTAAGATTCTTGTTTCCACGCGAGGACGCCGATCCTTCCCGATCCACGTCAGGTCCAGCTTCGTCTTCTCAGCCATCAAGCGGCCTCCGCAGCGCGTCGCGCGCGCTGATATTCATGGGTGTCGTAGAGGAAATCGCCGAGCGCGAACGCGGCGTTGACCACCAGCTTCGCGTGGTGCGGTGCGGGGTGGTAGCGACGGTCATGGCGGTCGCTCGCCTTGTTGGCCGTCGCGTAGAGGCCGCTGACGAGCTTTTGGAAGCCGTCGAGCACCGTCTTTAGGTGCACCTCAAGCGACTCGTCCTTGGGATCGAGATGCAGCGGCGCCTTCAGGGCGGTGTAGAGCGCGCGGATGTCGCCCTCGTCCGCCTTGAAGGCAACGCCCGCCTGCCGCAGCAGATCTTTCAACACCGCCTCGATCAGGGTGTAGGCGTTGGTGATCGCACCTGCGCTGTCGCCTGAGGCGATTTTGGCCCGGCACTTCTCGATGTACTCTCCCAGCGTGGCGTGGCTCACCGCCGCCAGAGCGACCGGATCCACCGTGCCTGCGCTGAGGGCGACGAGCTTAAAGCGTGGCACCCCTTCGACCTCGTGCCCGTTGTCGATCCACCCCGGACCGATAACCTTGGCGAGCCGATAGCCGTCGCGGGTCAGAAGCTTGTTGAAGTCGGCGGCCGCCGCTTCAGGGTCCAGGTCCGGCTCACCCCAAATATCGAAGGCTGCGAGCACCGCATCTCGCATCCTCGACGTGCCGTTGAGTGCGTCCAGCTTCTCGCGCGTATGCGGATTGCGAGAACCGAAGCCCGCGCCGTAGCTGTCGTCCCAGCCGAGTGCGTTGAAGAAGGCGATGATCTTCGGGCCGCCTCGATACGGGTAGGGTCCGCCGTCGCCAGTGATGACTCCGGTGAGCTTGTCCAAGGTGCGCGGTGAGAGCCTCATGCCGCCAGCATCCATCGCGCTGAGAACAGCGGCGTGAGCTTCGGCGTGAGGCTCAGTCGCGCAGCGATCTCGTCTAGCATGCGGTTGCGTTCGGCGTCGATCTCCTTCAGCCGCGTGTAGAGTTGGTGGTTTAGGTCGTCGGACTCGCGGCGTAGGGCGGCCGCGTCGCGCTGGAGCGCGACCTTATCCGGCAAGGTGACGCTGGCGCGGGCGAGCTTGTCTTTCTCCTTGGCCTCCTTGCCGAGGACCTTGATCTTGGACTCGTAAGAAACGCGCGCATCCTCCTGCCATAGGTTGAGGCGGGTCTCCTCCTCGTCGAGGAAGTCGCCGAGGCGGGTCTGCGCGGCACCCACCAAGGCGGTCTGCGCGTCGGCGATCAGTCGGTCGAGGTTTGGGGGCGGGGCCGCGCCGTCCGCCTGCCTCGCCGTGGCCGGAACCTGCATCAGCCGCTCCGCTGTCTCGCGCGGCACCACCCCACCGTCGTCCGTCAGGGCCACCACGATCAGGTCGTCGTAGCGTTTGGCGGGCGTGTCGAGCGTCAACCGGGCCGCCGCGAGCCAGCCGCTGTCGCCGCGCAGCAACTCCACATCGGCCAGCTTGCCCGTGTAAGCGTCGAGATCGAAAGCGAGGGTCGCTGGGGCGAGCTCACGGTCCATCGCGCGGTCGGCGAGCGTGGTCGCAAGCTCGCCATCACTTAGGCGGTAGAACCGCCAGCCTCTCTCCTCGGAGACCGGCCACTCCGCCGTGTAGGTTGCGCCGTCGTAATCGAAGCGCTCGGCGTGGTCGGGGTGGAACCGGGCCTCAGGCAGTTCGGCGCGGGCGAGCCGCAATAGGGCCAGCTTGAAATCCCCAAGCTGGGCGTCGATCCGGCCCTTCTCGAACTTGAGCCGAGCGACCACCTTATCGTCCATCTCGGCGAGAATTGCCTCGCGCGCCTTGGTCTTGGCCTCGTCGATCTCAACAAATAGGTCGAGTTGCAGGGTCTCGAAGGCTCGGTCGATCTCAGCATTCGAGCGGCACGATTGCACGATGCCGAGGATGCGCTTTTCGATGTCCACCCCGCTCTCGATGGCGCCCAGCACCTCGTCGGAGGAGCCGAACACGCCGCTGAACAGGTTGAACTTGGAGGCGAGCAGTTCGACAATCCGGGCCTCGGCGTGGTTGCCCCGGTTCATCATGTTGACGACGGTTACATCGATCTTCTGGCCGTAGCGGTGGCAGCGACCGATCCGCTGCTCCACGCGCTGTGGGTTCCACGGCAGGTCGTAGTTGATGAGCAGTGAACAGAATTGAAGATTAATGCCCTCCGCCCCGCTCTCCGTGGCAATCAGAATCGTACGGTCGTTCCTGAATGCGTCCACGATGGCGGCCTTTAGGTCCGCGCTCTTCGTCTTCGAGACGACGTTGCTGTTCCCGGCGTGCTTGGCCAGCCACGCCTTGTAGAGAGCTTGGCTTTCCGCGTCGGTGTTGGCACCGTTCATCAGCACCGTCTGCCCAGCGAAGCCGTTGGCCTCCAGCAGGTCGCGCAGATAGCGTTGGGTGCGGACGCTCTCAGTAAAGATCACCGCCTTGCGCTGGCCGCCCTTCGCCTCGATTTGCTTAAGCACGTCCGGCAAGCTGCCGACGAGGGCGCGTCCCTTCGCGTTGTCGTCGATGGATGTTGCGAGGTTGCGGAAGCCGCGTAGCTCCTCGATCTCACCGCGCAGCAGCGCAGGGTCGGCGGCTACGACCGACTCGGCTTCGTTCGCCTCCAGCGCGTCCGCCTCGGCATCGGCGGCGCCCTCACGCCATGTCTCGGCCGTCTCCTCCATCCCGTCATAGTCGGCCAGCATCTCCTCTCCGACCTCCAGCTTGCGCTCCAAGCGGGCGATCATCTTGTCGAGGGTGGCCGCGACCGCGAAAGACGAGGAGCCGAGAATCTTCCGCAGGACGAGGGTGACGAGGTGGCGGCCCGTCTTGCCGATGGCCAACGTGTCCTCGCGCTGGAGGTATTCGGACATCTGCTCGTAGAGCTTTGTTTCCAGCGCGCTCGGCGTGAAGTCGAACGTCTCGGCCATGCGTTTGGTGTAGCTGATGAGCCCGGCCTGCTGGACCTGCCGCCGCAGCGTGCGTTTGCAGATCGGCTCCAGCCTTCGGCCCAGCACCGCCAGCGTGCTAGCGTCCGACTTGCCGAACTCGGCGCGGAAGGCATCGGGCGAGCCGAAGAAGTGCTCGTCGATGAGCGATAGCAGGCCATATAGCTCCATCAGATTATTCTGGAGCGGAGTGGCCGTAAGCAGCAGCTTCTGCCGATCAGCCAGCGCGCGCCGCAGGACGGCGGAGCGAGAATTATCGGTCGCGCGGTAGACGTTCCGCAGCTTGTGAGCCTCGTCCATAACCACGAGGTTCCACGAAATTGCCTGAAGCTCGGGCGCGATCCGGGCGGCGTATTCGTAGGACAGGATGACGACGGCGTCCGTGCGATCCAGCGGACGCGCCTCGCCCGCCTTCTTCAACTCGCGCACGCGCTTGGCGTCGAGGATCACGCTGGGCAGGGAGAACTTCTCCCAAAGCTCCTGCTGCCACTGCTTCCGCAGCGACGCGGGCGCGATCAGGAGCAGGCGCCGGCGCCCCTCCCACCACCGCTGCGTGATGACGAGGGCCGCCTCGATAGTCTTGCCCAACCCCACCTCGTCGGCCAGTAGCACGCCTTTGGACAAGGGCGAGCGCAGGGCGAACATGGCCGCATCGACTTGGTGAGGGTTCAGGTCCACCCGCGCGGCCGACAGCGATTGAGCCAGTCCCTCACCCTCAGCGATCCCCTCGCGGGTCACGTAGTGCGCGAAGAACTTGGCTTGGTGGGGCGTGTAGCCCGTCATGAAGAGCTCGACGTAGGGGTGCGTTGCGGGAATGATTGTAGCCGAGCTGGCCCCGCCTCGTCACGCTTCGTGCAGAGCACGAGTGTGGGTCGTTCGGATCAACCTGCCTCTTGCAGCACACGGTAGACCTGCATCCGCGAGCACCCGACCTCGCGGGCGATGACGGCCGGCCCGTTGCCGGCGGCGTGCAGCGTTCGGATGCGCTCGCGGTCAAGGCGGCGCTTGCCACCGGTGTACGCGCCCTCGCTCTTTGCCCGAGCGATGCCCTCGCGCTGGCGCTCCTTGATGAAGCGCCGTTCCATCTGGGCGACCATGCCGAGGACGGTCAGAACAAGGTGGCCCATCTCGCCGCGCGTCGAGACATGCGGGTCGAGGACGGTGACGAAGGCGCCCCGCTGCTCGGCCTCGTGGATCAGGTTGAGCACGTCGCGGGTATCGCGGCCGAGCCGGTCGAGGCGGGTGACCACGAGTTCGTCGCCGGGGCGCAGGAACTCCAGCACGGTCGCCAGCTCGGTCCGGCCGTCGCGGCTGCCGCCCGAGACCTTCTCCGAGCGGGTCACCCCGCAGCCTTCGGCTTTCAGCTTCGCGAGCTGACCATCGAGATCCTGGTCGAGCGTGCTGACGCGGGCGTAACCGATGCGGGCCATTTTTGCTTTTTCACCTCAGGGTGTAGGCCCGAGGTGTCGCACGTCACAAATAGGCGATGTCAACCCAGAGGTGACGTCGAGAATGTAACATGCATGGTGTCACGCCGGGGTATACCCCGATGTGCCCGTCGACCCTTGCCGGCTTCGTGCGAAGTTCCAACGTTTCTAGTTTGCCATCTTGCAGACGGTCGAGTGTACTCGCAAACGTAAGCCTTGGTCCCGCCGTCGAGCCCCAGCGTGTTTGCAAGAATGTCACCAAAGCAACGTAACATGGTTCAATTCTATCTCCCTCGCCAGATTAGGGCACCATGTAACGCAAGGGCGACACCTTGAGTTTGCCAACGCGATGGTCTTCACATCAGATTATTTTTACGCCTCGGCATGAAGCTTGCCTACCCCCCTCGCGATGTTGCCACCGCGAACGTAAGTTTGGCGGACATCGGTAGGACTACCTATCGACGTCGTCGAACACGGAGCGCGTTGTGGCGCCCGGAGGAGGAGTCGGAGCCTCTTCTTTCTCCTGCGTAACGATGTGCGTCCAATCCACATCGTCTTCTGAGCTCGACTTTACGCATTTCAGGCAGCGCGGCACAGTGTGTCGATCCACCGGTCGAGGAGGTCGGGGTGAATTTTGACGGGGTCTCGGCTGGGCGGGGACGTTGATGAAATCTGCGGCCACCATAACGCGCGGCGGACGTCGGCGAGCGCGTCGCTGAAGGTTGGCAGGCGTTTGTCGTACCAAGCTGCGGTCTGTGGGCGGATCGGTCCGGCCCGGGTGTGCAGCTCGTGTGCCCAGAGCGTGACGAGGGAGTACAAGGCGAGCAAGGCAGGTGTGGTGCGCAGGATGGCCTTGTCGGACCATTGGCGCTGGGTCTCGACGCCGAGGTGCCGGCGGACCTCCTGGAAGGTGGTCTCGATGCGCCAGCGCATGACGAACCGCGTGAGGATCGCCTCGGCGGTGAGGTCGGCGTCGGTGCACAGGAACGCCTGCGCGTCACGGGTGCCGGACGGATCGCGCACCAGCACCCAGCGGATCGGCTGGGGCGGCAGGCCGGCCTTGGACCAGAGCGCCGTGGCCGAGGTGTATTCGAGCCTGCAGGTTTGGCCGCCGTACCATTCGGTCAGCGTCACCTTTGTCCAGACGGTGGCCGGGTCGCGCAGCACGGCATCGAGCTTGGGCACTCGCTTTCCTTTCAGGGCGGGGCGGCCGCGCCGGCCTGGAACGCGCGCGGGGGCGGGTTCGAACAGGTTGGCGTCGAGGCGCAACCGCGTGATCAGGGTGACGTGGCGGCGCACGGCGGCGATGAGGTCGAGCGCGGCGAAGCTGCTGTCGGCCACCACGGTGACGCGGCGGCTCCCCAGCCAGCGACTGCTCTGCAGGATGGCCTGACGCGCCCAGTCGGTCAGGGTCTTGTGGCGCTGGCGATGCGCCTGGCTCCAGCGCTCCGAGGGGGCCAGCACGGTGAGAAAGGGCAGCGCCCAGCGCCGGCCCGCGAAGGGGACCGGGAGCATGACGGCCAGCACGAGCCAGCGCAGGCCGCTGGTCTTGACGAAATGGCCTTTGGACGAACGGACGGGGTCACGATAGATGCCGCGCGCCGCGATCTTCGGCCCCCATCGTCGCTCCACGGTGTCGTCGATGCCGATGATCACCTCGCCGTCCGGCGACAGCACGGCGACGAGGTGCCCGAGCAGCCTGCGCGCCACGTCGCGCGCATCCCACCGCGCCCGGCTCAGGACGTCGTGGTATCGACCGAAGCCGGGTTTTCCGGCCAGTCCCATCACGCGCAGGGCTTGCGTCACGGTTCGTCCGCCGGGCGACAACACCGCACCGGCCACCAGCACGAGGACTCGGGTCCAGACTGGTGCAGTGAAGCACGGGCGCAGTACGGTCAGCCATGTCGACAAGATCGCTGGCACAGCGGAAAGGTCGGAAGGGGGGCGTTGGCGATGGGGTCTCATCCCGGCCGTAGAATCGCATCGCCGTTGTTCAGCAAGCCCTGCATCCAGCCCATCAGAGCGCAAACGGTCCGTGACGGGACCAGTCCCTCGGAATATCCTGCGCCGCCATGGACGACGACGTCATCATGCGCATCGCGCAGTTTCGAAGCCCGCGTGGTTCTCTCGTGGCCGAGCGGCGCAACCGGGGCTACACGCTCTACGATGCGCGGTCGGGCACACCCGTCGCCCGCCTGCGACCGGCAAAACCCGACGGCCACTTCGAAGTTCTATACTGGTCCCTGTGGAAGGAGCGCTGGTCCTCGACCGGCCCCTTCGGCAGCACTATCCTCGCCCTCGACGACGCCCTCACCTGCATCGCAGCCGAGGACATCTTCTGGGTCAGCACCTGATGCGCCTCCAAAAATGCGGAAAGTCGAGCTGAGCTCGACTTTACGCATTTCAGGCAGCGCGGCACAGTGTGTCGATCCACCGGTCGAGGAGGTCGGGGTGAATTTTGACGGGGTCTCGGCTGGGCGGGGACGTTGATGAAATCTGCGGCCACCATAACGCGCGGCGGACGTCGGCGAGCGCGTCGCTGAAGGTTGGCAGGCGTTTGTCGTACCAAGCTGCGGTCTGTGGGCGGATCGGTCCGGCCCGGGTGTGCAGCTCGTGTGCCCAGAGCGTGACGAGGGAGTACAAGGCGAGCAAGGCAGGTGTGGTGCGCAGGATGGCCTTGTCGGACCATTGGCGCTGGGTCTCGACGCCGAGGTGCCGGCGGACCTCCTGGAAGGTGGTCTCGATGCGCCAGCGCATGACGAACCGCGTGAGGATCGCCTCGGCGGTGAGGTCGGCGTCGGTGCACAGGAACGCCTGCGCGTCACGGGTGCCGGACGGATCGCGCACCAGCACCCAGCGGATCGGCTGGGGCGGCAGGCCGGCCTTGGACCAGAGCGCCGTGGCCGAGGTGTATTCGAGCCTGCAGGTTTGGCCGCCGTACCATTCGGTCAGCGTCACCTTTGTCCAGACGGTGGCCGGGTCGCGCAGCACGGCATCGAGCTTGGGCACTCGCTTTCCTTTCAGGGCGGGGCGGCCGCGCCGGCCTGGAACGCGCGCGGGGGCGGGTTCGAACAGGTTGGCGTCGAGGCGCAACCGCGTGATCAGGGTGACGTGGCGGCGCACGGCGGCGATGAGGTCGAGCGCGGCGAAGCTGCTGTCGGCCACCACGGTGACGCGGCGGCTCCCCAGCCAGCGACTGCTCTGCAGGATGGCCTGACGCGCCCAGTCGGTCAGGGTCTTGTGGCGCTGGCGATGCGCCTCGCTCCAGCGCTCCGAGGGGGCCAGCACGGTGAGAAAGGGCAGCGCCCAGCGCCGGCCCGCGAAGGGGACCGGGAGCATGACGGCCAGCACGAGCCAGCGCAGGCCGCTGGTCTTGACGAAATGGCCTTTGGACGAACGGACGGGGTCACGATAGATGCCGCGCGCCGCGATCTTCGGCCCCCATCGTCGCTCCACGGTGTCGTCGATGCCGATGATCACCTCGCCGTCCGGCGACAGCACGGCGACGAGGTGCCCGAGCAGCCTGCGCGCCACGTCGCGCGCATCCCACCGCGCCCGGCTCAGGACGTCGTGGTATCGACCGAAGCCGGGTTTTCCGGCCAGTCCCATCACGCGCAGGGCTTGCGTCACGGTTCGTCCGCCGGGCGACAACACCGCACCGGCCACCAGCACGAGGACTCGGGTCCAGACTGGTGCAGTGAAGCACGGGCGCAGTACGGTCAGCCATGTCGACAAGATCGCTGGCACAGCGGAAAGGTCGGAAGGGGGGCGTTGGCGATGGGGTCTCATCCCGGCCGTAGAATCGCATCGCCGTTGTTCAGCAAGCCCTGCATCCAGCCCATCAGAGCGCAAACGGTCCGTGACGGGACCAGTCCCTCGGAATATCCTGCGCCGCCATGGACGACGACGTCATCATGCGCATCGCGCAGTTTCGAAGCCCGCGTGGTTCTCTCGTGGCCGAGCGGCGCAACCGGGGCTACACGCTCTACGATGCGCGGTCGGGCACACCCGTCGCCCGCCTGCGACCGGCAAAACCCGACGGCCACTTCGAAGTTCTATACTGGTCCCTGTGGAAGGAGCGCTGGTCCTCGACCGGCCCCTTCGGCAGCACTATCCTCGCCCTCGACGACGCCCTCACCTGCATCGCAGCCGAGGACATCTTCTGGGTCAGCACCTGATGCGCCTCCAAAAATGCGGAAAGTCGAGCTGAGCCTTCCTCCTTCTCGCGCTTGCGCTCTTCCAGTTTCCTGATCGACCGCTTCACCTGATCGCGCGCGTCGTCGATCAGGGCTATGGCGTCCACGTCGACACCGATCGCCTCGACGCGATCGAGCACGCCAAGGAGCTTTTTGAAGTGGCTGTCTGGCTCCTCGTCCAAGTCAGCCTCATCGACAATCTCGTCGATCCGCTTTTCGAGCTGAGGCAGCACAGTTGTTCGAAGTGCCAACCCCATACCAACCAATTGTAGCGGAGACATAAGTGCTAACATCTCTGGCTCGTCGAAAATGGAGGCGTCAAGATTCGTGAGAAGGGCGGACTCTAAAATGTCTGCCGCCGCGGAACGAAGATCCTCGGGCAAGATGCTGAGGTGATGTGCACGTGCGTAGGCAGCGATCCGGGGATCGTTGCCGGCAGAGTCGGTTTGCCAGCACGACCGTCGAAGCAAGTCCGGAGATTGCTCGACCGCTTTGATGAAAACGGGCTCGCTTGCCCGAAAAGACAAAAAGTGGAAGAGCATCCAATTGCGATGCATTTCGTCCGGGGTGCGGCCGAGCCGCGCGACCAGAGCATCGTCAAGCGTCCCTGGGACGACGAGGGCGTCTCGAATGAGCGGCGATCCCTCACATGTGAAGCTGTTGAGAATCGTGTCGACCGTTGCGCCGCGTATGAGCGCCGCCATCATATGCGGCTTCTGACGGAGGATTTCCGTCAGCGCGTCGGAGATCGTTGGATGGGCGAAGGTCCACTTTGATCCGGAGAGCTTCAGGAACGAGCCCTTCAGCTCAGCAAAGCGGTCCTGGATCTTCGTGAGAGGGAAACCGGTCAGCTCCGCCACGGTCTGAGCTGCCAGCATGTCGTGGCCGCTTGGATCGAAACCGGCTTGATGAACGTAAACTAGCATTAGCGCGGCTTGTAATTGGTCATCTAGGGCATTGATCGTATCGATCAGATGCTCCGTCGGCTCTTTCATGAAGCGCACGAGTGAGCTTTCCCACGGCGCCAGCCCCTTGGTGAAATTAGGATCCCCAAGACGCTCTGCAATCCCAGGAAGAAAGTCCTGAACCGCGGCGACAGCAGGCAGGTGTGGTTTGACGTTGGATCTCCAGCTTTGGCTCTGCTCGCCGAAGTTGATATGGTTGTAAAGGATCTGTGCCTTTTCCTCTATGGTCAGGTCGCCAACGTCGACGACAGCGCTGCCGTCAACAAATTGGGCAAGATTGCGCTGTCCGAGCCGACGCCGTGCCGCTTCATAGATGTGCTTGCGGGAGGTCAATAGGAAGCGGTTGCCGTGCTTGATTGCGGCCCGCAGTTTGGAAAATGACGAGGCCCAGTCCTGCACATAGTCGTTGCGTAGAACGTTTGAACCGAAGGCGTCGTCGATCCAGAAAAAGCGACCTGGATCGTTCGGATTCCAGCCGGCCTCGAAGTCACGGGGGCTGGTCAAAGCAAGAACGGTGTTGTCCGGGTTTTCCGAAGCAATTGTCGAGACGATCGCGCCGATTGCTGATTTCCCGCTTGAGGGGTTGCCTAATAGTAGCACGACGCCGTGTTTGGAAATGGCGTTGACGGCGTCGCGATGGGCTTTGGTGGGCACGTATGTACGGAGCTTTGGAATCCAACTATCCAGTAGGGCTCGGCTTTGCTCGCTCAGCCGCTCGTCCACAATCGAGGTGAGGTCTCCCAGACCGTAGACCTGTGGAACGAGCGCCCGCAGCCGTGCGCTGATTCTGATGACCCGGACGATATAATGGCGACCAAAAATGTGCGGCTTGCGGACGCCAAGCGCCAGAAGCTTAGATCGCATCGCCGCGGCGACAGGCGCATCTACGCTCATGTTCGTCATAAAGACATAGGTATTCGCCTGACCGGCTTTGACAAGTTCCTCGACATTCCCAAGCTCGGCAGCGAGATCGCCAAGTCTCAAAGCCCTTGTGGCATCGGACGTATGCTTGCACTGGATCGTGCCGATAGCCGGTGCCTCAGTTCCCGAGGGGATGAGAAAGACCGCGTCCTGGCCACCGTCCTGTGCTTCACGGAAAATTTCTACGGGCCGGCCGAGCACAACCTCGGATATCTGCGAACAAAGATCCTGAAACGCACGCCAACCAATGGTGTGGAGCGCCAGATCGCTCCAGGGGCCTTGCGCTCGACGTTTATGCGGCGGCGGAAGCTCGATTTGCGCACTCTCGGCCGTCATGCAGTGACGACACCACGCAAAACGCCGACTGGCATCGGATTGATCTCCTGGTCGATGACTACGCTCGTGACGCCCAGTGGTCCAAGGTCGATGTCAAGACGCCGGCCTCCCTCCGTCGAAGTGCTCACCAAGCGCCGGCATAGCAGATCGGCCAGGGCAGGGTCTTCAACGGCGCAGATTATCTGGCGCCCGTCTAAGCGCAGAGCGGCTAGCACTTCGACCAAGTGAAGAGCCCTGAAGTCGTCGATGTGCTGAACGGGGTCGTCGAGTAGAAGCGACCTGAGCGGTGTCCACGCCCGCGCAAGATGGACGGAGAGAAGGAAGGCGAGACCGGCGGCGCGACGCTGACCGCTGCTAAAGACGAATTGCGGATTCAGCCCGTCGCCCACCTTGAGGCTTAGGAAACGTCGGACATCACCGCGGATGCTGTAGTCGATCGTCCGCCAGTTGGCGTGCGGTCGCAAGCGTTGGTAAAGTTCATTAAGAAGAGGACTGATTTGAGCGAGGCGCTCATCTACTATCTCAGCACCTACCCGTTTGACAGAGCGCTCGATTTCACGAGCCGCTGTTACAGCATTTTGCGACTGGCTGACAGCCTGCGCCAACTTCTCGATGTCGCCTCGCAGCGCCGATATGTTGCTCTCGATCGACGACATCCGCGAGACCGCTTGCGAGGTCTCCAGCACGAGGAGCGCTCGCTCGAGGTCTATCAACCGGTCCCGTTCTGGAGAAATCGCCCGCTCCAGTGCGTCAGGATCTTGGATAAAGCGAGGATCGAGGCTCCATTGATCGTAGAAATTTAAATGCGCCGCTTCCTGATTGCGCAAGCGCCCGAGTTCGTCTGCATGTTCTTGGATCGCGGCGGTTGCTATCTGCAACTTGAGGCTGGCTTGTCGTGCGTTCTGTTTCGCGGAGGCGAGAGCATCACGAGCGGCCTGAACGCCCGAGGCCAGCGATGTAATGCGTCGACGCGCGACGGCCAGACCGGCGGCGAACTCGTCTGATGTCCGATGGGCTGCGCATAGCGGGCAATGGTCGTCGCGCAGCCCGAGGCGCTCCCCGTGTTCGACGAGAAGACTAAGCGACGCCGCCATCGCGTCCATCTCTTCTTCCCGCAAGAGAATTTGTTCGGCTTCAAAGAAGACCTTTTGTGCGGCCTCATGCTCGCGCTGCGCGGTTTCGTGCGCTGCCGATGCGGCCTCGCGATTCGCCATCGCCTCTGGCGCGTTGTAGAGAGCCTGCGCCGCTGCGACCTCTCGACCGAGTTGAAGCGCTTCACCCATTCTACCCAATCTGGCCCGTCTGTTTGCGAGCGCGGATCGACCAGCAGCCAGTCGTGCCGTCAGCTCAATGGGCGCATCTGGCGCTGCGGCGGCGATCACCTGAATGGCTCCGGACACATCCCCGGATCGACTGAGCACGGCTTGCGTCTCGGACTGCTGCGTTAGCCTGTCGGCCAATCGCGTGCGGGCAGCCTCATAGGCGTCTTCGTCCCTCGTGTGCGCGGCTTCGGCGGCGGTAACGACTTCCTTGGCTCTGCTGCCGGCTTCCGAACCTTCCAATGCACCGAGCGCCGAGCGCACGAGCGCGAATCGTTCCGTTTCGGTTAGATCCAGGCTGAGCGCGGCGATCCATTCGTCGCGGATAATCGACGTGCGGGTGAGCTGCCGAAGCGCGTTGTCTGGCGCAGGTCCACGGCAAAGCGCGGCGTGAATCTCCTCCGGTGAGCGATCAGAGCCGCGTTCCCGCGTCCGCGTGATGGTGAATGGATTTCCGCTGTCGTCTTCGAAAGAGGCTGACACATAGTGAGAGTTGGGAACACCTTCTCCTCGCCACCAAAGGTAATCGCTTAGGCTCTCTTTCGCTGCCTTCTCGACGGCGTACTTGTCGATGGAGCCTGTGATCGCGAACTCGACCGCATCGCACAGCGTACTCTTGCCTACACCGTTGCGACCGGTAATGACGGTGAAGCCCCGTCCGAAATTGATCCGGACGAGATCTCTGAAGCCACGAAAGCCACATACTTCGATGAAGGCGAGCCTCATGAGGTCGCTCTCAGGATGCGAGCAATTTCGGCTGGCGTGGTCTCACTGAGAAACGCAGTCACGGCATCTGGAGAAATATCCTTCAGCCTGATGCGCAGTCTCGTTTCGAAATTAGACGCGCCGAGTAGCGGCTTGGAGCGTATCGACAGCAGCGGCAGCAGCGCGTTCTCAAGGTCGTCAGGTGTGTTAATGGAGGACCTCGCGATCTTGCGGGTCAAGGAGAAATTCTCTTCGATGCGCTCGATCTCGCGCCCTCGGCGCGCATCCTGATCCGGGGTCAGAAAGACTGAATAGACGTTCCATGCCTTCGCTCCGGCGCCGCGTAATGAAGCGGCATGTCGAGCGAGCGCGATTTGCTGGTTGTCCTTCCATGCGCCTAGGAGAGTGTCCGCGTTGTCGAAGACGTGGACGAAACCCATCAACGCCGAGTTCTCGAAGCAGGTCACCGCGCCGGCCGAGCCATTCCACGTCCAGGTTTCATACTGTGCGTCGCGAAGAAGGATCTCAGCTTGGGTGAGGATGTCCATCAGATGCTCAACGCAGCTCTTGCCCCAGATAGGTCGTACCATTCACCTATTGGGTCTGGGCGAATGACGTCACCGGAGCGTCCGCTTCGTACGACATTGTCCGGCAGGCCCAAGTCGGTCGCGCCTACCGCGACAACGATGTCGGACTGCATCGCGGCAGGCGGCTCGACGAACTTTCCACGCAGCGTTCCGAGAATGGATTGCGCCCCGTTGAGAACTCGGATTCTACGGCCGTTCAGATCATAACCATCGGCGCGTTGGACGGCCCCAGCTCGACGGAGTAGCAAGTGGAAGAAACCGAGAGCTTCTGGATTCTCTGGGCGCAGGAGCTTAGCTGGCTCTACCGCTGAGACGCCTTCGGCATCCCGTCTCAGACCATAAAGGGCCTCGCTGTCAAAATTCCCGATGTCTAGCCAAGCCGGAACACAGCGGGCTCCAGTAGCTTGCTCGAAAACGGCTCGTCCGGCGTCCAGCACCTGACGCAGGTAGTTCGAAGAGAAGGCTCGACGAAGCTCGTCGAGAGCTGCAGCTCCTGACTCTTGCACATGTTCGAACGTCACGTTGTGTGCGTGCGCAATCTCCCAGAGTTGCGGAGCTTTCTGCTCAAGCACGTTTGCCGGTGAGAGGTCGATGACAGTCACGGACAGCGGCTGCACGTCGCTCAACGCTTCGCCGATCACAGCGTTGAGGTATTCCCAGTCCGACCAGAAGCCGACGACGAGCAAGTCTTTCTGCCGAAGGTTGGCAGCCATCCAGATTTTGCTTCTTGCAATGCGCTCCGAGATGGTCGGGTCATTGAGCTGTGAAGGTGCCCAGACCGTGGCTTGTCGATCACGGTGGGAGCAGCCATGGAATTTCAACAAGGGCGCCTGACGGACAGTATCAGCGGTGGCTTCGTCGCCGTCAAGTGAGCCGCGGAAGTCCGCGCCGTAGTCCCAAGCGCGTCGCTCGATCAGCGTGTCGAAGTTGCCCGATATGCCGGCAACGGCGGCGTGGGTGATAAGAAAATCTGCGATCGCGGCATGCCCCATATTCGAAGGCCGCGTGAAAGCGGGCCAGGGAACAAGATGTTCGATGAAGATCGATTGCAGAGTGTTAAGTCCCGCAAAGTGCTCGGCGAGTGCCTCGAGATTTTCTCGCAGGCCGAGATCGCAGTTCGGGTCGGATTCGAGACGGTATTTGTCAAAGCATCGCTCGGCAACGGCACGGGCGGACGGCAGGCTGCTGGGCGGCGCCATCGAGAGTCCGGCGCCGCAGACCACCAGAAGGCGGCCGGCGTTCATCGAGGCGAGCAGTCGAGTGATGGTCTCAGGAGCCAAGCAAGCCTCCGCCGAGAAGCGGCTCGCCGACCTGCCGTTGAGCGGTGTGTGTCAGGCTTGCCATGACAATTCTCCTACTCTCCGACTACGACCGGTCTGGGGGAAGCGAGAATCGCTTGCTGGATGCAGAAAGCCGTTTCGACCCTTCGAACGACCCTAGTTCGCCATAGACACTCCCTCCACGCAACGCATAAAAATCGGCCACTCGCTTGTTGACTCAGCGGTATCGAGTGTGGCTGGCGTTCGCGTGGTGTGGCCGTGCACAAGCCCCACCTCACACTCAGCAAGAGGTAGTCGCCGCGTAGCGGGACGACGGCCGGCTCCGCTCCAGCCACAATCAGGCGCCCCCTAGCGTTAGCCATTCACCGAGTTTCGACCACCGACGACGCTGCCCGCCGTTCCTGACCGCCATCGCGATGGCCTTCCGTTGACCGACGAGGATGACGAGCCGCTTGCCCCGCGTCACCCCCGTGTAGAGCAGGTTTCGCGCCAGCATGGCGTAGTGCTGGGTCATCACCGGGATGACGACCGCCGGGTACTCCGACCCCTGCGCCTTGTGGACCGTCGTCGCGTAGGCCAGGACCAAGGCGTCCAGCTCGCCGAAGCCGTAGACCACCTCGCGCCCGTCGAATGTCGCGACCAGCTCGTTCGCCTCCGCGTCGATCCGGGCAACGATGCCGAGGTCGCCGTTGTACACTTCTTTGTCGTAGTCGTTCTCGACCTGCATGACCTTGTCGCCCGGGCCGTAGATCCAGCCGAACCGCTCGACGCGGACCTCGCCGGGCGGGTTCAGCACGCGCTGCAGCTCGACGTTTAGCGAGCGGGCGCCGACCCCGCCGCGGTTCATGGGGCACAGCACCTGGACGTCCCGCACGGGGTCCAGGCCGAACGCGCGCGGGATCCGCTCGCGCACGACCGAGAGGACCTTCGCCATGGCGATTTCCGGTTCGGCCGCGTCGACGACGTAAAAGTCGCTCCGCTCGGCCCCGGCCGGCGTCGGCTCCGGCATCTTTCCCGCGTTGATCCGTTGGGCGTTGACAATGACCCGGCTCGTCGCCGCCTGCCGAAACACCTCCGTCAGGCGCACCACCGGCACGACGCCGGAACCAATCACGTCGGCGAGGACCTGCCCCGGCCCGACTGAGGGAAGCTGGTCGACGTCGCCGACGAGGAGCAGCCCCGCTCGGGGCGGGAGGGCGCGCAGGAGCGCCCGCATCAGCAGCACGTCGACCATGGATGTCTCGTCGACGACGAGGAGATCGCACCCGAGCGGATTCGCCTCGTCGCGCTTGAAGCCGCCATTCTTCGGGTCGGTCTCCAGGAGGCGATGGATCGTCTTGGCTTCGACGCCGGTCGACTCGGTCAGACGCTTGGCGGCGCGGCCCGTGGGGGCGCAGAGCGCGACGTTGACGCTCTTCGCCACGAGCATCTTCAGGATAGAGTTGACCAGGGTCGTCTTCCCGACCCCCGGGCCGCCGGTGATGACGAGGGCCTTGCTCGCCCCGGCGAGGCGGAGCGCTTCGCGTTGGCTCGGGGCCAGGGTGATCCCGGCGCGGCCCTCCAACCACGGCACGGCCTTCTCGGTATCGATCACGGGCCAGGGCGCCTCACCGGCCGCGAGGGACCGGAGCCGTTCGGCGATGTCGCGCTCGGCGTGGTACAGGCCGGCCAGGAACACGCACCGGCGTTCCCCGACCGTGTCGGCCACCACCGCGCCGTCGGCGAGTTCGAGGGCGAGGGCGGCGGTGAGCCGCTCGGCCGTGACGTCGAGGAGCTCGGCGCCGGTGCGGAGGAGGTCGCCCTCGGGAAGGCCGCAATGGCCTTCGTCCATGGCCTCGGCAAGGGCGTAGCTCACCCCCGCCCGGACCCGGACCATGGCGTCCTTGGCGATCCCGAGCCGCATCGCGACCTGATCCGCTGTCTTGAACCCGATGCCGCGGATGTCGCGCGCGAGCCGGTACGGGTTTTCGGTGATGGTCGCCACGGCCTCGGCGCCGTACGTCTTGTAGATCCGCACCGCCCGGCTTGTGCCCACGCCGTGGGCGTGCAGGAACAGCATGATCTCGCGCACGACCTTCTGCTCGGCCCAGCCCGCGGCGATGCGCTTCGCCCGGACGGGGCCGATGCCCTCGACCTCGCGCAGGCGGGACGGGTCGGCCTCGATCACGTCGAACACGGCCTCGCCGAAGGCATGGACGAGCCGCTTGGCGTAGGCCGGGCCGATGCCGCGGATCATGCCCGAGCCGAGATACTTCTCGATGCCGTCGAGCGTCGTCGGTGCGGTCGCCTTCAGAAAGTTGGCCCGGAACTGCAGGCCATGGGTGCGGTCATTCGTCCAGGTCCCAGCCGCCTGGACCCACTCGCCGGCCGCGATCATCGCCGCGTGCCCGATGACAGTGACGAGGTCGCGCTGTCCGCGGGCCTTGAGCCGCAGCACGCAAAAGCCGTTCTCCTCGTTGTGGAAGGTCACGCGCTCGACCAGCCCGGCGAGGTTCTCGGTCGGGGCAGAGGTCGCCTGAGGCGGGGCCGAGGTCATGCCACCCAGCCTCGCATGGGGGCCAGGGGCGGAAAAGGTCACAAGCTGGCCGGCGGCGGAGATGGGCTAAAGAGCATGCAGTGGTGAGCGCGCAACCTCCGCGTGGTCGTCGCCTTCGTCCAGGAAGGTCCAGTGACGACCGATACGGAATGTGGGCTGAAATGAGGGGCCGAGTGTTCGGCTAAAGCCGAAAACGAAGTTAAAACAATAACTTGAACGAGCTAAGTGGCGGAGAGGGAGGGATTCGAACCCCCGATGAGCTTACACCCATGCCGCATTTCGAGTGCGGTGCATTCGACCACTCTGCCACCTCTCCTGGTGCCGTTTTGTCGAGCGGTGGAGGGGTGATACCAGCGAAGTTTTCCTTGTGCAAGCCATTTGCTAACTCGGTAGTGTCTCAATTTAAATTTTCTGAGAGTCCGTCCGGGAAGTCAGGCTGCGCAACCTATGCGACGTAGCAGCATCATGACGGACGCAGCGTAGAGGAAGGCCTTTGCGGATGCGATTGTGGCCTCCGGATCCTTCCAGAGGCGTCGATTGCGGCTGATCCAGGCGAAGAAGCGCTCAACCACCCATCGCCGGGGGTGAACCACGAAGCCGACCTGCCCGGGTGGTTTGCGGACGATCTCGACGGCGATGAGCGTGGCGCTGTCCGGCTTGTCGCCGGCGTAGCCCGCGTCGGCGAAGGCCTTGGCGATGAAAGGATATGAACGGCGTGACTGCTTGAGCACCGGCACGGCCCCGTCGCGGTCCTGCACGTCGGCCGGCTGCGGGTCGAGCACCAGGGCGCGGCCGTCCGTGTCGACCAGGGCCGGCGCTTGCGACCCTTCACCTTCTTGCCCGCGTCGTAGCCCCGCGGACCGCCGCTCTCCGTGGTCTTCACGCTCTGGCTGTCGAGCACGGCCGCGGTGGGCGAAGCCTCTCGCCCGGCCCGCTCGCGATCCAGCATGACGAGATGGTGGTTGATGCCGGCGAACAGGCCCTCATCGCGCCACGCGCTGAAGTAGCCGTACACCGTGCTCTTCGGGGGCAGGTCCTTCGGCAACAGGCGCCAGGGAACGCCGCCCCGCAGCACATAGAAAATGCCGTTCACAATCTCCCGCAACGACCACAGCCGGGGCCGTCCGAGCGGGTTGCCGGGCGGCAACAGCGGTTCGATGACGGCCCATTCGGCGTCGGTCAGATCGGTTGAGTAGCGGAGTTCGGAGCGGCTATGCTGCTCGCGGGTGGCCGGGGTCCACATGGCGGTTCCAGATCAGGTTTCAGCACCCTCCTGGAATCATCTCAGCCCCGGCCACTCAACCCCACGTGCCCTTATCGGACGGACACTGAAGGCGAGATTTTTTCGGAGGCCGCCACCGAGGCGATCCGTCCCCATGCCTCTCGATAGGCGCCCAACCATCCGCGCTTGAACTCGTCCCATTCGAGGTGTTCGTAGCTGGGCAGGAAGCGGCGCATGATGTGATCGTTGTGAGGTTTGCCTCCCTTGCCTGACATCTTGAGCCATACCTGATGGCTTCGTGCCAAGACGTCGGCGACGATCGCGCTCGGGACGATCCAGCACCATCGCCGGTCGTCAAGGTCCGTTCCGAAATCCACAAAGGCGTAGAACAACAAGGGGCGACTCATTTTCTCAGAGCCTGTTTGACCTTTCTTTGATCGGTTTGCGTTGTCGTTTCTGGTGGAGGCGACGATGTGGACTGCCGAGGCTCGGGATCGCTACAAGGATGACGGTCGGCGCTATCCGAGCGATCTGACAGACAGCGAGTGGGCAACACTTGCGCCGATGATGGGCGTGTACAGGACGCTGACCGCTGACCTGCGCGAGATCGTCAACGCCTGCTTGTATCTGGAGAAGGCCGGCTGTCCATGGCGTTTTCTGCCCAGGGAGTTCGGTCCGTGGCAGACCGTGCGCTCCTGGCACGACCGCTTCCGCGCCGACGGCGTGTGGGCCGACATCGCGGCCGTGCTGACGCGCGCCGAGCGGGCTCGCCGCGGACGCGACCCCGAACCCGCGACGGCGATCATGGACTCGCAAAGCGTCGCGTCAGGGCCGCAGGCGGGAGAGCGCGGCGTGGACGGCAACAAAAAGGTGAAGGGCATCAAGCGTCACGTGCTGACCTGCTCGCTCGGCTTCGTGCTCGCCACGTCGGTGACGGCCGCCAACGTGCACGACACGGCCGCCGCGGCAGAGTTGCTGGACCGCGCCGCTGCCGAGGGCTGGACGCCTCGACGCGTCAAGGTCGACGGCATCTACAGCGGTGCCCGCATGGCGCAGGCCGCCGCACCTCACGGCATCGAGGTTCAGGTCTCTACGCGCGAGCGGGACGTGAAAGGCTTCAAGCCCTTGCCCGTGCGATGGCGCATCAAGGGCACCTTCGGCACCCTGACCAACCGCTATCATCGCCTCACGCGCAACCTGGAACAGAGCACCACGGCAGCCGAAGATGCCGTCAGCATCGCCAACTGCCACCGCCTGATCCGAGCCTATAACAGCTAAGACAGGTCAAACATGCTCTCATGCTTGGCCTTCATGCGCCAGCCGCCATCGGTCCCGATGTCCCGGCGCGCCTTCACCTGAACCGCAGCCAGTGCGATTCCCACGCTGTTTGAGAGCCTTCTCTGATTGGGGCTCTGGAGGTCAAGCGCTCCTGTCAGGTTTTTTGTCCCGTTCCCGCGGGTCACACGCTTCTCTTCGCGGTCGGCGTTTCGCCGCCGCATGATGGGGTCAGTCCGGCTCGGTCCCTCGATCTGTTTCACGACCTCGCGACGTCGCCGCGGGCTCAAGACTCTCAACGAGGTGGCCTTACCGATCGTCCCCACGGGAACGGTCCACATCACCCTTTCAGGTGAAGCTCGTGCGGGTGGCGGCCCGCGGTGTCCTCCGAGCGTCAGGCAACTACGGTGGCGGGCGCGGTGGTCGGCCCGGTGCCGAACCGAAAGTCGGTACCGTCGCTCCACATCCGGTGCAGGACCACGGCCAGCTTTCGGGCTACGGCAACGCGCGCCCGCGCCATGCCGCGATGCTTGGCGATCGTCATGCCCCAGGCCCGCAGGCTGGACCATTTCTGGCTGCGCACGAGCAACGCGTTAGCGGCCTCGTACAGGGCCGTTCGCGCCAGTTCGTCGCCGCATCGGCTGATCTTGCCCTGAATGTCGGTCTCGCCCGACTGGTAGCGCGAGGGCGTCAGGCCGAGATGGGCACCGACGTCGCGCGAATGGCCGAACCGATCGGGTCGGTCGATCGTGGCGCGAAACGCCAGGGCGGTGATCGGGCCGACGCCGGGTGCGCTCATCAGCCGCCGACAGATCTTTTCCTCGCGCACGATCTTCAGCACCTGTTTTGTCAATCGGGCGAGCTGCTGGATCATCGTCGACAGTACAGTGAGCAACGGCTCCACCATTGCCAGCAACGCTGTGTCGTCCGAGCAGAGTTCGCGCACACGCTTGTCGAAGGCCGCCCGGCTCGGCGTGCCGACCTTCAGCCCGGCTTCCCGAAGCATGGCCCGAACGACGTTCTCGATCGACCGCATCTCGTTCAGCACCGTGCGGCGTGCGACCAGCAGCGAGCGCCACAGCCGGCACTGCTGCGACTTGACGTGCACCTGCCGGAACCAGCCGGTGCGCATGATCTGCGCCAGGGCACGCGCGTCGTTGCGGTCGGTCTTGTTGGGCATGGTCTTCATGGCGGCGTTGGCCTGCCGTGTCTCGATGCAGACCGCCGCCAGCCCCGCCGCGCGCAGGCCCTCGTGCAGCCAAGCCGTCAACGAGCAGGCTTCGAGGCCGATCCGCTCGATCGGCAGCTTCAAGCCCTGCAGGGCCGCAACCAGCGGCCCTGGCGCGCTCGCGGCGCGCAGCTCCTTCACGATCCGACCCGCGTCATCGACCACGCAGATCGCGGTCTCTTCCAGGGACACGTCCAGTCCGGCATAGTACGTCATGGTTGCTCCTGTCGCGATGCTTGTGGCCGCTCGACACGGACCACGTTGAACCATCCGGGCAGGAGCAGCCACCGTTGGGCCTGGGCTGGAGCCCCAATCACCCCATCTGTTTGACCTTTCTTTGATCGGTTTGCGTTGTCGTTTCTGGTGGAGGCGACGATGTGGACTGCCGAGGCTCGGGATCGCTACAAGGATGACGGTCGGCGCTATTCGAGAGATCTGACAGACAGCGAGTGGGCAACACTTGCGCCGATGATGGGCGTGTACAGGACGCTGACCGCTGACCTGCGCGAGATCGTCAACGCCTGCTTGTATCTGGAGAAGGCCGGCTGTCCATGGCGTTTTCTGCCCAGGGAGTTCGGTCCGTGGCAGACCGTGCGCTCCTGGCACGACCGCTTCCGCGCCGACGGCGTGTGGGCCGACATCGCAGCCGTGCTGACGCGCGCCGAGCGGGCTCGCCGCGGACGCGACCCCGAACCCGCGACGGCGATCATGGACTCGCAAAGCGTCGCGTCAGGGCCGCAGGCGGGAGAGCGCGGCGTGGACGGCAACAAAAAGGTGAAGGGCATCAAGCGTCACGTGCTGACCTGCTCGCTCGGCTTCGTGCTCGCCACGTCGGTGACGGCCGCCAACGTGCACGACACGGCCGCCGCGGCAGAGTTGCTGGACCGCGCCGCTGCCGAGGGCTGGACGCCTCGACGCGTCAAGGTCGACGGCATCTACAGCGGTGCCCGCATGGCGCAGGCCGCCGCACCTCACGGCATCGAGGTTCAGGTCTCTACGCGCGAGCGGGACGTGAAAGGCTTCAAGCCCTTGCCCGTGCGATGGCGCATCGAGGGCACCTTCGGCACCCTGACCAACCGCTATCATCGCCTCACGCGCAACCTGGAACAGAGCACCACGGCAGCCGAAGATGCCGTCAGCATCGCCAACCGCCACCGCCTGATCCGAGCCTATAACAGCTAAGACAGGTCAAACAGATGGGGTGATTGGGGCTCCAGCCCAGGCCCAACGGTGGCTGCTCCTGCCCGGATGGTTCAACGTGGTCCGTGTCGAGCGGCCACAAGCATCGCGACAGGAGCAACCATGACGTACTATGCCGGACTGGACGTGTCCCTGGAAGAGACCGCGATCTGCGTGGTCGATGACGCGGGTCGGATCGTGAAGGAGCTGCGCGCCGCGAGCGCGCCAGGGCCGCTGGTTGCGGCCCTGCAGGGCTTGAAGCTGCCGATCGAGCGGATCGGCCTCGAAGCCTGCTCGTTGACGGCTTGGCTGCACGAGGGCCTGCGCGCGGCGGGGCTGGCGGCGGTCTGCATCGAGACACGGCAGGCCAACGCCGCCATGAAGACCATGCCCAACAAGACCGACCGCAACGACGCGCGTGCCCTGGCGCAGATCATGCGCACCGGCTGGTTCCGGCAGGTGCACGTCAAGTCGCAGCAGTGCCGGCTGTGGCGCTCGCTGCTGGTCGCACGCCGCACGGTGCTGAACGAGATGCGGTCGATCGAGAACGTCGTTCGGGCCATGCTTCGGGAAGCCGGGCTGAAGGTCGGCACGCCGAGCCGGGCGGCCTTCGACAAGCGTGTGCGCGAACTCTGCTCGGACGACACAGCGTTGCTGGCAATGGTGGAGCCGTTGCTCACTGTACTGTCGACGATGATCCAGCAGCTCGCCCGATTGACAAAACAGGTGCTGAAGATCGTGCGCGAGGAAAAGATCTGTCGGCGGCTGATGAGCGCACCCGGCGTCGGCCCGATCACCGCCCTGGCGTTTCGCGCCACGATCGACCGACCCGATCGGTTCGGCCATTCGCGCGACGTCGGTGCCCATCTCGGCCTGACGCCCTCGCGCTACCAGTCGGGCGAGACCGACATTCAGGGCAAGATCAGCCGATGCGGCGACGAACTGGCGCGAACGGCCCTGTACGAGGCCGCTAACGCGTTGCTCGTGCGCAGCCAGAAATGGTCCAGCCTGCGGGCCTGGGGCATGACGATCGCCAAGCATCGCGGCATGGCGCGGGCGCGCGTTGCCGTAGCCCGAAAGCTGGCCGTGGTCCTGCACCGGATGTGGAGCGACGGTACCGACTTTCGGTTCGGCACCGGGCCGACCACCGCGCCCGCCACCGTAGTTGCCTGACGCTCGGAGGACACCGCGGGCCGCCACCCGCACGAGCTTCACCTGAAAGGGTGATGTGGACCGTTCCCGTGGGGACGATCGGTAAGGCCACCTCGTTGAGAGTCTTGAGCCCGCGGCGACGTCGCGAGGTCGTGAAACAGATCGAGGGACCGAGCCGGACTGACCCCATCATGCGGCGGCGAAACGCCGACCGCGAAGAGAAGCGTGTGACCCGCGGGAACGGGACAAAAAACCTGACAGGAGCGCTTGACCTCCAGAGCCCCAATCAGAGAAGGCTCTCAGTGAGCCCGAGCTCAAGTCCGCTACCGCGAACTCTCGAATGCGAGCCCTCTGCGCGAGGGTCAGAGCTGGCTCACCTTGGCGTTGGCCGAAGGGGTGGCGCGGGGCGCGGCATCCCAGCCGCCGGGGGGCGGGGTCACCTCGTTCGCGCTCGCCGGCGGCACGGCGGCGCGGAACGCCTCCGCGGCGCTCTTGGCGGCGGCCAGGGCCTTGGCGTCGAGCTTGCCCGCCACCTCGTCGCGCTTCTTGGCCGCGTCCTCGTCGCCCTCCGCCGCCGCGATCGCGAACCAAGTGTAGGATTGAGGCAGGCTCTGCTCGATGCCGAGCCCCCGCGCGTAGAGGATGGCCAAGTTGAACTGGCTGTCGCGCACCCCGTAGGTCGACGCCTTTCCGAACCACTGGGCGGCCTTGGCGTAGTCGGGCTTGCCGCCCGCGCCTTCCGCCGACATGACCGCGAGATTGTGCATCGCCCGGATATTGCCGGCTTCCGCCGCCTTTCCGTACCAGCTCATCGCCAGGGCGGGGTCTCGCTCGACCCCCGCACCCTTCTCGTAGGCCGAGCCGAGGCGGTACTCGGCCGGGGCCGATCCCGAGGCCGCGGCCTTGCTGAACCAGGCGGCGGCCTGCTGCGGGTCGCGTGCCACGCCGCGCCCCTCGGAATAGCGCAGGCCAACCTCGTATTGCGCGCCCGCGTCGCCCGCGGCCGCCGCCGTCCGCAGGCCGTCGGGGATCCCGTCGGCGGGCGCCGGCGCCTTCGCGGATCCCGTCACGAAGGTCGGCAGCGGCGCGGCCGTCGGGATCGCGGCGGGCGGCAGCACGAGCTTCGGCAGGTCGGCCGCCTTGGCGGCGCCGGCATCCGCGATCACCGGCGCGGAGACGGGGCGCGTCCGGGTCGAAACCTCGCTGACGCGGGTCGCCTCGGCGGGGGATTCCCCCCCGACCTTGACGAGCTCCAGCGCGCCGACGAGCAGAACCAGGGCCGCGAGGCTGAGCAGGATCGGACGGCGCCGCTGCGCCAGGAACGAGCGCGCGCGACCGAGGGCGCCGGCCCCGGCCGCCACGGCGCCGGGGAGCGCCTTGGCGCGGGGCGCGCTCGTGCGGGTCGCTTGGCGACGGTCCGCGGCCTTGACGGCGGCCGTTGAGGCCGCGGAAGCCTGAGCGGCCTGGGCCGCGCGGCGCGCCGCCGCGATGAAGCTCGCCGGGCCGTCGGCGTCGTCGTTGGGCGGGAGGGTCGGCGCCTCCGGGGCCGCGTCGAAGCGGGGCTCGGTGCGGCTCGGCTGGCCGGTGCCGATCCGCCCGGAGCCGGGTTCGATGATCTGGTCGGCGGGGTCGAGCGCGGGGCGCGCCTCGGCGACAGGCTCGGCCGCGACACGCTGACGGCGGGTCTCGTCCCTCGCCGTCGCGCGGCCGCCGGGGCCCGCCGCCATCTGGTCGACGAGGCGGTCCATCGCGATCTGGATGTCGGACAGGGCGGACTGGGTGCGCCGCTCGGCGGTGTCCTGGAGCGCGCGGATGTCGTCGAGGCTGCGCGCCATCTGGTCGACCGCGGTCGACGGCACCTCGGACGGCCGGTGGTGAGCGAGGTTGGGATTCTGCAGGGCCGCCCGCAGCGTGTCGCGCGCGGCCGTCCGCGCCGCCGTTTCGGCGGCGTCGATGGCGACCTGCCGGGTGACCTCGAACTGCGAGAACAGCTCCCCGAGCGTGTGTTCCACGCCGTCGAGCGACCGCAGGCTGGCTTCGGACCGGTCGAGGCGCTCGCTCAGGCGCGCGAGCTGCGCTTCGATCGCCTGCACGCCGCGGGCGTCGACGCCGGCACCCGCGCCGTCGATCTTGGCGCTGACGTCGCGCACCGCGGCTTCGAGCTGATGAAGATTCGTCGAGGCGTCCCGCGCCTGCCCGATGCGATCAGACAGGCCCCGCACGAGGCTTTCGAGCGGGCGCGTGTCCACCGCCGCTTCGGCGAGCTGCGAGCGGAGCGAGGTGTGGATCTCATCCACCCGGCGGCTCAGCCCCTCGATGAGGCCCGCGGGACCACGGGCGTCGAGGCCGCGTTCGATGCGGTTGGTGATCGCGTCGAGCCGCGACTCCAGCGCCGCCATCGTGGCGCCGGGGTTGAAGCCGTCGAGCAGGGCCCGAACCTCGGCCATCGTCTCACCGAGCTCGGGCGGGGCGGCGGGAGCCGGCATCGCCGCGAGGCGGCCGAGCCGCGCTTCGAGGGACGCGACTTGGCGCTCGACCGCGTCGAAGGGCACCGAGCGGGCCGTCGACGCCTTGAGGAGGTCGCGCATCTCGCGCGTCTGCTCGCCGATCCGGGCGAGGGCGTCGGCGCTCGGCGCCCGCGACCCGAGGCCGTCCACGGCCTGGCCGATCTGCCGCATCTCGCGGCCGAGGCTCTCGACCCCCGGCCGCGCATCGGTCGACCGGATCGCGTCGTGAAGGTCGCGGGAGAATCGGGCGAAGGTCTGCGACACCTCCGCCGACAGGTCGATCCCGGCGCGCCGGAGCCCGGAACTGCCTCGGGCGGCCGCCGGTGCTGGCTGAGGGGCGGACGTGGCGGCGAGCGGGGCCGGCGCGATGGGCTGAGGGGCCGGCACATGGACGCGGACCGGCTCGGGCGACGGCTCGGGAGCGGACTTCGGCGCGGGACGGGGGGAGACAGGCATCGGCTCGCCCGCGACCTCATCGCCGTCGAGATCGGCCTGACGCCGCGAGATCGCCGCGACGGCGTCGCGCAGGGCGTCGAGTCGGCCCGCATCGGCCTGCGGCGCCTCGCGCCCGCCCGTCCGCCCGACGGAGCCGGACAGGCGCTCGAGCTGGAGCGCGATGGCCCTCATCTCCGCGGTGTGGTCGGAAGCGCCGGTCAGGTCGGCGCCATGCGCGGCATCCGTGTCCGTTCCCCAGGGGGCCGTTCTGTTCATCGTCGCACCCGCAGACCGGAACCGGTCCCCTTGAAGCTCGTCGAGGGAAGGCCGTGGTGCGGCGAGGCCGCTCTTCCATCCCGTCGACGCTGGCGCATGCTGGACCGTGCAGCGGCACCGTCCGACACGCCCCTGCCATCAACGTCCACGGGACTGATCCATGGTCGGCCGCCGAACGACAGTCGCCCGACGAGGACGATTTTCGTCCGGCAAGGTAAACGGCGGGTTAAGCGTCGCGCCCGATCGAGCACACCATCGCAAACTTGACGCAGGTTAAGAAAGGCTTGCGATCGAAGCCAGCAACTGATAGTTGACTATGATCGGGAGATTCGTCTCGTCCTCGCGGCCGGTCGCCCGGTCGGGCCAGCACAGATCACGACCATGAGCATCACCTCCTCCGTCGCGGACGGCGTATCGCTTTCGGGGCCGGCACACGCCTCGGAGGGCCTGTACAGCATCGGTGACATGGCCCGGGCCTTCAACGTCAGCCAGCGCACGCTCAGGTTCTACGAGGACCGTGGTCTGCTGTCGCCGCGCCGGGACGGGTCGTCCAGGCTCTACGGGGCGGGCGAACGTCGGAAGCTGGAGATGATCCTGCGCGGCAAGCGGCTCGGCTTCACCCTGGCCGAGATCATCAGCTTCGTGGCGGAGAAGGGAGCGGGCGAGGGGACGCTCGCGCTCGACCGAGACCAGATCGACCAGCAGATCGCGCACCTCCAGCGCCAGCGCGACAACCTCGACGCCGCCATCGCCGAGCTCCGGGACACGCAGGGCAGGCTGAGCCAGGGCTGAAAGATCGCTCCTTTGCCGCGCCGCCGCCGGCCAGGGTGGCGTGAGAGGGCGCGATCGCGAGGCGGACACCGCAACTCGTTAGGTCGCGCCGTGTTCGTCGACCGCTATCGCCGGCACCGCGTCGCGAGGCGCTTCCGCACCGTGTCGCTGTCGACGGTGGTCCAGGGATCGGGCGGCTCGCCGGCCGCTATGCGTCCGGTCACCGTGGTGGCTCTCCCAGGACCTACACCACGCTCTGGGGCACGATCGCCGGGGCAGACCCGAGAGGCTTCGTCGCGGCCGGTTGCTGCGCGGTCCGGGAAGGGGGCAGGATCTCGCTCACGCCGGCGAACAGGGCCGCCTGCTGGCCGCAGTCGGGCATGATTCACTGGAGTGCGCTCGAAGCCGTGCGCTCGAAGATCGTGGCGGAAGCCTGGGCACAGGACGCGGGGCGGGCCCGCGACCAGGGCGTGTTCGGGGCAGCCTCGAGCTACCCGATGCTGACGTCTTCCCGGGGCAGGACAAGCTCGACCTGTTCGACGACACGTTGGCGAGCGGACGTCGACTCGCGGGACTTCCGATCCGGGCCTCGATCGTGTAAGTCAACCGCCGCGAGGCCCTCGGCCGGGCCGGCCGCGGGCGCTCCGCGAACCTCCGGCCGCGAGCCGCGGCCGGGACGGCGCGTCTCCTTCGCCCCGAGGACCCTGAGGAGCGACGGCGAACCGTGCAGGCCATCGACACACGCGGGCGATCGGACGATCTCCACGGCCGTGACATCGATCCGGCGAGCTTCGGCGCGGTCGCCAGTCCGGTCCTGGTGGTCGACCTCGACCGTGCCCTGCTCCGGGCGGACCCGCTGCACGAGCGCCTGTTCGCGGCCTTGAAGTCGCATCCCTTCGCGATCCCCAAGGTCGCGGCCGCGGCACTGAGCGGTCGAGCCGCGCTCGCCGCCGCGGCTTCCGACGTGACTGGTGATTTCGCCGTCGACGCCTGCCCGCGCCGCCCCGGCGTCGAGGCGCTGGTGTCTGAGGCGAGGGCTGCGGGCAGGACCGTGACCTGGCTGTCCCGCGCGGGCGATGCCTTCGCGGACCTGACGGCGTCCGGCGACGAGATCCGCCGCCCTGAGCCCTCCGCCGACGCGGAGGCCCGCGCCCTGCAGAAGCGCCATCCCGACGGCTTCGCCTTCCTCGGGCACTCGGACGCCGACCTGCCGATCTGGCGTGCCGCCCGCGAGCGCTTCGGCGTCGATCTCGCCCCCGGCCTGCGCCGGCGCGCAGAAGCCGAGGGCCTCGGCATCGCCGAGATCAGCCGCCCGCGCCCGGTCGCCGCTGCGGTCCTGCGTGGCATGCGCCCGCACCAGTGGCTGAAGAACCTGCTGGTCTTCGTGCCCTTCGCCCTGTCGATGGGCGAGTTGCACGCCCGCGACGCCGGCCTGGCCGTGGTGGCCTTCGGCCTGCTCTGCGCATTGACGTCGGGCACCTACCTCGTCAACGACCTGTTCGACATCGACGCCGACCGCCGCCATCCCCGCAAGCGCAAGCGGCCGATCGCCAGCGGCGACCTGCCCGTCGCGACCGCCTGCCTGGCCGCCGCGGCGCTGATCGGGGGCGCCATCGCCTGCGCGTGCCTGCTGCGCCTCGCCTTCGCGGCCGCGCTCGGCAGCTACCTCGTCATCACGCTGGCCTACTCGTTCCGGCTGAAGAAGATGGCCATGGTGGACGTGCTGGTGATCGCCATGCTGTTCACCCTGCGCATCCTCGCCGGCATGCTGCTCGTGAGCGAGAAGCCGTCGCACTGGCTGCTGATGTTCTCGATCTTCTTCTTCCTCTCCCTCGCCTTCATGAAGCGCGAGGTGGAGTTCGGTGTCGTGCGGCAGGCGGGGCGCACCACCCTGTCGGGCCGCGGCTACGACCTCGACGACCGGCTCTACGTGCTGTGCTGCGGCCTGTCCTCCGGCATCGCCTCGGTGGTGATCTTCTCGCTCTTCATCACCGCCACCATCGAGCGCTACCAGTTCAACTATCGCTCGCCCGAGCTGCTGTGGGGCGTGATGGGCCTGCTCGGCTATTGGATCCTGCGCATGTGGATGCTGACCACGCGCGGCCTGATGAACGACGATCCGATCCTGTTCGCGGCGCGCGACCGCACCAGCATCCTGCTCGGCGCCGCCTGCGCGGTGCTGGCGGTCTGCGCCCAGGTGATCCGCCTGTGATCGATCCGGCCGGGACCGCGACCACGTCCTGGGGCCGGGTGTCGCGCGCGCGGAGCCGCGTCGCCGAGCCGGCCCACCTCGACGACCTCGCCCGGGCCGTGCGGGCCGGCGACGCTCCCGTGCTGGCGCACGGCATGGGGCGCTCCTACGGCGACGTGTGCCTGAATGGCGGCGGGCACCTGCTCCGCACCGGGCGGCTCGACCGCATCGTGGCGGCCGACTGGTCGACCGGCGTGGTGCGCGCCGAGGCGGGGCTGACGATCGGCGGCCTCTTGTCCGTCTGCGTGCCGCGCGGCTGGTTCGTGCCGGTGACGCCCGGCACCAAGTTCGTCACCCTCGGCGGCGCCGTGGCCAACGACGTCCACGGCAAGAACCACCACGGCATGGGCACCTTCGGCTGCCACGTGCGCGCGCTCGGGCTCCTGCGCAGCGATGGCGAGACGGTCGAGGTCGGGCCTGAGGAGCGTCCGCACCTCTTCGCCGCGACGGTCGGCGGCCTCGGCCTCACCGGCGTGATCGCCTGGGTCGAGATCCAGCTCCAGCCCGTGCGGTCGAGCGACTTCAAGGCGCAGACGCTGCGCCTCCAGGACCTCGACGGCTTCTTCCGCGCCGCCGAGGACAGCCAGGACTGGCCCTACACGGTCGCCTGGGTGGATTGCCTCGCCGCGGGCCGGCGCCTCGGGCGCGGCCTGTTCAACCGCGGCCGGCACGCGCCGGACGGCCCGCTGCTGCCCCACGCCGACCGGGCACGGCTGAAGGTGCCGCGCGACGCGCCCTCGGCGCTGCTCGGGCCGCTCACGGTGCGGCTCTTCAACGCCGCCTATTCGCGCCAGCCCGCCGGCGGCGAGCCGGCCCGCGTGCCCTACGGCAAGTTCCTGTACCCGCTCGACGGGATCACCGACTGGAACCGTCTCTACGGCGGCCGCGGCTTCTTCCAGCATCAGTCGGTGGTGCCGACCGCCGCCGCGCCGCGCGCTCTGCAGAAGCTGCTCGAGCTCACCTCCTCCGAGGGCCAGGGCTCGTTCCTCGTCGTGCTGAAGATGTTCGGGCCGCGGCCCTCGCCCGGCATCCTGTCCTTCCCGCGCGAGGGCGCCACCTTCGCGCTCGACCTGCCGAACCGCGGGCCGGACACGCTGCGCCTGCTCCACCGCATGGCCGAGGTGGTGCTCGCGGCCGGGGGCCGGCTCTACCCCGCCAAGGATGCGACGATGACGGCCGAGCAGTTCCGCGCGGGTTTCCCGCGTTGGCGCGAGGTCGAGTCCTATCGCGACCCCGCCCTGTCGTCCGATTTCTGGCGGCGCGTCACCGGAGATCCCGCATGAGTTCCCCCTCCCCCGCGTCGGCCGCCGCCGCGGGCAAGACCGTTCTCGTGCTCGGCGCCACCTCGGCCATCGCCAACGCCTTTGCGCGCCAGCGGGCCGCGGCGGGCGGCCGGCTGGTGCTGGTCGGCCGGCAGCAGGGGCGCCTCGACGGCATCGCGGCCGACCTCACGGCCCGCGGCGCCGCCGCGGTCGCCACGCTTGCGACCGACCTCGCCGACATGGACGAGGCGGAGCCGCGCTTCGCCGACATGGTGGCCCGGCTCGGGCCGCCCGATGAGGTGCTGCTCGCCTACGGCGTGCTCGGCGAGCAGGCGGCGGCGCAGGACAGCGCCGACGAGACGCGCCGCCTGATCGACGTCAACTTCACCAGCGCGGCCCTCTGGCTGCAGCTCGCCGCCAAGCACCTCGTGGCGGACGGCCGCCCCCGTACGCTCGTGGTGATCGGCTCGGTGGCGGGCGACCGCGGCCGCCAGTCCAACTACGTCTACGGCGCCGCCAAGGCCGGGCTCGACGCCTTCGCCGAGGGGCTCGCCCACCGCCTGCACCGCACCAACGTCAGGGTCGTCACGGTCAAGCCCGGCTTCGTCGACACGCCGATGACGGCCCACCTCGACCGCTCGGGGCCGCTCTGGGCCAAGCCGGAGGCCATCGCGGGCGCGATCGACCGCGCCGTGTCGAAGGGGCAGCGCATCGTCTACGCGCCCTGGTTCTGGCGGCCCGTCATGACGGCGGTGCGCTTCGCCCCCCGCCCCCTCTTCTACAAGACCAAGCTTTGAGCCCCGTGACAGAAGCCAACACCTCCCCGCGCGGCCGGGTCGTCGTCACCGGCGCGGCCGGCCTCGTCGGGCAGAACCTCATCCCGCGGCTGAAGGCGCGCGGCTTCACCGACATCGTCGCGATCGACAAGCACCGCGCCAACACGAAGATCTTGGCGGAGCTGCATCCGGACGTGCGCGTGGTGGAGGCGGACCTCAGCCGCGCCGGCGGCTGGGAGGACACGCTCGCGGGCGCCGACGCGCTGATCCAGCTCCACGCCCAGATCGGCGGGCTCGACGCCGCCGAGTTCGACGCCAACAACATCAGGAGCACCGAGCGCGTGCTGGCAGCCGCGGGCGCGGCCGGCATCGGCTACCTCGTGCACATCTCCTCGTCCGTGGTGAACTCGGCCGCGGTGGACCTCTACACCGAGACCAAGAAGCGCCAAGAGAAGCTGGTCGACGCCAGCCCGATTCCCCACGTCGTGCTCAGGCCGACGCTGATGTTCGGCTGGTTCGACCGCAAGCACATCGGCTGGCTGGCCCGCTTCATGCGGAAAGTCCCGGTGTTCCCGATCCCGGGCGACGGCAAGTTCCGCCGCCAGCCGCTCTACGCCGGCGACTTCTGCTCGATCATCATGAGCAGCCTGGAGCGGCGGACGACCGGCACCTACGACATCTCGGGCCTCACCACGCTCGACTACATCGACATGATGCGGATGGTGAGGACCGCGGCCGGCGCCAAGGCCAGGATCGTGACGATCCCCTACGGCCTGTTCCGCCGCCTGCTGCTCACCTACGCCCTGGTCGACAAGAACCCGCCCTTCACGGCAAACCAGCTCGCCGCCCTCGCGACGCCGGACCTCTTCGACGTCATCGACTGGCCGGGCATCTTCGGCGTGACGCCGACGCCGCTGGCCCAGGCCTTCCACGAAACCTTCAACGACCCGCGCTTCGCGTCGGTCGCGCTGGACTTCTAGAGCATGAGAGTCGTCGTCGTCGGCGCGGGGGCCATGGGCCTCGCCGCCGCCTACCATGCAGCCAAGGCCGGCCACGCCGTCACGGTCGTCGAGGCCGGACCGGAAGCCGGCGGCATGGCGGCGCATTTCGACTTCGGCGGGCTGTCGCTGGAGCGCTACTACCACTTCGTGTGCCGCACGGACCGGCCGACATTCGACCTCATGGCGGAGCTGGGCCTCGGCGACCGCATGGTGTGGAAGCCGACCACCATGGGCTACTTCGTCGGCGGCGCGCTGCACAAGTGGGGCGACCCCGTCTCGCTGCTGCGCTTCCCCAAGCTCGACCTCCTGTCGAAGCTCCGCTACGGCGCGCTGATGTTCCTGTCCGCCAAGCGCCCGCGCTGGGATGCGCTGGAGAGGACCTCGGCCAAGGACTGGATCACGCGCTGGTGCGGGCGGGCCGTCTACGACCGGCTATGGCACCCGCTCTTCGCGCTGAAGTTCTACGAGCACGCGGACGACGTGTCGGCGGCCTGGATCTGGACGCGCATCCGGCGGCTCGGCAACTCGCGCCGCTCGATGATGCAGGAGGAGCTCGGCCACATCCGGGGCGGCACCGAGACGCTGATGGAGGCGCTGGTCGAGCGCATCCGCGCGCTCGGCGGCGAGGTGCGCCTCGGCGAGCCGGTTGAGGAGGTGGTGGTCGAGCGCGGCCGCGCCACGGGCGTGCGGACCGCGCAGGGCACGCTGCCGGCCGACGCCGTGATCTCCACCGTGCCGACCCCGCTCGTGTCGCGGATGATCCCCGGCCTGCCGGCGGAGTCCAAGGCGCAGTACGACGCGATCCAGAACATCGGCGTCGCCTGCCTGGTGTTCAAGCTGCGCCGCCCGGTGACGCCGCACTTCTGGGTCAACATCGTCGAGCCCGACGTGCCGATCCCGGGAATCATCGAGTTCTCGAACCTGCGCGACACCGGCGATACGGTGGTCTACGTGCCCTACTACATGCCGACCACGAATCCGCGCTGGGGCTGGTCCGACGAGGCTCTGCTCGACGAGGCCTTCGCGGCAATCCGTCGCGTCAACCCGGCCATCACGGAAGCGGACCGCATCGATGGCCACGTGGCGCGGCTGCGCTACGCCCAGCCGATCTGCCCGCCCGGCTTCGCCGCGATGATCCCGCCCGTGCAGACGCCGGTGCGCGGCCTCCAGGTCGCCGACACATGCTTCTACTACCCCGAGGACCGCGGCATCTCGGAAAGCGTGCGCTTCGGCAAGATGATGGCCGACGCGCTGGGCCACAACGTGCCGGAGCTCAGGGGCGACGCCGCCGCGGCGTGACGGGCGCCCAGCGCGGCGGCTGGAACGGCCGCGGCGCATAGCCGAGGACCTCCAGCCCCTCGGCCACGTCGAACACGAGGTCCTGGTTCATGCGGGCGAAGACGGCGCTGCCGAAGCCCGTCTCGCGCACGATCCCGGCCCGCGCCGCGCAGGCGAAGGCGAAGCGGAGCCACGGCACCGGCAGGACGACGAAGCGGGGCGTCAGGCCCTGGCTCGCGAACACGCGCTCCGCCATGGCGCGGTAGGTTATCACCTCGCCGCCCGCGATGTCGAAGGCGCGGTCCCGCGCGCGGGGCTCGTCGAGGGCGCCGAGGATCGCCTCGGCGATGTCGTCGACGTGGATCGGCTGGCGCAGCCCGGACGAGGGCCGCGCGATCGGCAGCACGCGGGCCCGGCGCACGAGCCGGATCATGCGCGCGACGTTGCGGTCCCCGTAGCCGTCGTAGACCAGCGTCGGGCGCAGCACCGTCCAGGCGACGCCGCGCCGCCCGCACCACTCCGCCAGCGCCGCCTCGGCGCGGGCGAGCTTCTCCGCGGTCGCCCGGTCGCGCGGGTCGTCGCTCTCCGCCTTGGAATGGAGGCTCGTCGAGCCGATGGCGACGATCGCGCGGGCGCCGGCGAGCCGGTCGAGCGAGGCGGCGAGCAGCGCCAGCGGCAGCACGCTGACCACGGCCGCGCCGGGCGGCACCCTCCAGTCCGTCTCCGCCTCGAAGTCGACGCGGGCGAAGCCGACGCCGGGCGGCAGCGCCACGTCGCGGCGCGCCACCGCGACCGTCTCGACTCCGGCCGCGGCGAGGCGCGGCAGCAGGCAGCCCGCGATGAGGTTGCTGGCGCCGAGCACCACCACCGGGCCGCGGGGCGGGCTCTTCGCTGTGGTCCTGGTCTCGCCGTCCAACGCCGTCCGCCCCGCTCCCGCCGCCCGCGAAGGGCTCGATCCCGCGCCGTCTAGCCGCTGTCGCCGCGGCACGCCATCCCGCGCGGGCCGGCCCACGCCGGAACACGGGATGCTTTCGCTTCGGACTTCCGTTAAACCGGCCCTCGGCGCCCCGGCCGACCCGGGGGCACGGTGAAGGGGATCGATGACGAACCGAAGTGCCACGCCGGCCCTGTCGCAGTTCCTGAAGCGGGGCATCATCATCGCTCACGACCTCGTGGCGACGGCGCTGAGTTTCGGCGGCTGCCTGATCCTGCGCTACCAGTTCTGGCAGCTGGCACCCATGTCCGACGAGATCGTCTGGATCATGCCCTTCTTCGTGGCGCTGGCCGCGGTGGTGTACCGCGTGTTCCCGCTCTACGCCTCGAAGTGGCGCTTCGCGTCCCTGCCGGACCTGTTCAACATCTTCAAGGCGGCGAGCCTGCTCGCCGTCATCATGCTGGTCGGCGACTACGTGCTGCTCGCCCGCGGCCTGACGCCCTGGCTGATGTTCGGCGAGAAGACGGTCGCGATCTATTGGCTGCTGCAGATGTTCCTGCTCGGCGGCCCGCGCCTCGCCTACCGTTATCTCAAATACGTCCAGTCCCGCCGCGCGGGCGACCGCGAGAGCGCCAGCTCCGTGGTGATCCTCGGCCGCGCCACCGAGGCCGAGGTAGTGCTGCGCGCGCTGGAGACCGGCCTGCGCCGGCGCTTCGTGGCCCGCGCCATCCTGTCGCCCCAGCGCACCGACTACGGCACCTCGATCCGCAACGTGCCCGTGCTCGGCAACTACGCCGAGCTGGAGCGCGTCGTGGCCGAGGCGCAGGACGGCAACCAGCCGATCGCCCGCATCATCGTGGCGCCGAACGAGTTCGTCCCCGAGACTGAATCCGAACTCCTGCTCGCCACCGCCAACCGCCTCGGCATCCCCCTGTCGCGCATGCAGACCATCGAGGAGGGCGCCACGGTCGCGGCGGCGCTGAAGCCCGTCAACATCGAGGACCTGCTGTTCCGCCCCAGCGTCGAGGTCGACCGCGCGATGCTGGCGGATCTGCTCCACGGCAAGCGCGCCATCGTGACGGGCGGCGGCGGCTCCATCGGCTCGGAGATCTGCTCGCGCCTCATCGCCTTCGGCGTGTCGGACCTCCTCGTCCTCGATCACTCCGAGCCGGCGCTCTACAACGTCCTGGAGAGCCTCGCGCCGCTCTGCACCGGCGCCGTCACGCTCGCGGGCAAGATCGCCGACGTGCGCGACCGCGACCGGATCTTCGCCCTCTTCCGGGACTTCGAGCCCGACCTCGTTTTCCACGCGGCGGCGCTGAAGCAGGTCCCCTTCCTCGAGGTGGACTGGACCGAGGCCATCAAGACCAACGTCCTCGGCTCGGTCAACATCGCCGACGCGGCCGCCCAGACAGCGGCCGCCGCGGTGCTGATCTCGACCGACAAGGCCGTCGACCCCGTGTCGATCCTCGGCGCCACCAAGCGCTTCAGCGAGATCTACGCGCAGCTCTGCGACGCCGAGGCGACCGCCGCGGCGCGGCCCGTGCGGCTGCTGTCGGTGCGCTTCGGCAACGTGCTCGGCTCCGTCGGCTCCGTGGTGCCCCGCTTCAAGGCGCAGATCGAGCGCGGCGGCCCGGTCACGGTCACGCATCCCGACATGGTGCGCTACTTCATGACGGTGCGCGAAGCCTGCGACCTCGTGCTGACGGCCTCGGCCCACGCGCTCGGGCGCCGCGGCGTCCAGTCCGAGCGCGCCTCCGTCTACGTGCTGAAGATGGGCCAGCCGGCCCGCATCGTCGACCTCGCCACCCGCATGATCCGCATGGCGGGCTTCGAGCCGGGGCGCGACATGGAGATCGTGTTCACCGGCGTGCGCAAGGGCGAGCGGCTGAACGAGTACCTCTTCACGGGCGACGAGCCCGTGCTCGACATCGGCGTCGACGGCGTCACCGCGGCCCGCACGGTGGGCTACGACCGCGCCCGCATCGCGCGCTGGCTCGACACGCTGGCCGGCGCCGTCGCCTCCGGCAACCGCGCCGATGCCGACCGCGTCTTCGCCGAGGCCATCCCCTCCTTCGCCAAGCTCCTGCGCGAGCGCGCCGGCGGCGTGGTGGTCGACCTCCAGGCCGCGCGGGCGCTCGGCCCCGAGCGCGGCGCGCCCGCCGAGGGCGAGACCGGCCTCGCCGGCGCGGCGCGGACGTGATGTTTGTCCACAGCGGAATGTCGTTCCGTGTTGCGCGCCGGCAACCTTTAAGAAATCTGTGTGTGCGACCGTGTCGCGTGAGCCCGGACCCGTCCGGGAGATGACGGGAGCCGCACCATGAACCGCCGATCGCTGGCCCGGCGCCTGCGCCGCCCCGAGACCCGCCGCTTCCTCGCCTTCCTGCTGACGGGCGGCCTCGCCGCCGCCGTCAACGTCGCGAGCCGCGTCGTCTTCGACCTCGTGATGCCCTACGAGGCCGCCGTCGTGGTGGCCTATCTCGTCGGCATGACCACGGCCTTCTTCCTGGCCCGGCTGTTCGTGTTCGAAGCGTCGGGGCGCAGCCTCCACGTCGAATACGGCCGCTTCGCCCTCGTCAACGTCGCGGCGCTGATGCAGGTGCTCGTCGTCAGCGTCGGCCTCGCCAAGCTGGCGTTCCCGGCCGTCGGCCTGCACTGGAACGCGGAGCTCATCGCCCACATCGTCGGCGTGCTGAGCCCCGTGCTGGTCAGCTACCAGGGCCACAAGCGCTTCTCCTTCGCTTGACGGCCCGTCCGGCGTCGGCTTTCTGCCCCTCTCCGATGGGGATGGGGCGGGCCGGGGCACGATGACGAAGCATGACGGTGTGCCCGGAACCGGCGGTTTCGGGCCGCTCGCCCGCCTCCTGTCCGCGCTGTTCGGCGATGCCGGGCACCGCGCTCTCCGGCTCGAAGCCCGCCGCCTCGCGGCCTCCGGGCTGATCGCCCCCCGCTTCTACCGCCTCCAGAGCCGTGCCTCGGGTGGCCAGCGCGGACCGGCCGCCGAGCATTACATCAGCCACGGCGCCGCGGCGGGCCGCGACCCGCACCCGGCGATCTCCGCGAGCGCCCTCGCGGCCGCCTTCCCGGACGGGGACGGCGCCAATCCCCTCGCCCGCTTCCTGGACCGCGCCGAGGCGCAGGACGCCGCCCTGCCCCGGACCCTGCGCTGCGCCGTCGAGCCGCTGCCGGCGGCGATGCACACCGGGCGCGGCGCGGCGCTCTACCTCCGCGGCTGGGCCTACGCGCCGCGGGGCCGCACGCGCTTCCTCGACGCGTGGGTCGGAGAGGCGTGCACGCCTGTCCTCGACCACTCGCAGCCCCGCGCCGACGTGCTCGACGCCGAGCTGGCGTACGATCCCGCGGGCGACAGCTTCTTCAGCGGCTTCGAGGCCGTGATCCCCCTGCCCCCGGTCGCGGCCGCGGCCGAGCGGACGGTGCGGCTCCGCCTCGTCACGCGCGACGGCACCGTCTTCGAGCAATCCGTCGGCACGGTGACGCTGCTGCCCGGCGACGGTCGTGCGCCCGTCGCGATCGACTGGCCCGGCGAGGGGCCGCGCGTGGCGATCTGCATGGCGACCCACAACCCGCCGCCGGCCCTGTTCCGGGCGCAGGTCGAGTCGATCAGGGCGCAGACGCACCGGAACTGGGTCTGCATCGTGTCCGACGACGCGTCGCCCGACTTCGCGCTCCGCACCCTCGATCCGCTGCTCGACGATCCGCGCTTCGTCGTCCTGCGCAACCGCGACCGGCTCGACTTCTACGGCAACTTCGAGCGGGCGCTGCGCGCCGTGCCGCTCGACGCCGAGTTCGTCGCCCTCAGCGACCAGGACGACCGCTGGCATCCCGACAAGCTCGCCACGCTGCTGGCCGCGATGGACGGCGAAGCCCAGCTCGCCTACGCCGACGTGCGCGTCGTCGACGGCGAAGGCCGCACCCGCGCCGACACGTTCTGGACGGCGCGGCGCAACAACTACACGAGCCTGCCGAGCCTGCTGTCGGCCAACACGGTGATGGGTGCCGCGAGCCTGTTCCGCGCCTCGTTGCTGAAAGAGATCCTGCCCTTCCCCGAGCGGCTCGGCGGCGCCTACCACGACCATTGGATCGGGCTGAACGCGCTGGTCGCGGGCGCCATCCGCTACGTCGACCGGCCGCTCCACGACTACGTCCAGCACGGCGCCAACGTGATCGGCCACAAGCGCGACGCCGACGCGCCCGGCCTCGCCGCCGCCGGACGGACCGTGCTGACGGCCCTGCGGCGCCCCGGCTCGCTCGGGCCCGCGCTCGGCGAGATCGTGTCCCGCGCCACGGCCGACCGGCAGTCGCTGGTGGCCCAGAAGGCCGTGCTGGCGCGCGTGCTGCTGATGCGCCATCCGGGTGCGCGGCCCGCCGCACGGCGCGTGCTGGCGCGGATGAGCGCGCTGACCCGCCTCGCAACCGCGCTGTGCGAGCGCCTGCTGGCCGCGGTCGAGCGGCGGCCGACGCTGAACCACGAGGGGCACTTCCTGCGCGCCGTGCTGATCTCGCGCGGCCGTCAGGCCGCCTACAGCGCGCTGCGCGGGCAGCAGTCGAAGCGCATCCGGCGCCGGCGCATGGTGCACGGCATGCGCCACCTGCTGGCCAGCCGCGACAGCGCGGGGCCGATCGACTTCCGCCACTCCGGCCACGAGCGCGACATCCGCGCCATGGACTTCGGCCACGTCGGCTGGATCTTCCACAACGTGTCGCCGCTGACGCTCGCGCCCTCGCCCGACGAGCCGAAGCGCGTCAACCTGTTGCTGGCGACGATCAACTTCGACGTCCTGTTCGGCGGCTACATCGGCATGTTCAACCTGGCGCTCCGCCTGCGCCGGGACGGGCACGCCGTCCGCATCGTCCTGCTGGAGCGCACGGAGGTAGACCTCGCCGACTGGCGGCGCCGGATCGCCCGCTACCCCGGCATCGGCCACCTGTTCGACGCCGTGGAGGTGGCCTACCGCCACGACAGATCGCAGCCCCTGCCCGTGTCGCCGGACGACCGCTTCGTGGCGACGAGCGGCTGGAGCGCCCACGTGGCCCACCGGGCCGCGGCGGCGCTCGATCAGGACCGCTTCCTGTTCCTGATCCAGGAATACGAGCCCTTCTTCGGGCCGATGAACACCAACACGGCCCTGCTGCGCCAAGCCTACGACTTCCCGCAGTTCGGCCTCTTCTCGACGGCGATCCTGCGCGACTATTTCCGCGAGAACCGGATCGGCCTGTTCGAGGCGCCAGGCGGCGAGGAGCGCTCGGCGGTCTTCTCCAACGCGATCCAGCGCTTCAGCCCGACGCGCGAGCAGTTGGAGCGCCGGGGCCGCCGCATCCTGTTCTACGCCCGGCCGGAGGACCACGCGGCCCGCAACATGTTCGAGATGGGCATCGCCGCGCTGGTCCGGCTGTTCTCCGATCCCGCGATCGCCGCAGCGGGCTGGACCGCGCACGGCATCGGCTCCATCGCCACCGAGGACCGGCTGGAGCTCGTGCCCGGCACCTTCCTCAAGATGGTGCCGAAGACCAGCCTGCAAGGCTACATCGACATGCTGCCGGGCTTCGACGTCGGCCTGTCGCTCATGCTGACGCCGCATCCGAGCCTCGTTCCGCTGGAGATGGCGGCGGCGGGCCTGCCCACCGTCACCAACACCTTCGCGAACAAGACCGAGGCTGCGCTCCGCGCGATCTCGCCGAACCTGATCGGCGTCAAGCCGACTCTGGACGGCATCGTCGACGGCCTCAGGGCCGCCATCGCGCGCGTCGACGACGTCGATGGCCGGCTCGCGGGCGCGCGGGCGATGACGTGGCCGACCGACTGGGACGAGGCCTTCCCGGCGGACGCGATGGCGCGGGTGAACGCGTTCCTGACGGAGTAGCGGCGGCCTAGTCGGTGCGGATCACGACCGACGCTCGCCGCTTTCTGAGGACGTCGATGAAGCGGAGCCTGATCTCGTCCATCAATCGGAAAGGCAACAGGGCGTAGGCCACGCGCGATCCGACGCCGGAGATGCCGGGACGGAGGTCGGGGCCGGGCCATTCGAAGCAGTTGGCTTCCGAAAGCATCACCCAGGAGCGGTCGCCATCCAGACCGAGGCGAGCCTTCGTGACAGCGGGCAGTTCAACCGCGAGCCGGTCGTCATCCGGTGGGCGATGCGTGATGGGGAGGACGGTGACGATCCCGCGCTCATCGGACCCTTGCGTCACGAGTATGACGGCGCAAGGTCTGTCTTTGACGCCCTCCTCCAGCCCTCGCTCCTTTTCAGCGTGCCGAAGGAAGCTGTAACGGATCACAAGGCCCTGCACCGGTCGCGGGAGGGCCACCGGGATCAGTCGTCCATCTCGTGGTCGAACGCCGCTGATTCTGCCGGGGGGCTTGACGCTTCCAACAAGGCGATGTCGGCATCCGTGAAGTCTTCGAGGCTGAGAACTTCACGATCGCGGCGCTTCAGACGTTCGTATTCCTCGATCGACAGCAGCACCGTGCGGTCTCGTCCTTCGTCGCAGACGGTGACAGGCCGGCGAAGAGCGACGTCATGATAGCGGACGACGTTCCGCTGAAAATCCGATGCCGAAACCCTGAGCGGTTCCATGGACGATCCCGAGGCGAACGGAACGAGAATAGTAGACCTTCGCCTCGATGATCAAGACGGGTACCGGCTCGGATGGCGGATAGCTAATCGTCGATCGGGGCGGCCGGGGTGGGCCGCCCCCGCCCGTCTCAGGGCTTCGGCGCGTCCGCGGCCGGGGCGGCGCCGGCGGGAGCCGCGGGCGTCGGGGCTGCGGCGGGGGCCGGCGTGTTGCGCACGATCTTGGCCTGCTCGCGCAGCTTCGAGATGTCGTCGCTCTGCGCCTTCTGGGCGACGTAGCGGGCCACCTGATCCTTGACCTGATCGAAGGGCGGGAAGGCCTTCTCGCGCTTGCCCTCGACCTTGATGACGTGCCAGCCGAACTCGCTCTTCACGGGGTCGGACACCTGGCCCGGCTCCAGCTTGAAGGCGGCGGCGGCGAACTCCGGCACCATCTTGTCCTTGGTGAACCAGCCGAGGTCGCCGCCCTGCGAGCCGGGGTCCTTCGACACCTCGTCGGCCACCTTGGCGAAGTCCTCGCCCTTCTTCACGCGCTCCAGCGCCGCCTTGGCCTCGGCCTCGGTCGGCACGAGGATGTGGCGGGCGTGGATCTCGGTCTCGGGCGGCTGCGCCTTGGCGGCGTCGTCGTAGACCTTCTTCTCGGCCTCGGGCGTCACGGCGGTCTTGGCGATGTTGCCGAGCAGGTCCTCCATCAGGACCTTGTCGTGATAGTAGGCCATCTTCTTGGCGAACTCGGGGTTGTCGCCGAGCTTCTCCTGCGCGGCCTGGCCGGCCGCGAGCTTCAGGTCGATCAGGTAGTCCAGGACGTAGGCCTCGCGCTGCGGGCCCTGGAGCTGCTGGGGCAGCGCCGGGCCGAGGTCGGCGGTGGCGATGCGGACGTCGTCCTCGGTGATGTCGGAGCCGTTGACGGTGGCGAGCACCTTGGAGGTGCCGGCCGCCGCGGCGGCCGGCGTGGCCGCGGCGCCGATCAGGGCCGTGGCGGCCAGCAGCGCGGCGGCCAGGGTCCGCAGCGGGGCATCGTATCGTTTGCGCATGGGGCAGGTCCTCGCTCGTCCGGTGCTGCCGCAGATGTGGTCCGCCGCGGCTCCGGACAACGCCCGTCGTCGGGCGAGCCGGACGAGGCTCGACCCGCGATTGACAGGCTTTGGGGCGGCTCATATCCGTCCCCGAGGTCCAAGGCCACCGCTTTCTCGGGCCGCGGTCCCCGCGCGTTGCGACGGTCCCCGGGGCGACTTACATGCCGGGATGTCGCCGCGCTCGTGCTACAGACGTGCGGACTGACGGCAGGTTCAGCCGCGCGCCATCGCTGCCGCGCGGCCCAGATCAAGGTTTTCGACGGATGCTCGGCTCGCTCGCAAGCAAGATTTTCGGGACGGCCAACGGGCGCCGGCTGAAGTCCTACGCGCCCAAGGTCGCCGCCATCAACGCGATGGAGCCCGAAGTCTCCGCCCTGTCGGACGAGCAGCTCACCGCGCGGACCGCGCAGTTCCGCGAGCAGCTCGCGGCCGGCAAGTCCCTCGACGACCTCCTGGTGCCCGCCTTCGCCACGGTGCGCGAGGCCGCCAAGCGCGTGCTCGGGCAGCGCCACTTCGACGTTCAGCTGATCGGCGGCATGGTGCTGCACGAGGGCGGCATCTCCGAGATGCGCACCGGCGAGGGCAAGACGCTCGTCGCCACCCTGGCCTGCTACCTCAACGCGCTGCCCGGCAAGGGCGTGCACGTCGTCACCGTCAACGACTACCTCGCCCGGCGCGACGCCGAGTGGATGGGCCGGGTCTACAACTTCCTCGGCCTGTCCTACGGGATCATCGTCCACGGCCTCGACGACGCCGAGCGCAAGGCCTCCTACGCGGCCGACATCACCTACGGCACGAACAACGAGTTCGGCTTCGACTACCTCCGCGACAACATGAAGTACGAGCTGGAGCAGATGTGCCAGCGCGGCCACGCCTTCGCGATCGTCGACGAGGTCGATTCGATCCTGATCGACGAGGCCCGCACGCCGCTGATCATCTCCGGCCCGTCCGAGGACAAGTCGGACCTCTACAACCGGATCGACACCTTCATCCCGCGCCTCGTGACGGGCGACTACGAGGTCGACGAGAAGCAGCGCACCGCCAACCTCACCGAGGCCGGCAACGAGCACATCGAGGCGATGCTCGGCGAGGCGGGGCTGCTCACCGAGGGCTCCCTCTACGAGGCGGCCAATTCCACGCTGGTCCACCACGTGCAGCAGGCGCTGAAGGCCCACAAGCTGTTCACACTCGACAAGGACTACATCGTCCGCAACGGCGAGCTCGTCATCATCGACGAGTTCTCGGGCCGCATGATGCCGGGCCGCCGCTACTCGGAAGGGCTGCACCAGGCCCTGGAGGCCAAGGAATCGGTCCAGGTCCAGCCCGAGAACGTGACGCTGGCCTCCATCACCTTCCAGAACTACTTCCGGCTCTACAAGAAGCTCGCCGGCATGACCGGCACGGCCTCGACCGAGGCGGACGAGTTCGCCGAGATCTACAAGCTCGAGGTGGTCGAGATCCCGACCAACCGCCCCGTGTCGCGCCTCGACGAGCACGACGAGGTGTACCGCTCGCCGGGCGAGAAGCTCAAGGCCATCGTCAAGGAGATCGAGACCGCCAGCGCCACCATGCAGCCGCTGCTGGTCGGCACGACGTCGATCGAGAAGTCCGAACAGCTCGGCGAGATGATGACGGCGGCGGGCTTCACGCGCATCGACTTCTCGGACCCTTCCGCGGCGCTGAAGGGGCTCTACGCCGCGGCCCGCTCCGGCACGCCGTCCAAGCTCTTCGCCATCCTGAACGCCCGTTTCCACGAGCAGGAGGCCTATATCGTGGCCGAGGCCGGCGTGCCCGGCGCCATCACGATCGCCACCAACATGGCGGGCCGCGGCACCGACATCAAACTCGGCGGCTCCGAGGACATGCGCATCGCCACCGAATGCGCCGCGATGGAGCCTGGCCCCGAGCGCGACGCCAAGGAGGCCGAGATCCGCGCCGAGGTGGCGGCTTTCAAGGAGAAGGCGATCGCGGCGGGCGGCCTCTACATCGTCGGCACCGAGCGGCACGAGAGCCGCCGCATCGACAACCAGCTCCGCGGCCGCTCCGGCCGCCAGGGCGACAAGGGCCGCTCCAAGTTCTTCCTGTCGCTGCAGGACGACCTGATGCGGATCTTCGGCTCGGACCGCATGGACATGGTGCTGAAGCGCCTGGGCTTGCAGGAGGACGAGGCCATCGTCCACCCCTGGATCAACAAGGCGCTGGAGAAGGCGCAGCAGAAGGTCGAGGCGCGCAACTTCGACATGCGCAAGAACGTGCTGAAGTACGACGACGTGATGAACGACCAGCGCCGCGTCGTGTTCGAGCAGCGCCGCGACATGATGGGGCAGGAATCGCTGGAGGAGATGATCGGCGAGATGCGCCAGGGCGTCATCGACGACGTCGTGGCCCGCTTCATGCCGCACGACGCCTATCCCGAGGCCTGGGACATCGAGGGCCTGAAGGCGGCGCTGAAGGACGGGCTCAACATGGAGCCGCCCGTCGGCGACTGGGCCAAGGAGGAGGGCATCGCCGACGAGGAGATGCGCGAGCGCCTTCAGGCCGCGGCCGAGGAGGCCTTCGCGTCGCGCGTCGAGAAGAACGGCGCGGAGCTCAGCCGCTACGTCGAGAAGCAGATCGTGCTGCAGGTGCTCGATCACCTGTGGCGCGAGCATCTCGTGACGCTGGACCACCTCCGGCAGGTGATCGGCTGGCGCGGCGTGGCGCAGCGCGATCCGCTGAACGAGTACAAGTCCGAGGCCTTCGAGATGTTCGACGGCCTGATCACCAAGCTGCGCGAGATCGTCACCGCGCAGATCATGCGCGTCGAGGTGGCCTACGAGCAGCCGACGGTCGGCGAGCTGCCGCCGATGTTCGCCACCCACCAGGACCCGCTCACGGGCGACGACGACGTGACGATCGCCGACATGAACGCCCGGCTCGCGGCGGGCGACTTCGGCCCCGGCAGCGGCGCGATGCTGTCGACGCTGGAGCGCATCGAGCCGACGACCCGCGACCCCGGCGACCCCGCCACCTGGGGCCGGGTCAGCCGCAACGAGAGCTGCCCCTGCGGCTCGGGCAAGAAGTACAAGCACTGCCACGGCGCGCTGGCGTAGGTTTCGTCCTTCTCCCGCAAAGCGGGAGAAGGTGGCCCGGCGAAGCCGGGTCGGATGAGGGGACCCCGGCGCTCCACGGACGTCCCCTCATCCGCCCTGCCGGGCACCTTCTCCCGTTTCGCGGGAGAAGGGCGAACCCCTCCTCACCGCTGCGCCGTCTCCCAACCCTCCGCCCGATAGAACGGCAGATTCGAGGGCGGCAGCGGCGCGATCCCGCGGATGTGATCCGCCGCCTTCTCGGCCAGCATGATCGTCGGCGCGTTGAGGTTGCCCGTCGTGATGGTCGGGAACACCGACGAGTCGGCCACGCGCAGGCCCTCGACGCCGATCACCCGCGCGTCCGGTCCCACCACGGCCTGCGGGTCGTCGATGCGCCCCATGCGGCAGGTCGAGCAGGGGTGGTAGGCGCTCTCGACGCGGCGGCGGATGAAGGCGTCGATGGCCTCGTCGCTCGTGACGTCGGCGCCGGGCGAGATCTCCTCGCCCCGGTAGGGTGCGAAGGCTTCCTGCGCGAAGATCTCGCGGGTCAGCCGCACGGCGGCGCGCATCTCCGTCCAGTCGTCGGGGTGGCTCATGTAGTCGAAGCGGATCGCCGGCGCCTGAGAAGCCTCGGCCGAGCGCAACGACACGCGGCCTCGGCTCTTCGAGCGCATCGGCCCGACATGGGCCTGGAAGCCGTGCTGCTCGGCCAGGTCCTTGCCGTTGTACGAGATGGCGGCGGGCAGGAAGTGGTACTGCAGGTCCGGCCATTCGACGCCCGCCCGGGACCGGATGAAGCCGCAGCTCTCGAAATGATTGGTGGCGCCGAGGCCATCGCGCTTCAGAAGCCAGCGCGCGCCGATCCTCGCCTGGGACAGCCGGCCGAGCGCGCCGTAGAGCGTGATGGGCTCGCGGCACGCGACCTGAAAGTAGAACTCCAGGTGGTCGGTGAGGTTGCCGCCGACGCCGGGCCGGTCGGCGACGACCGGGATGCCGTGCTCCGCGAGGTGGGCGCCCGGCCCGACGCCGGACAGCATCAGGAGCTGGGGCGAGTTGATGGCGCCGCCGGCCAGCACGACCTCGCGCCGCGCCCGGGCCTCGACCCGCTGCGCCGCGATGCGGCCGGCGAGGCCGACCGCGCGCCGCCCCTCGAGGATCACCCGCTCGGCGAGGCACCCGGTCCAGACGGTGAGGTTGGAGCGCTTGCGCGCGCGGTCCAGGTAGGCGCGGGCGGCGCTCCAGCGCTGGCCGTCGTGGACCGTGCGGTCCATCCGCCCGAAGCCCTCCTGCTGGAAGCCGTTGACGTCCGCCGTGACCGGGTAGCCGGCCTGACGCCCCGCCTCGACGAAGGCCGTGTAGAGCGGGTTGTCGAGCGGGCCGTAGCTCGTGTGGAGCGGGCCGTCGCCGCCGCGGTAGCCGTCGCCCCCCTCCTCCCGCGTCTCCGCGCGCTTGAAGTAGGGCAGCACGTCGGCGTAGCCCCAGCCGCGCGCGCCGGCGGCGCTCCAGGCCTCGTAGTCCATGGCGTTGCCGCGGATGTAGACCATGCCGTTGATCGACGACGAGCCGCCGAGCACCCGGCCCCGCGGGCAGGTGATCCGCCGGCCGTCGAGGTGCGGCTCGGGCTCGGACAGGTAGTTCCAGTTCGCCCGCTCGATGTTCATCGCCATGGCGAGCGCGCTCGGCATGCGGATCAGCGGCGACCAGTCGTTGCCGCCGCTCTCGACCAGCAGCACCGAGGCGGTGCCGTCCTCGGTCAGGCGGTCGGCGAGGACGCAGCCGGCGGAACCCGCGCCGACGATCACGTAGTCGAATTCGGTGGACAAGGGTGTGGGCCTCAGCGGAGCGATCGGCGACGGGCGGTGCCGTCCGACCGTTCCTCATCCCGAGAAGGGAGGGAGAAGCGGCGGCCGGGGCTCCATGCTAATCGATCGTGGCACATCCGTCTGTCGGGGAGCCGACGCCCGCTTCACCGCTGCGCGCGGCGCTCCTGCGAGGGCGTGCGGTCGAAGTGTTCGGAGTAGCATTTCGAGAAGTGCGACGCCGACACGAAGCCGCAGGCGAGGCCGATCGACAGGATCGGCATGGAGGTCTGCAGCAGCAGTTGACGCGCGCGGGCGAGGCGCAGGCCGAGGTAGTAGCGGGTCGGCACCTGCCCGATGTATTTGCGGAACAGCCGTTCCAGCTGCCGGGTCGACAGGCCGGCGCCCTCCGCGAGGTCGACGCAGGACAGCGGCTGCTCGATGCAGCGCTCCATCTCGGCCACCACGTTGATGAGCTTGGGGTGGGCGACGCCGAGGCGCGAGCGCAGCTCCATGCGCTGGCGCTCGTCGCCGTCCCGCATGCGGTGGTGGATCAGCTGGTCGGTGACGCCGGAGGCCACCTCCTGGCCGAGCCGGCGGGCGATCAGCGCCAGCATCATGTCGATCGCCGCGGTGCCGCCCGCGCAGGTGAAGCGCGTGCGGTCGATCTCGAACAGCTCGTCCGTGAGGTCGATCTCGGGGAACTGTTCGCGCAGCGCGTCCTGGTTCTCCCAATGGATGGTGCAGCGGTGGTCGTCGAGGAGGCCCGCCTTGGCGAGGACGTAGGTGCCCGTGCAGACCGCGCCGACCGGCACGCCGCGCGACGCGACCGTGCGCAGCCGGGCGATGGCCTCGCGGTGGTCATGGTTCTGAACGTCGATGCCGGAACACACCACGGCCGCGGTGACGCCGGCGAGGTCCGCGAAGCTGCCGTCCACCGCGACTTCGACGCCGTTCGACGCCGCGACCGGCCGCCCGTCGGCCGACAGCACGCGCCACGAGAAGGCGTCGTGGCCCTCGATGCGGTTGGCGAGGCGCAGCGGCTCGATCGCCGACGAGAAGGCGATCATCGAGAAGGCGGGCACGAGCAGGAAGCCGACGGAGGTGATGTCCGCCATCGCCCGGTTGCGCGCGCCGTCGCCGACCCTCGGCTCGCCGTCCCGCCGGCGGACCGCAGAGCCCGGCGAAACGACGCCCGAGGCGGGCGGGCGCCCCCGCCCCGTCCTCAACGCGACCTCGCCGGCTTCCGCTTTGCTGATCGACATGACGAGGGACCGACGTGCAACCCGTGGGCGAAGGCGATGCGATCCTCGGGGCCGGATCGATGTCGCGACTCTGTGCATCCGAGGATGGCCGAGGCCCGACAAATGTCAATCGAGCAAGATCCCGGCCAGCTCCGCAGCGACCCGCCTCAGACCGGCCAGCGCTCGCGACGGTGGGCCGAATCCCAGAACACCCATTCGAGCTGCATGGCGCGCGCGAAGGCCGCGTGCATGGCCGCGACGATGGTCCCCGAGGCTTCGGCGGCGAGCGCGTCCGTCGTGGCGATCATGGCGTCGACCGCGGCGGCGAAATCCTCGCCCGCATAGGTGTCGATCCAGGCGCGATACGAGTTGTCCGGCGCGGCGCGGCCGTGAATGGCCGTGCCGACCTCGCGATAGACCCAGAAGCAAGGCAGCAGCGCCGCCGCGATCACGGGCAGCGGCTCGCGGAACGCGGTCGCGAGGAGCCACGCGGCGTAGTGGTGGCAGGCCGGCGACGCGGGCTCGACCGCAACGGCGGCGGCGTCGAGGCCGAAACGGCCGAAATAGTCCTCGTGCAGGGCGCGCTCGACCACGATGGCCTCGCGGGCCGCGCCGGCGAACTGCACGATGTGGTCGGGCTGATCGGCCTTGGCGGCCGCGACCGCCAGCGCCTGGCCGAAGGCGACGAGGTATTTGGCGTCCTGGACGATGTAGTGGCGGAAGCTGTCGAGCGCGAGGCGGCCCTCGGTCAACTCCGCGTTGAAGGGGTGGGCCAGGGTGGCGTCGTAGAGGGCGCGGTTGCGCGACCAGGCGTCGGCGGAAAAGGGCATGGATTCCGGTCCTCGAGACCTCCTCCCGCAGGGCGGAAGCAGGCAAGCCACGTCACGCGAAGCGCTTCGCCGCCTGGCGCTGGTCCGCGATCATCTTGGCGAGGTCGAGCCCGACGGGGTGCCCGTCCTCCACGCGCCAGCGTCCGCCCACCATCACCCGGTCGGCGCGGTTGGCGTTGCACAGCACCAGTGCCGCCACGGGGTCGTGCGCGCCGGCGAAGCGCGTCTCGTCGAGGGTGAAGAGCGCGAGATCGGCCTGCATCCCCGGCGCGATCCGGCCGACGTCGTCGCGGCCGAGGCAGCGCGCCGAACCCTCGGTGCCCCAGCGGATCACGTCGCGGTGGCTGACGCGCTCGGCGCCGTAGCGCAGCCGGCCGATCATCAGCGCCTGGCGCAGCGCTTCCATCATGTTGGAAGCGTCGTTGGAGGCCGAGCCGTCGACGCCGAGGCCGACGGGCGCGCCGGCCGCCTCCAGTTCGACGGTGCGGCAGATGCCGGAGGCCAGCACCATGTTGGAGGCCGCGCAGTGGCACACGCCGACGCCGTGGCGGCCGAGGCGCGCCACCTCCGCGTCGTCGAAGTGGATGCCGTGCGCCACCCAGGTGCGGGGCACGAGCCAGCCGTTGCGCTCCAGGAGGTCGACCGGCCGGCAGCCGTAGCGGGCCACGCAGAAGGCCTCCTCGTCGGCGGTCTCGGCGAGGTGGGTGTGGAGCGCGCAGTCGTGCCGCTCGGCGAGCGCCGCGGTCTCGCGCATCAGCCGCTCGGTGACGGTGAAGGGCGAGCAGGGCGCGAGGCCGATGCGGATGTCCGCGCCGCGCCTGGGATCGTGGAACAGGTTCAGCACCCGCTCGCTGTCCCGCAGGATCGCGTCCTCGTCCTGCACCACGGAGTCGGGCGGCAGGCCACCGTCCTTCTCGGACAGGTTCATCGAGCCCCGCGTCACCGTCATGCGCAGGCCGACATCGCGCGCGGCCTCCACCTCGATGTCGACGGCCTGCTCCAGGCCGGCCGGGTAGAGGTAGTGGTGGTCGGCCGCGGTGGTGCAGCCCGACATGAGCAGTTCGACGAGCGCGATGCGGGTGGCGGCGCGCAGGTCCTCGGGGGTCAGCCGCGCCCAGAGCGGGTAGAGCGCCTTCAGCCAGGGGAACAGCGGCTTGTCGATGGCCGCGGGATGGGCGCGCGTGAGCGTCTGGTAGAAGTGGTGGTGCGTGTTGATGAGGCCCGGCAGCACAACGTGGCGCGACGCGTCGAAGACCCGCGCCGGCGCGCTCGGCTCGGCGCCGGCCGGCACCAGCTCGGCGATCGTCCGCCCCTCGACCACGAGGCCGCGCTCGGCGCCATCGGCGACGATGGCCAGCGGGTCCTTGATCCAGAGGCGGTCGGCGGCGGGGCTCAATAGCTCACCTTGTCGGTCTTCTCGGCCCAGGCGTGGAAGCAGGCCTCAGCTTCGGGCATGGCGAGGTGGCGCGTCGGCATGCGCCGATCCAGCGGGGGCTTCGGCACCTCGTCGTAGAGGAAGGCGTCGTCGAAGCCGATGGCGGCGGCCTGGTGGCGCGTGTTGGCGAAGACGAGCCGGTCGAGCCGCGCCCAGTAGATGGCGGAGAGGCACATCGGGCACGGCTCGCAACTCGAATAGATCGTCGCCCCTGCGAGGCTGAAGTCGTCCACGGCCGCGCAGGCGCGTCGGATCGCCGTGACCTCGGCGTGGGCGGTCGGGTCCTTGGCGGAGGTGACGGCGTTCCAGCCCTCGGCCAGGACGGCGCCGTCCCGCACGATCACGGCGCCGAAGGGCCCGCCGAGGCCGGCCTCCATGCGCGAGCGCGACAGGGCGACCGCCTGGGCCAGGAACCGCGCGTCCTCGTCGTCCGTCGTCATCGCTGCTCTCCTGCCGATACCGTCGCCCGGATCGGGCGGCGGCGCAATCGTCGGGCAGCGAGGGAGCGACCTCAGCTCACCACTCGCCCGTGTTCTTCATCGAGGCCCAGGGCTCGGCCGGCTTCTTGGGACCGCCCTTCTGGAGCAGCTCCAGCGAGATGTCGTCCGGCGTGCGCACGAAGGCCATGTGGCCGTCGCGGGGCGGGCGGTTGATGGTCACGCCGGCGTCCATCAGCTTCTGGCAGAGGGCGTAGATGTCGTCGACCTCGTAGGCGAGGTGGCCGAAGTTGCGGCCGCCCCTGTAGTCCTCGGGATCCCAGTTGTGGGTCAGCTCGACCAGCGGCGCCTTGTCGGTGCGGCCGCTCTCCACGTCCTCCGAGGCGGCCAGGAACACGAGGGTGAACCGCCCCTTCTCGTTGTCGATGCGGCGCGTCTCGGTCATGCCGAGCAGCGTTTCGAAGAAGTGCAGCGTCTTGTCGAGATCCGTGACGCGGATCATCGTGTGCAGGTATCGCATGGCGGAACGGCCTCCGGTGTGGATCGCGGTCCGCAAACGCGGTCCCGCCGCGAAAGATGCCGGCTCGGTGAACCGCCGATGAAGCCGCGGCTCAGGCCGGATTCAGGCGGCGAAGCTTAGGAAAGGCTCAACGAAGCGGCCGACCCGGAGGCCGACCGCGCGGGAGAACCTTTCCATGCAGACCTTCGTCACCTCCACCCGCGGCGCCTTCAGGACGGCCCTCACGGCCGGCACCGTCGCCCTCACGGTCGCGGGCGCAACCGTCGCCACCGCGGCCCCGGCCGCGGCCTTCGTCCGCCACGGCGGCGGATTTCACGGCGGCGGGTTCCACCATCTCGGAGGCTTCCACCACGGCGGCTTCCATCGCTTCGGCGGCTTCGGCGGCGCGCGCTTCGGCGGCTTCCACCGCTTCGGCTACGGCTACGGCCGGCACTTCGGCGGCTACGGCTTCCGGCGCGGCATCGTCGGCACCCGCACCTTCGGGGTCCGCCGCTTCGCCTACGGCGTCGGCCTGCCGTTCTACGGCTACGGCTATCGCGTCTGCCCGATCGGGCGCCACTTCGTGCCGGGCCTCGGTTGCCGCCTGAACGCCGTCTACGGCTACCGCACCTTCGGCTATCGCCCCTACGTCTACGGGGTGCGGCCCGCGTTCGGCTACGGGTTCCGTCACTACGGCTACGTCCGGCACTTCGGCGGCTACGGGTTCGGCCACGGCTTCCGTCACGGCTTCGGGGGCTTCCACCACGCCGGCTTCGGCCACCACGGAGGCTTCCGCCATCACGGCGGGTCCGGCCACGGCGGCGGCCACTTCCGTCACCGCTGAGCCCGTCACATCGCGGCGAGCGCCTCGCCGCGGTGGATCGCTTCCGCCTCGGCGGTGAAGCCGCCGCCGGAGCCGTGCAGCACCAGCGGGGCCCCGATGCGCAGCGGCGCCCGGCTGCCCTTGATCCCCGCGAGCAGGATGCGGTGCGCGTCGGCTCCCTCGCGCGGCAGCACGGGCCGCACCGCGACCGCGCCGAGCCGCCCGTCGCAGGCCGCGAGCAGTGCCGGCAGGGCGTCCGGGCGATGGATCATCACGAGCCGCCCCTTCGGGGCGAGCAGCGCCGCGGCGGCGGCGAGCCAGTCGCCGTGGCCGCGCGGCCCGGCCACGTGGGCGGTGGCGCGCGCCGCGTTCGGCGAGGCCCGCACCGCGCCGGCCGCGAAGAACGGCGGGTTGGTGACCACCAGCGACGCCGCCTCGGCCCGCAGCGCCGCGGGGCGTTCGGCGGCGCGGGCGAAGAGGTCGGCCTCCACCACGGCCACCCGGTCCCCGACGCCGTTGAGCGCGGCGTTGTGGCGCGCGAGATCCGCCGCGGCCGCGTCGGCTTCGAGCAGCAGCCCGCAGGCGTCCGGGCAGCGCAGCGCCAGCGCCAGCCCCGCCGTGCCCACCCCGGCTCCGACGTCGACGAAGGCGTCCCCCGGCGCGATCGCGGCCGCGGCGGCGAGCAGCACGGCGTCGGTGCCGGCGCGATGGCCCGCGGGCGCCTGCAGCAGCGCGAGTCGGCCGCCGAGCAGCCGGTCCGGCTCAGGCACGGCGCAGCTCTTCGCCGAAGCCCGCGTCGGTGAGCAGGCGCCGCGCGCGGGATTCGGCGTCGCGCTCGACCATGATCCGGCGCGCCAGGAAGCCCGCCGACCCCTCGATCACGCTCATGTGCTGGTCGGCGATGAAATGAGCGATGCGCGACTCCTCCAGGATCGCCGACACCACCGAGATCAGGACGATGTCGTTGGTGCGCATGATCTCGATCATCTGGAACGCGGTCTCGTTCTGCGGCGTCTTCGGCCCGGCGAAACTCTCGGCCGCCCGGACACCCCGCCGCGCCGTTTAGCGCTGTTGCGGCAGGGCTACCCCGGCCTTATGGTCCGCGCGCGCATCAGTGACAAGGAAGTGTGCCTTTGGGCGTGGTGATCCCCCTCGGTGAAACGGCCCAGGAGGCCGGCATCGGCAAGCTCTGGTCCCTCGTGCGGGCCGACATGGAACGGGTCAATCAGGCCATCGTGGCCCGGACCGGCTCCGACGTGGCCATGATCCCCGAGGTCGCCAACCACCTCATCGAGTCGGGCGGCAAGCGCCTGCGCCCCATGATGACGCTCGCCGCGGCGGGGCTGTGCGGCTACGCGGGCGACGGCCACGTCAAGCTCGCGGCCTCGGTCGAGTTCATGCACACGGCGACGCTGCTGCACGACGACGTCGTCGACCAGAGCGACATGCGCCGCGGCAAGCTCGCCGCCCGCATGCTGTGGGGCAACGAGGCTTCCGTGCTGGTCGGCGACTTCCTGCTCGGGCAGGCCTTCCGCATGATGGTGGAGGTGGGCTCCCTGCCCTGCCTGTCCGTCCTGGCCGACGCCGCGGCGGTGATCGCCGAGGGCGAGGTCATGCAGATCTCGGCCGCCAAGGACACGGCGACGACCGAGGACGACTACGTCGCGGTGATCCGCGCCAAGACGGCGGCGCTGTTCGCCGCGGCCTGCGAGGTCGGCCCCATCCTGGCCGGGCGGAGCAAGGCCGAGATGGCGGCCTGCCGCGCCTATGGCACCAACCTCGGCATCGCGTTCCAGCTCATCGACGACGCGCTGGACTACGGCGGCTCCAGCGCCAAGCTCGGCAAGAACGTCGGCGACGACTTCCGCGAAGGCAAGATCACCCTGCCGGTGGTGCTCTCATTCCGCCGTGGCTCGTCCGAGGAGCGGGCCTTCTGGGTCCGCACGCTGGAGAAGGCCGAGATCGCCGAGGGCGACCTCGAGACCGCCATCGCCACGATGCGCCGCCACCGCGCCATCGAGGACACGATCGAGCGCGCCCGGCACTACGGCGCCATGGCGCGCGACGCGCTGGAGCTGTTCCCCGCGTCCGAGCACAGGGCGGCGCTGCTCGAGGTGGTCGACTTCTGCGTGAGGCGCGCGAACTGACGACCGCCGGAGCGTCGGCCCTCACGGCGCCGGGCCGCGGTGGATGTCCGCGTCTCGCGTGAGGCGGCCGGGTTCGATCTCCGATCCTTTTTCCGCCTCGGCGAAGGCCAGCAGCCGCACGGGCGTGTCGCTCCGCCACGGCTTGAAGGCGAGTTGCAGCTTCGGGTCCGTGGCGTAGTCCTGCCAGAGCGCGTCGAGCGCGCGGTCTACCTCCGGCCGCCCGGCCGCGAGCGCGTCGAAGAGGGGCGGGCGCCGCACCAGCGCGGCTTCGAGCGGCCCGGCCGGCGCGGCGCACATCTGCGTCGCCAGCGGCCTCACCAGCGCGAAGCCGGCGAGGTCGTAGTCGACGCCGCTCCCCCGCGCCGCGACGAGTTCCGGCACCGCGCCCGAGCAGGTCGCCCAGCGGGCGTAGCCGCGGTCCATCGCCCAGAGCCGCGCCCGCGTGACGCCGTAGGGCACGGCCGCGGCGGTCGCGGACGCGAGCAGCAGCACCGTCGCGGCCGATGCGGCGCGGTCGAGCCGTCGCCTCGTCGGCGCGGCGGCCGGGGGCGCGCCGAGCAGCACGGCGAGGCCGAGCGCGAAGGGCACGAGCAGCGGAGCCGCGTGGAACGAGGCCGTCGCCCAGTCGAGGCCGAGGTGGTGGCGGCCCTGGGCGAAGGCGGCCAGGCACAGCCCCGAGAAGCCCATCAGCACCAGGGCGCAGCGCAGCCTGTCCGGGCGGAGGGTCCGGCGGCGGCGCCAGAGCAGCACGACAGCGGCCGCGAGCAGCGCCGATCCCGCGAGGAGCAGAGGCAGGCGGCCGCGCAGGCCGAACTGGCCGCCGAGGACCTCGACGGCGTAGACGACCATCCCGCCGAAGGCGTGGTCGGGGCGCGCGGCGGCCGAGGCCGAGGCGTGCGGCCGCCACAGCAGGTGCGCCACGACCAGGACGCCGCCGAGTGCGAGCCCCGCCGCCGCAGTGCGGCGCCCGGGCCGCGCCGGCATCAGGGCCTGATGGAGCGCGGCGGCGAAGAACGCGAAGGCGCCCTGGGCCGAGGCCAGCGACGCGGCGGCGCAGAGCGCGGCGGCCGGCCAGACCGCCCGCGGCCCGAACCGTTCCGTCATGACGGCGTCGGCCACGACCACCGCGTTGACGACGAACCATCCGAGCTCGAAGCTCCAGAGAAGGTGCTCCGTCTGGGTCGGCTGGAAGGCGAGCGCGAAACAGGCCGCGACGGCGGCGCAGCGGATCGCGACGGGGTCCCGCGCGTCCGCCGCGAGGCGCGCCGCCATGGCGGCCGTCAAGGCGACGACGACGACGGAGAGGCCCACGAAGGCCCGCATGTCGAGGCCGAGGGCGCGACGCGCCAGCCACAGCAGGGCGAACTGCGCGCCCACGGGGTGCTCGTTGTTCCACAGGTCGGGCAGGTCCCACGGTCGCAGACGGCCGGCGTCGGCCTCGGCGAACCAGCGCAGCGTGGCGAGGTCGTCGTTGTAGAACCAGTCCACCGCGTGGCGGTGCGCGAAGGTCAGGGCGAACGCGGCGCAGCCGAGGCCGAGCGCGGCGGGCGCGAAGCGCGCCGCACCGAGGGGCGAGCCGGCCAGGGCGTCAGTGCCCCTGGAGGAACGTCGCCCGCGCGCTGGCGCTGTGCTCCTTCAATACCTTGCCGGCGGCCGCGTCGACCTCCTTGAGATGCACGTCGTAGCCCCACAGGTCGGCGAGATGCTGGAGCACTTCGCGCGTCTCGCGCTCGCTCATGAGAACGCCGTTCAGCACGCTGTGCTGCAGCATCAGCCGCCGGTCGCCCGCGAGGTCGACGTCCACCACTTGGATGTCCGGGTCCTGCCAGGCGACGTCGTAGTGGCGCGACAGGGCCCGGCGCAGGCCGCGGTAGCCGCGCTCGTCGTGGATGGCCGCGACCTTGAGGTCCTTCTTCGGGTCGCCCCCGTCCTGCACGTGGAACAGGCGCCAGCGCCGCATGAGGTTGGGGCTCAGGAACTGCGACACGAAGCTCTCGTCGCGGTAGTTGGCCCAGACGTCGGCCAGAACTGCGTAGGGATCGCCGCGCCCCGCGATGTCGGGGAACCACTCGCGGTCCTCGTCCTCGGGCTTGGTGACGATGCGCTCGATGTCCTGCATCATGGCGAAGCCCAGCGCGTAGGGATTGATGCCGCTGAAGCGCTTGTCGTCGTATTCGGGTTGCATCACCACGTTGGTGTGCGAGCCGAGGAACTCCAGGTAGGATCCCTCGCTGATCTGCCCCGTCTCGTAGAGGCGGCCCATGATCTGGTAGTGGCAGTAAGTGGCGCAGCCCTCGTTCATCAGCTTGGTCTGCCCCTGCGGATAGAAGTACTGGGCGATCAGGCGGACGATGCGGATGATCTCGCGCTGCCAGGGGGCGAGGCGCGGCGCGGTCTTCTCCAGGAAATACAGGATGTTCTCCTGCGGGAGCTCCAGCAAGGCCTTGCGCCGCTCGTCCGACAGGTTGGCGCCCTTGGCCTTCTCCTTCTCGGGGACGGTGCGCCACAGGTCGTTGAAGATCTGCTCCTGGTGCTCCCGCCGCTCGCGCTCGCGGCGCTGCTCAGAGGCGAGGTCCGGCTTGCGCTTGCGCGGGTAGCGGTGGACGCCGTGGCTCTGCAGCGCGTGGGCGGCGTCCAGCACCCGCTCGACCGCGATCGCGCCGTAGCGCTCCTCGCAGTCGGCGATGAAGGTCTTGGCGAAGTCGAGGTAGCCGACGATGCCCTCGGCCTGCGTCCACTGCTTGAACAGGTAGTTGTTCTTGAAGAAGTGGTTGTGCCCGAAGGCCGCGTGAGCGATCACCAACGTCTGCATCGTGGCGGAGTTCTCCTCCATGATGTAGCTGATGCAGGGGTCGGAGTTGATGACGATCTCGTAGGCGAGGCCGCGCAACCCCTTGCGGTAGCTGGCCTCGTGGTGGGCGAAGCTCTTGCCGAAGCTCCAGTGCCCGTAGAACAGCGGCATGCCGACGGACGAGTAGGCGTCGAGCATCTGCTCGGTGGTGATGATCTCGATCTGGTTGGGGTAGGTCCTCAGGCCGAGTTCGCCGTGGGCGATCTCGGCGCAGGCGTCGTTGATGCGCTGCAGCGTCTCGTAGGTCCAGTCGGAGCCCTCGAACAGCAGCGGGCCCCCGCTCGTCGCCGTCATGCGGTCGCTCCCTTCGCGGCTGCCCTGCCGGTGCCGCCGGCCGCGGCCTTGTCCTTGCGCTCGAAGAGCTTGCGGAACACGGGGTAGATCTCGGCGCGGTGGCGCACCTTGCACATGGCGAAGTCCGAGCCCGCCTTGGCCACGGCCTCGTAGGTCCGCCACAGCTCGGTCTGCCGCTGCACGAAGCCCATGTGCGGCGTCTCGTTCTCGCGCCCGACCTCGAGGTAGGCGAAATACTGGCACAGCGGCAGCACGCCGTCGCGCAGCGTCGTCGCGGTGCGCTCGGTGTCGCCGGACGAGTTGTCGCCATCGCTGGCCTGCGCGGTGTAGATGTTCCAGTCGCCGGGCGGATAGCGCGCCTCGACGACGCGGATCATCTCGTCGAGCGCCGAGGACACCACCGTGCCGCCCGTCTCGGGCGAGGAGAAGAAGGTCTCCTCGTCGACCTCCTTGGCCTCGTGCGTGTGCCGGATGAAGACGATGTCGACGTTCTTATAGCGGCGCTTCAGGAAGATGTAGAGCAGCGAGAAGAACCGCTTGGCGAGGTCCTTCATGTGCTCGGTCATCGAGGCTGAGGTGTCCATGAGGCAGAACATCACCGCCTGCGCGACGGGCTTCGGCACCGGGTTGAAGCGGCGATAGCGGATGTCGATCGGGTCGACGAAGCTGACCCGCCGCGTCCGGTCCTGGAGGAGCGCCAGCTCGGCCCGCAGCACCTCCAGCCGCTCGGGTTCGAGGCCGGATTCGGCCAGCGCCTCCACCTCGGCTTCCAGCGCCTTCAGGTCCTCGCCCTTCGGCCGGCGCAGCGCGATGCGCCGCGACAGCGAGTTCCGCATGGTGCGGGACAGCGACATGTTGGCGGGCGAGCCGGCCGTGGAGTAGCCGGCGCGGGCGAGCGACTGCGATTCCGTCGTCGCCAGCTTCTTCTTGGCGAGGTCCGGAAGTTCGAGGTCGTCGAAGAACAGGTCGAGGTATTCCTCGCGCGACAGGACGAAGCGGAAGTCGTCCTCGCCCGAGCCGTCCTCCGCGCCCTCGTTGCCGCGGCCGCCGCCGCCCGACGGGTCGCGCGGGATGGTGTCGCCCTCGATGAACTTCTTGTTGCCGGGGAACAGCCCTTCCCGCACCCCGCCTTTCGAGGACCGGCGCAGGCGGGGCTCGCGCACCCCGTCGAGCGGAATGGACACTTCCCCGCCCTGGTCGAGGTCCTTGATCGAGCGGTCCTTGGAGGAGTTGCGCACCGCCTGCCGCACCAGCGACTTGGCGCGCCGCAGGAAGCGCTGCCGGTTGGCGAGGCTCTTGCCGCTCCCGTTGAGGCGGCGGTCGACGATATGCATGGGGCCTCGCTGACGCTCTCTACCCGATCACCCGGCCTTCTTGTGGCGCATGTACCATTCGACGAGACGCCGAACCTGCCGCTCCGTGTAGCCCCGCTCCACCATCCGCTGCACGAATTCGCCGTGCTTCTTCTCGGTCTCGCTGTCGCGCTTTGAGGTGAAGCTGATGACCGGCAGCAGTTCTTCGACCTGGCTGAACATGCGCCGCTCGATCACGTCGCGCAACTTTTCGTAGGAGGTCCAGGACGGGTTCCGACCCGCATTGTGGGCGCGGGCGCGGAGCGAGAACTTCACGACCTCGTTGCGGAAGTCCTTGGGATTGGCGATGCCCGCCGGCTTCTCGATCTTGGTCAGTTCCTGGTTCAGGAGTTCGCGGTTGAGGAGCTGGCCGGTGTCGGGGTCCTTGAAGTCCTGGTCCTCGATCCAGGCGTCGGCGTAGTCCACGTAGCGGTCGAACAGGTTCTGGCCGTAATCGTGGTAGGATTCGAGGTAGGCCTTCTGGATCTCGTGCCCGATGAACTCCGCGTAGCGCGGGGCGAGGTCCGCCTTGATGAACTCGCGGTAGCGCTTCTCGACGTCGTCGGGCAGCTGTTCGCGGCGGATCGACTGCTCCAGCACGTACATGAGGTGCACGGGGTCGGCGACGACCTCGGTGGTGTCGTGGTTGAAGGTGGCGGCCAGCACCTTGAAGGCGAAGCGGGTCGAGATGCCGTCCATGCCCTCGTCTACGCCGGCGGCGTCCCGGTACTCCTGCATGGACCGGGCGCGGGGGTCGACCTCGCGCAGGCTCTCGCCGTCGTAGACGCGCATCTTGCTGTAGGTGTTGGAGTTCTCGTGCTCCCGCAGCCGCGACAGGACCGAGAACCGCGCCAGCATGTCGAGCGTGCCCGGCGCGCAGGGCGCGTCCGCCAGTTCGGAGGAGCGGATCAGCTTGTCGTAGATCGACTTCTCCTCGGAGACGCGCAGGCAGTACGGGACCTTGATCACGTAGATGCGGTCGATGAAGGCCTCGTTGTTCTTGTTCTGGCGGAAGGTCTGCCACTCGGCCTCGTTCGAGTGCGCCATGATGATGCCCGTGAACGGGATCGCGCCGATGTTCTCCGTGCCGACGTAGTTGCCCTCCTGCGTGGCGGTCAGCAGGGGGTGGAGCATCTTGATCGGCGCCTTGAACATCTCGACGAACTCGAGCATGCCCTGGTTGGCGCGGTTGAGGCCGCCCGAATAGCTGTAGGCGTCCGGGTCGGCCTGCGACAGCGACTCCAGCTTGCGGATGTCGACCTTGCCGACGAGGGACGAGATGTCCTGGTTGTTCTCGTCGCCGGGCTCGGTCTTGGCGAGCGCGATCTGGCGCAGGCGGGACGGGTTGATCTTGACGACCTTGAACCGGGTGATGTCGCCGTTGAACTCGTCGAGGCGCTTCAGCGCCCAGGGGCTCATCAGCCCGGTGAGGCGCCGGCGCGGGATGCCGTAGCGGTCCTCGATCTGCTCGCCCATCGTCTCCGGATCGAAGAGGCCCAGCGGGCTCTCGAACACGGGTGACAGGTCGTTGCCGGCCTTGAGCACGTAGACGGGGTGGTGCTCAATCAGCGCCTTCAGGCGCTCGGCGAGCGAGGACTTGCCGCCGCCGACGGGGCCGAGCAGGTACAGGATCTGCTTGCGCTCCTCCAGGCCCTGCGCGGCGTGGCGGAAGAAGGACACGATGCGCTCGATCGTCTCCTCCATGCCGTAGAACTCGGAGAAGGCGGGGTAGAGCCGCACGGTGCGGTTCATGAAGATGCGGCCGAGGCGCGGGTCCTTGGCGGTGTCCACCATCTCGGGCGCGCCGATGGCGGCCAGGATCCGCTCGGGCGCGCTGGCATACATCATGGGGTCGGAGCGGCAGCCCTGCAGGTAGTCGGCGAGCGACATGTCGGCCGCCCGCCGGGCGTCGTAGGACCGCGTGAAGCTCGTGAACAGGTCGTCCATCAAAGGGCCCTCTCATCCGCTCGACGTCCGATCTCGGGACGGCCGTCGACGAGTCTGAATCCTGACTGCAGGCCGTGTGCCAGTTCGGTGACGGGCTACCCGTCGTCGGCGTGACGGCCTTCAGCCAAAGCGTGGCGAGTGTCCGTTCTGTGGCGCTTTCCTCACAGGATCGGAGCTTTCTTCAGCTCCCACCACCATGGAAAGCCAGTCTTCGCGCCCTGGCAAGCGCGGGGCTTGCGGCCAGACGGCACGGTGCAAGCTGAGGCTGCACTCGGGCCGATGAAGCGTTGATGAACGATCACGGTCGGATTCGACCCGCGACCCGCGCCCGAAGGCCGCAAATCCCTGCTGCGTCATGGAGAAGGACGCCGAGACGCCAGACACCGTTCCCGCCGCGGCCCGATGCCGCCGCCGGCGCCGGTGAGCCGGTCGCTCCCCGCATTTCAGGTCCTGGTGTGCCGCCGCTGCAACAGCCGACGCACCGTCCGGGCCCTCCGCAACGCTGCTTAAGCGATGGGCAGCGGGCCTCAGGGTTTCAAGTGCGGCGGAGGCGGACACACGGGTCGGACCAGTCGCCTGCCCATCCGCTCCCGTTTCGATCGAGGTCGGGCACCGCGCCGGGGCATCGGCCGACCCCGAACGGAGCGACGCGCGACATGCGTTCGGTCCGACGGTGACGACCGTCCGGAGATCGGATCGCTCAGCCCGAAGTGCGCGAGGCCGTCAGCGCAGCGCCGTCGCCTTGACCCACCAGTCGGGGCGCGCTTCGGCGACCCGCGCCGCGGCGGCGCGGGCGGCGCGGCGGTCGTCGTAGAGCGCGAAACAGGTGGAACCTGACCCCGACATCCGCACGACGCGGTGGCCCACGGTGGCGCCGAGCACGTCCACCGCGTCGCCGATGGCGGGCGCGATCGACAGAGCCGCGGCCTGCATGTCGTTGCGGCCGCCGCGCACGAGATCGACGAAGCCGGGGTGGTCGAGCCCGTCATGCGGCAGGGGATGCTCGCCGAGGTCGCGCGACTCGCCGGGCGCGAAGCCCATGGCCTTGAACACGGCGGGGGTCGGCACGTGGACGCGCGGGTTGGCCAGCACGGCGTAGAGCGGGCGCGCCATCAGCGGCGTGCCGAGACGGTCGCCGGTGCCCGCCATCATGCGCGAGCGCGGATGGACGCAGACCGGCACGTCCGACCCCGTGTCGCAGGCGGCGGCGTGGACGCGCTCGTCGTCGATGCTGAGGCCGTTGGCGCGCGCGAGCAGGCGCAGCGCCGCCGCGGCATCCGACGACCCCCCGCCGATGCCGGCCCCCACGGGCAGGCGCTTCAGGAGCCGGAAGGCGCCGAGCCGTAGGCCCGGCACGCGCTCGGCGAGCGCACGGGCGGCCTTGAGCACGAGGTTGCCGTCCGCGTCGCCGGCGTCCGTGGCGGTCGGCCCCGACACGACGAGGCCGAGCGGCGCGCCGGGATCGAGCGCGAGGACGTCCGCGACGCCGGCGAAGATCACCAGGCTCTCGAGGTCGTGAAAGCCGTCGTCGCGCCGCCGCACGACGTGGAGCGTCAGGTTGATCTTGGCCGGGGCGCGGGTCAGGAACTGCATGCGGCTGCATGGCCCGAAGGCGTCGGGTGGGTCAAGGAGACGCGGGACGCCGTCCCGCGCCGCGGAAGAGCCTCACCGCAGCACGTTGTCGGGCTGCTGGCGTTCGAGCGCCCGGCCGTAACGGCGCAGGGCGTGCGCCTCCGTCATCGTGCCCACCACGCGCCGCGTCGCCTCGTGGTCCACCACCACCAGGGCGTCGGCCTCGCCCTTCTCGAACAGGTCGAGCGCCTCGCGCACCGTCATCCAGGGCAGCAGCACGCGGTCGGCGAAGCGGCTCAGCGACGACACGGGGTCCCCGCCGCGGTCGAGCGGCGCCGTGTGAAGGTCGTCGAGCATCACCAGCCCCGCGTAGCGGCCGGCGCCGTCGACCACGGCCAGCTGTTTGGCGGAGCCGAGCGGGAAGGCGAGCCGGGCCTCGCGGAGAGTGAGGTCGTGCGCCGCCGTGCGCACGTTCGCCTGCATGAGCGACTTGACCGACAGGTCCCGCATCCAGCCCACGTCGTGCGGGCCGCGGATGGCCTCCCCGCGCAGGTGGAAGCGCCAGGTCGCGAAGGAATAGCCGAACAGCTCCCGCACGATCAGCGACGACACCACGGCGCCGATCAGCGCCGCGATCGTGATGGGGAAGTTGCCGGTGGTCTCCAGCGCCAGCGCCGTCATGGTGACGGGCGCACCGATCACGCCGGTGCCGAGGGCCGCCATGCCGGTCAGCGCCGCGACATCTGGATCGAAGGCGAGGTCCGGGTAGAGGACGAAACCGACGTCGTGGTAGAGGCGCCCGACCAGCGCGCCGATCAGCAGCGAGGCGTAGAACAGGCCGCCGCGGAAGCCCGAGCCGAGCGACACCGCCGAGGCCGCCCCCTTCAGCGCGATGATGCCCAGGATGGTGAGCGGCGCCAGCGAGGCCACGAGGTCGATCGACATGGCGCCGTGTCCGGCCCCGAGCACCTGCGGGGTCAGCAGCCCCATGCCGCCCACCACGAGGCCGCCGACGGGCATGCGCCAGGGCGCCGGCACCTTCAGCCGGCGGAACAGGGTCTCGCTGCCCGCCACGGCCACCATCAGCAGGATACCGGCGAAGCCGCAGAGCACCCCGATGGCGACGACGTGGCCGAGGTCGCCCGCCCCCAGGGTCGCGAGCGATCCGGGGCGGATCAGGAAATGGCCCTCGTCGAAGCTGTGGGCGACCTGGCTCGCCACGAGGGCGCTCGCGGCCACGGGCGCCAGCGCCGACACCGTGTAGGTGCCGAGCACGACCTCGAACCCGTAGAAGGCGCCGGCCAGCGGCGCCCCGAAGGCGGCCGCGATGGCGCCGGCCGCCCCGCAGGCGACGAGGAGGCGCAGGTCGCCGCGCCGGGTCGCCAGCGCGAGGCCGAGGCGGGACGCGATGGCGGCGGAGATCTGCGCGTAGCCGGCCTCAAGCCCGACCGAGCCCCCCGTGCCGCAGGACACCACGGTCTGCACCGTGACGAGCAGGCTGCCGGTCAGCGACAGGCGCCCTCCGAACAGCGCGTTGGCCTCGATGGCGTCGGCGAGGCGCCCCGACAGGCGGCGCGCATACCGCGACAGCGCGGTCAACGCGAGGCCGCCGAGCACGGGGACGAGGAGCGTCCGCCAGCCGATCAGGTGCGCGGCGGCGCTGAGCCGCTGCCCGTGCGGCAGGGCGAAGAGCAGCTCGTGCATCGCCTGGACGGTGGATCCGACCAGCGCCACGAGTCCGCCGGCGGCGACGCCGATCACCAGCGCGGCGAGCACGAGGCCGGCTTCGCGCGTCCGGACGAAGGTCCTGAGCCAAATCGGCAGCTGCCGGCCGGCGATCGTCTGCTGGGGGTTCGACAAGACCTGTCCGACCGGGGTTGATGGGCGCCGTCGCCCCCTCGCTTCCTGCCGGACGGGCGGACGGTCGACGCGCCCATCCTTGGTCGATCGACCGCGGCGCTGCAACGCCTCATGGACGGCGGAGACGACCGTCAGGACCCCGCTCGAAGCGGGCGGGGCGCGCTCACGCCTCCTGGGCGGCCGCGACGGCAGCCTGCCGGGCCCTGTAGACCAGGGTCTGCCCTTCACGGGCCACGAAGGAGCCCGGCAGGGCCGCGGCGAGTGAGGCCTCGATGCCGGCCAGCGCCGCGTCGTCGTGCCCCTTGTGGTGGTGAAAGGCCGCGAGCGTCCGGGCGCCGGCGGCCCGGCACAGCTCTACGCCGGCGTTCCAGGTAGAGTGGCCCCAGCCCCGGCAGCGCGGCAGCTCGCTTTCGGTGAACATGGCGTCGTAGATGACGAGGTCGGCGCCCCGGCAGAAGTTCACGACGTCGAGGTCCGGCCCGGCGTCGAGGTGCTCCATGTCGGACACGTAGCAGACGCGCCGGCCGCCGTGGTCGAACCGGTAGGCGGTGGCGCCGCCCGGATGGCGCAGCGGGCAGGTGGCGACGCGCACGCCGTCCTCGAAGGACAGCGTTTCCCCCGCCCGGAAACCCACGTGCTCGATGCTGCCCGGCAGCACGTCCAGCGTGACGGGGAACAGGGGCGGGGCGAACATGCTGTCGAGCGCCGCCTTGGCGCTGGCGCCGCCCTGGTTCCCGCAGAAGATGCGCAGGCTCCCCTTCTCCTTCAGGATCGGAGAGAAGAACGGCAGCCCCGAGACGTGGTCGTGGTGGAGGTGGCTGAGCAGGAGATCGATGCGGGCCGTGCCCGGGAGGGAGCGGCCCGCCGCTTCGAGACCGCTGCCGGCATCGATGATGAAGAGCCGGGTCCCGAGGCGGACCTCCACGCAGCAGGTGTTGCCGCCGTAGACGACGGTGTCGGGCCCGGGCATCGGCAGCGAGCCGCGCGTGCCCCAGAAGCGCACTGACAGGTCCCCGTCGCCGCCCCGCTCAGGCATCATGCCACCGCCGCCGCGCTGTCCATCGCACTCGTTCCACCCGACGGCCGCTCGCCCGATGTGATCCCGGTCGCCGCTGGGGCCATGGTCGCGCAAGCGAAGGCCCGGCGCAAGCCGTGGCGAAGATTTGTCAGACGGATATGCGGGCCTTGCTGAGGCTGGACGCGGCCGCCATCAGGACGAGGCTGAAGGTGCGGATGGTGTTGCGGGACGAACGGTAGCGGCTCGTGACGATGTCGACGAGTTCCTCGAGGATGTGGTCGTTGGTGTCGTCGACCAGGGCTTCGGGCAGGCCGAGACTGTCGGCGGCGCGCTGCAGGTCGTCGAGGCCGGCCATCACCGTGGCGGGGCCGTTGAACAGCACCATCTGCCACAGGCGGCAGTGCTTGCGCGCCATGGCCGCCGTGCCGGCCTCGTCCACCGTGCGGACGTAGCTCTCGACGGCGCGATCGATGACGATCGGCTCCGCCCACTGCCACATCGTGCGGCGCGCCGCGTCGAGGTCGGCCGGACGTCGATCGAAGGATGAGAATTCGGGGTGGACCCCCATGGCCTGCAGCTCCGCGATGGCTCGAACGCTCCCCTTCGGCCGTGTCGCGGCGTCGTCGAGGGGATGCAGGACCATCGCCGAACGCGGTAAACGAAGTTCCAATGGCCGAGCGCGCGCGTTCGGGCGCGCTCGGGCGCCCCTTGGCGGCCGTGGCCGGATGCCGCATGCTCGCCGCCACACGCCCGACGGAGATCGCCCGGCATGACCGACCGCCCGCCCCTGCCGCCGTTCACGGCCGAAACCGCCGCCATCAAGGTCAGGCGCGCCGAGGATGCCTGGAACGGGCGCGATCCGGCCGCCGTGGCCCGCGCCTACACGGAGGACAGCGTCTGGCGGAACCGCGCCGAGTTCCTCACCGGGCGCGGCGCCATCCAGGCCTTCCTGGAGCGGAAGTGGGCCCGCGAGCTCGACTACCGCCTCGTCAAGGAGCTGTGGGCCTTCGCGGGCGACCGCATCGCGGTCCGCTTCGCCTATGAATGGCGGGACGATTCGGGCTCCTGGTTCCGCTCCTACGGCAATGAGAACTGGGAATTCGACGGGCACGGCCTCATGCGCCGCCGCATCGCCTCCATCAACGACCTGCCGATCGCCGAAGCCGACCGCAAGTTCCGCTGGCCGGCGGGACCGCGGCCCGCCGACCATCCGGGGCTGAGCGACCTCGGGCTGTGAAGCCGCGGTCGCCCGTCAGCGCGCCGGGGTCGGCAGATCCAGCGTGACGCTGCGGTCGTCGCGGCGGAGCACGACGGTGCGCGGGCGGATCTCGGACAGCGTCCACCCGTCGATCTGCCCGCCGAGGGCCACGCGCACCGGCGCGCCATCCTGCGGGCGCCGCACCAGGGCCACCCCGCCCCCCCCGCCCGCGATCACCCCGCTCAGCGTCAGGTCGGGGGCGGACGGCGCCGGCTCGGGCAGGACCGGGGGAGGCAGAGCGGCGAGGGGCGGCGGAGGGGGGCGGCGGCTCGGCGAGAAGAGCGGGCGCTCGACCATCGCCCGGAACTCCGCGGACGGGTCGGCTCGCGTCGGCGAGGCCGATGCGGCCAGGGCCGCGGCCAGCGCGGCACGACGGATCGAGTCTGCCCTCAAAACGGCCCCCTCCCGCGCCTTCCGTCGCTGGATAGCACGGGGCGCCGCCGGGGCGATACGCCCAGCGGATCGGGCGCGCAGCCGCCGGGCCCGCGCGTGTCGCGCCGGACTTGATGTAAGTTGATGCAAATAAGCCACAAGATCGGCCGAGGCGCACAGAATTTCGACGCAATGCGGCCCGCGTTCTTGTCACGACGCGGTCGTCCACTAGCCTTCCTATGGGCACGGGGATCGCCGGCGGAGCGACGACCGCACCGCCGAGCCGAACCACCAGGGAGACGAACAGCCATGCAGGACAAACGAGACCACGGAGCGGAAGCCGCTCAGCCGGCGATCGACCTCGAGGCCGGCCGCCGCGCCTTCCTCCGGACGGCGGGCATGGGGACCGCCCTCGCCGCCCTGGCCGCCGTCGGCACGACCGAGGCGAAGGCCGCCTCGGCCGACTACGACATCGCGATCCTCAACTTCGCGCTCAATCTCGAATACCTCGAAGCCGAGTTCTACCAGCGCGCCGTCTACGGCGTCGGCCTTCCGTCCAGCCTCACGGGCGGCATCGGCACGCAGGGCGGCGGCGTCCGCGGCGGCAGCAAGGTGCCGTTCCAGAATCCCGTCGTGCAGAACATCGCGGCCGAGATCGCCAACGACGAGAAGAACCACGTCATCTTCCTGAAGAACGCGCTCGGGTCCCAGGCCGTGGCCGAGCCGATCATCTCGCTCGACACGTCCTTCCAGGCGCTGGCCAAGGCGGCCAACATCCCCGGCACGTTCAACCCCTACGCCGACGACACCAGCTTCCTGCTCGCCGCCTACATCTTCGAGGACGTCGGCGTGACCGCCTACAACGGCGCCGCGCCCTTCATCACCAACAAGTCGTACCTCGCGGCCGCGGCCTCGATCCTGGGCGTGGAAGCCTACCATGCCGCTACGATCCGCACGGCGCTGTTCTCGCAGCAGAACGGCACCGTGACGGGCATCACGGGCCTGATCTCCGCCCTCCGCGCCAAGCTGTCGCAGGCGGCGGACGACCAGGGCATCGGCGCGAGCGAGAGCACGCTCGACGGCGGCTTCCCGTCGCCGGCCAACATCGTGCCGACGGACCCGAACAGCCTCGTCTTCGCCCGCACGCCGCGCCAGGTGCTCAACGTGGTCTACGGCGGCATCGGCGCGTCTCAGGGCGTGTTCTTCCCGAACGGCGCCAACGGCGGCCCGGGCTTCGACGCCCTGCTGAAGGCCACCGGCGGCTAGTCCGACCGGGACCATCGGCCGGCGCGAGCCGGCTTCGACGGAGGGGCGGCCGATCGCAGGATCGGCCGCCTCGTCATTTCGGGGGCTGTCCGGGCCGCCAATAGGCGCTGAGCGTCAGGGTCACGTGCAGCCTCGGCTGCTGCGCGTCGCCGAGCGCCGCGCCGTCCTGCTCGGCGGGCTCGACCGCGACGTCGTCGACCAGCATCGCCGGGGTGCCCGTCTCGACGGCGACGAGCAGCGCCTGCAGGGCCCCGTTCTGCCCTTCCAGCACGGCCTGATCCTCGATGCGGGTGCCGAAGCCGGCGCCGGAGGTGCCCGGCTCTTCCGGCTTGGCGTCGGCGCGGCTCGACAGCAGGGATATCCCCGCGGCGGCGGCCCTGGTGCGCAGGTCGGAGTCGACCGCCGCAGCCGCGAGGGTCGCGGTGTCGGCGTGGACGAAGGGGTCGGCCGCGGGCACCGCCGGGGCGGCCCTGGCCCGCTGGCTGGCCGCGACGCTGCGGGCCAGGAGCTCCGCCTTGGCGTCGCGCTCCTCCGTCGCGGACGACAGGTCGGCCCAGCTCGCGCCGATGGCCCCGAGCGCGGCCAGCAGGAGAGCCCCGAGCAGCAGGCTGGCGCCGAGCGGCCGCCCCAGGGTGACGAGCTGCCGCGACGTCACGGCCCGGCCCTCGTGACGGTCGGCGGTGCCTCGCCCGGCGGCGGGCCGGCGTGGTCCGAGCGTCGCGGCAGGGCCTTCATCTCCAGCGTGAAGCGGTCGCCGCCGCCGGTCTCGGCCCGCGTCGTGGCGGCGCCGAAGGCCACGCTCGCGAAGGCGCCCGAGGTTTCCAGCGCCGGCACCAGGGCCGACGGCTCGCTCGACACCCCAGCCACCGTGACGCGGTCGCCCTCGATCGACAGCGCGGTCAGGTGGGCGCTGTCGGGCAGCGCGGCCGACAGCGCGTCGATGACCGCCACCGCGCGCGGGCGGGCCGCCTCGATCGCGCGCAGCTTCGCGGCCGCCTCGCCGCCGGGGTCGGCGGCGCGGCGCTCGCGCGCCAGGACGGCCTTGCGCGCGTCCAGGACGCGGTCCTGCTCGTCGATGTCGTCGCGCACCGCGCCGGCCTGCCATTCCAGCACCCCGACCACGCCCACCGTGCCGAGGAGCGCCGCGCCGAGGCCGCCCAGCACGGCTCGGCGCAGCGCGGCGGCGAGGCGCGGGCGTCCGCCGCCGAGGGGCAGGGCGCGGGCGCCGGCCGGATCGTCCGCGGCGCGCAGGCGGATCTCGCGCGGCTGCAGCGGCGCCAAGGCGGCGAGCGCGCGCGCCACGAGCCGCTTCGGCACCACCGCCACGGCCACGGCCAGGCGGGCCGGGTCCTCGGGCAGCGGGTCCGCGGAGATGCGGTAGTGGACGTCGCCGACGCGCCACGGGGTCACGCGCTCAATCTGGTGGCGCACGAAGGCGTCGAGGAAGGGGCGGCTCGCCAGGGCCACAGGGTCGAGCTCGCGCCGGGCGATCCAGTTCGGGGGCACCACGAGGTCGACCGCGGCGCCGGCGAGCCGCCGGGCGAGGCCGGCCGGCTCGAAGGCGGCCGGGCCGTCGCCCGGCGTCAGCCCCCCGAGCGGCGCGCCGCCGGCCCCCAACACCGTGGCCGATCCGCCGCCGAGGTCGATGCGGACCGGCGCGGCCCGCCGCGCGCGGTCGACGACCCACAGCAGCGCCTCGACGAGGCCCTCCACGAACCACGTCCACCAGCCCCGAAGCCTGCTCAGCATGCGCGCACCATCACGGCAGCACCCGCCAGGACACGACGACGGGGGCCGCGCTCCGCCCGCCCGCACCGTCGCCGGCGTCCGGCGCCGCGACGGGCGGCGTGGAAGCCGGCGGCGCGAGAACGAATTCGTAGCGCCGCTCATAGCGGTTCGCCACCCGGACCCGGGCCACGGCCCGCACGGCCGGCACGTCGTCGAAGGCGACGAAGTCGCGCGACGGCACCGGCAGCAGCGCCAGCGCCGAATCCTTGTCGCCGAACCCGGCTTCCCGCCGCCGCACGTAGTCGTCGACGCGCTCGTCGCTGCCCAGCAGCGCGAGCAGCACCGTGCGGTCGGCCAGCACGGGGTCCACGGTGGCGGCGCCGCTGCTCACCGTCAGCGACGGCAGGAGGCGCCGCGCCACGGCGTCGGGCAGGCCCCAGTCGCCCGCGACCTCGGACAGGTCGCGGATGGCCGCCGGGCCGGCCGAGGCCGCCTTCGGCTTCGCGGCCGGGCCGAGGGCGTCGACGGCGGCGCGGATGGCGGCGAGGCCGCCGGCCGCCGGGGCCGCGCCCTCGCCGTCGCCCGCGCCGGCCGGTTTGGCGCGGGCCGCAGCATCGGCGCGGAAGCGGGCGACGCGGGCCGCGGCAGCTTCGAGGTCAGCCCCTCCGAGGCCGGCCGCTGAGCAGC